>JAMFSY010000004.1 GCA_026225555.1 Methylacidiphilales bacterium
AGGGTTTCCGCGACGATTCGCAATGCGTCCGCGATTTCTTCCGCCGTTACATTAAGCGGCGGGAGGAAACGAACGGCGTGATTGGCCGCCGGAATCAGGATCAGCCCGGCTTCGGTCAGCCGCGCGACGACCTTGACCGGTTCGTCTTCCACGATCAGGCCGATCAAACCGCCCATGCCGCGCACGTCCTTGATGCCGCGCGTGCCGACGAGGGCCTCGAGCCCCCGTTTCAGTTCCTCGCCCCGCTCGCGAATATTGGCGGCGAGATCCTCCTTCTCCGCGACGTCCAGTACGGCGAGAGCCACCGCGCACGCCAGCGGCGATCCGCCATAAGTCGTGCCATGGCTGCCGGGACCGAGGACATTCTGGTAGGGCTCGCGAATCCAAACCGCGCCGATGGGATAGCCGCCGCCCAGCGATTTCGCCATGGCGATGGCATCCGGCGTGAAGTTTTCCCCGTCCGGCGTGTTTTCCAAAATCCGCTGATAACTCTGCCAACGGCCGGAGCGAAAATAGCCGCACTGCACGGCATCCATCAGCAAGAGCAGTCCATGCTTGTCGGCCAGTTTGCGCAAGCCGAGCAAATATTCCGGCGTGGCGACGAAGACTCCGCCCTCGCCCTGGATGCCCTCGACGAGCACCGCAATCGTCCGCGGTGTGAGGGCCGCCTCGATGGCCGCGAGATCGTTGAAGGGAACATGGGTGAAGCCTTCGAGCAAGGGCTGGAAGCCTTGCTTGATCTTGTCCTGCCCGGTCGCGGAGAGCGTCGCCATGGTCCGGCCATGGAATGAATTGAGCGTGGTGATAATTTCGTAACGCCCCGTCTCATGACCCACCTTGCGGGCTAGTTTGATCAGGCCTTCATTGGCCTCCGCTCCGCTATTGCAGAAAAAAACTTTACCGGGCCCGGTCAGCTCGACCAGCCGCTGGGCAAGGCGCGCCTGTCCCTCGTTATAATAGAGGTTCGAGCTGTGAATGAGTTTTTCACTTTGCCGGGCGAGTGCCTCGCGAATGGCGGGATGCGCATGGCCCAGGCTGTTAACCGCGACTCCGCCACCGAGATCGAGGTATTTCTTGCCCTGGTCGTCCCAGACGTGCCGGCCTTCGCCGCGCGTGAGCGTCAATCCGCGATTGGCGAGCGGCACGACGTACTGATCGTAAAGCGATTCGATCTCCGACCGCTTGGGCGGGAGAGCAGGTTCAACCGCCGGTGCGGCGGAAGGGCGCGAGGGTGAAGTTTCGACCGTCATAGGCCCCAAGTATCGGATACTCGGGGCGGAGGGTCAAACAGCTTCACACGCCGGATGGGACGGCGCGTGAGCTTCTAAGAACTGACTTTAGCGCCAGTGACCGGGATGCCAGTAGCCGCGGCCCCAATGGCCTTCCACCCAGACCGAGCCGCGGCGGGGAGGATAGCCGTAGTAGCCGTGGATCCAGACCCAGCGCCCGTCCCGCCATTCGTGATGGGGACGAATCCAGACCGCACCCCGGTAAGGCGGGGCCCAGGGACGTTCATAACCCCCGGGAGGCGGGGGAGGTGTGCCGACGGCGACCCCGACATCGATGGCGGAGGCGCGATTGATACCAGCCAGCGACGTCAGTACCACGACGATGGCCAGCAGGACGGTTCTAAATGAATGAATTTTCATGGTGATTTCTTGGACTTAAGCGAGGCGCGGAAGCTTCAAAGTTTTTCCACTAACTGGATTGCAAAAATGAAATCGATCAGAGATCAGCGGTACTTGGAGAGCCTTGGGAGTTTGCTGAAAAAGAGTTCTCTTTTCAAAATTTGGTCATCCTGAGCTGGTCGAAGGATCAGTTCTACTCGGTGGCCGTGAAGGCAGCTGAACTGATCCTTCGACTTCGCTCAGGATGACGGCCTTTTTCAGCAAGCTTCCAGGCGCTCCCGTAAACAGAGATGCAGGCAAATTTTAAAGAGATTAGAGATAAGATGAAGACTCGAATTGTGGATACTTCGCCTGGAGCTTCTGCCGCCAATCGGCGGATGACTTCGCGTCGCCGCCCCGGTCAAAGGCATCCGCGGCGCGCGCCATGGCCTGGGGCGTAATCTTGGGATCATCGAAAAGCACGGCCAGGGTCGCAAACATCCGGGCGGCTTCCGGATAGCTCCGCGCGGCGAAGGCGGTCTCGGCCAGAAGCATGCGGGCGGCGGCGCTATTCGGGCCTTCCGGCTCCTGCAAAAGCGCCTGCTGGCCGAGCGCTTTGGCCGCGTCGGTATCGCCCGCGCCAAGTTCCGCACGGCCGAGCGCAAGCAGGATGACCGTGGCGTCTTTCGTGGCCGGTTTCAGGTCGCGATACTTGCCGTAACTGATGACCGCCGCAGGCCATTCCTTGCGCTGGCTTTGGACCTGGCCGAGCTGCCACCATGCGCCCGCCAGGAGATCGCCCGGCTCGGGATGCGTGGTTACACGGGCGTAAAAGACCTCCGCTTCGTCCCACGCGCCCGCCTTGCGCGCCTCCTCCGCGAGCCAATAAAAAAGCGCGGCAGGCAAGCGGGCCGCGATCCGCGCCTGCGGATCGGTTGGAAGAGGAACCACATCGTAATCCTTGAGATACGCCAATGTCTTGTCTCGATCCTTCAGCCCATATGCGCCGAGCACCAGCCGCTGGGTTGCCGGTTGTTGCCACGCGGCGGCATCCCACTGGCGGGCATTCAGCAGGTAGGGCTCCGCCCCCGCGTAGTCATGCTTTTTAAAGAGTGAATCACCGACGGAAAAAGCGGCCATCGCGCGAAGTGGACTTTGCGGAAATTGCGCGATCAGTTGGCGAAAGGTTTCCGCCATGTCGGCTTCCTGTCCAGGACCGCCCTTGGCGTAAATCAGGCCGAGCGATTCCAGCGCGGTTTCCTGTTCCGGCGAACCGGCAGGGGCCTGTGATTGCACGGCCTGCCAGGCTTGGGTGGCGGCGAGAAGCTGGTCGGCATTTTGCAGGCAGACCGCGAGCCGGGCCTGCGCCTGCAACATCTGGCGCGCGGCCTTCTTTTTATTGTCACCCGGACTGGATGAGAGATCGTCGAGATAAGCTTGGTAAGCCGTCGCGGCCTTCGGCCAGAGTTTCACTTCATCATAGCTGCGGGCCAGTTCGAGCAGGATATCGCGGTGAGGCCAATCGGCATCGCCCTTTTCCACGGCGAGACTTTCCCAGAGCGGCAGCGCCTCGTTGGTCTTCTTTTCCGAGGCCAATTCCTGAGCCTCGACCAGTTGCACGCGAGCGCGGTAGGGCGATTGCGGCCAGGCCTTCAGATAAGCCTCCGCGTCTACCGCCGTTCGGGTGCGATCCAACTGAATGCCCGCGAGAAAGCGCTCATACGCCGCCGTCACGGCGCTCGGGTCGGCGGCGAATTCCTGCAAATATTGATCGAAGGCCGACGCCGATGCCGCCCAGTGCTTGAGCGAGAATTCCGAATGGCCCAGGTCGTAAAGAATTTCACCCTTGGCGCTATCGAGCAGCTTGTCCTTTTCCGCATGGTAAGTGGCGACCCATTCGCTGTAGCGCTTTTGCTGGAAGAGAATGCGGAGCAGTCCGGTATTCGCGACCTTCCGGGCCTCGCCTTTGGCGTCGAAACGGCGAGCGGTCTGAAAGAGCTTTTCCGCCACGTCGGGTTGCTTCACGCCCAAGGCCGACCAGCCTCCCCTCGCCGCGATCGTGGCCTGCGATGCCGGATCGGTCGTGAGCGCGAGCGCTTTTTGCCAGAGCGGAAGTGCATCGGCGAAATGGCCCTGCGAGTCATCCAATTCCGCCAAGGCCTGCGCGGCATCCCCGGCATATTTTCCCGGAGGCTGGGCATCGACGAGCGCCTGCAAAAGAGGACGACCATCGGCCTCGTTTGCCGTCGCGAGATACGCTCTCCCCAGCAAATAATTAGCGGGTGCCTGCAGTTCCTCGTTGCCCTTCGTTGCGACCAGTTGGAGCGGGACGATCGCGTCGGTGAATTTTTTCTCATCGAAGAGAATCGCGCCGCGCCGCAATTCCGCGTTGATCCGCAAGGGACCGTCGGGATAGCTCTGTACTTCGAAAGTATAGGCCGCGAGCGCATCGGCCGGATGGCCCAGGTTGCGGTACGATTCGGCAAGACGATAGAGCGCTTCCTCGCGCCGCCGGTCCTGCGGGAAATCGCGCACGAAATCGGAGAAGGCGCTGACCGCGTCCGCATACTGGGCGGCGTTGAAGGAGGCCATTGCACTGTCGAAACGGGTCGCGGCGGGATTGAGCACGACGAGACTCGGAGCGGCTTCCGGCGCGGCATTTGTCGCCGGCCCAAGATCGGCGGGTGTGACTGGCACGGCGACAGGGGGAGGCGCATTGGGATCGACCGGCTGGGCAACCGGCGGAGCCACATTCGTCTCGGCGGGTGGAGCTATCGGCGGCTGGGCGTCCTGGGCTTGAGCGACGCAGCAACTCGCCCCAAGCAGAAGAAAGAGAATCGAGGATCGATGCATGCGTTCTCTCCATTAAATGCTGTCATCCTGAGCTTGTCGAAGGATCAGTTCGGCGGGTAGCTGGAGAACTCCATGCACCGGCCCCCCCTGTCCTCTGTCGCACGGAGTGCGACAGCTACCTCCTGCAGGCCGAACTGATCCTTCGACAAGCTCAGGATGACAGGCTTTTTAAATAAAGATGGAAAACTCCCAACCCATTAGTGTGCGTTAGCTCAGAAAGGCGGAGGCCTTTTTACGTCCCGTCCTTTTCCGGTCGGTTCGTGGCGAAAGCGATGTTGGTCAGCTTCGCGGCACGGCAGGCGTCCATCACCTTCACCAGGTCGTCATACTGCGCGTGAACGTCCCCGCGAATGATCACGACCTGATCGGGGTAAACCTGCTCGATATCGGTCAGCTTTTGTTGCAACTGGGCGAGGGTCAGCGTGGCCCGTTCCAATTCGACGGTGCCGTCCTTGCGTAGGTTGATGATGATTTCACCGGGGAGCCGCGCGGGTTCCTTGCCGTTCTTGGCCACGGGCACTTTCACCTCGAGGTCCTGCTCGTAACGCGCCAGGTTCCAGGTCAGCAGGAAGAAGCAGAGCAGGAACATGACGACGTCGATCATGGGCGCGAGCTGGAACTGGAGCGGCTCCTGGTTGATGCGGCGGCGCAGGTTCATGACGCGGGATTAATTAGGGTGCGAGGCGGTGGCGGCGGCAGAGCAGGATGAGTTCCTGCGTCAGGAGCGTCGCTTCCGCTTCGAGGATAGAAATCAGGTTGCCGACCCGGCCCCGGAAATAAGCGTAGAACGCCATCGCCGTGATACCGACGATCAGGCCCGCCGAGGTCGAGACCAGCGCTTGCGAAACGCCGCCCGCCAGCAGCATGGTGCGCATCGGACTGGCCTGCTGGGCGATGTGGCCGAACGAGCTCAGGATGCCGACGACCGTGCCAAAAAGACCGAGCATGGGCGCGAGCACGCCGACATCCATGATGTAGAGCACGCGCTGGTTCAGCCGCGCGGCAATACGATTGCCCTCGGTCTCGGCCACGGCCTTGATCGATTCCGCATCGGCATCGGGATGACGCTCGAGAAATTTGAGAATCCGATCGACGATCCGCGCGGTCGCCTGCGGACGTTCGGAGACATAGACCGCGAGCCCGTCGAGATCCTCATTCTCAAAGAAGGGCTCCATCCGCTCGAGCAGTTCCGGGGTGGTGATGCTCTTCTCCGTCAGCGTGGCAAAACAATAGATGATGAGCGTGAACGCGACGATGGAGGCCAACGCCAATGGAATCATGACCCAGCCCGCCGCCGAGATCATGTTCAGCAGGGTGGTGTCGCGGTTCATTTCCGTCACCGCATCGGTGGAGGACGTTTGGGCCAGCGCCGGAACGGTCGCGAGAAGCAGGACCACGCCGGGAAGAAGAAATCGTTTCATGCAGTATGGCTTGGACGCCAAAGAGAGCGTACAGGTTCAACTCTTCTCGGCAAGCCCCCTGCGGAAGGACCCGCAGGGGCGGTCATGAGCCTCTGCGGGCTTTGGCTTTTAAGCCGCTTTTCTCAGGCCCCGGCCCCAAACCACAAAGGCGGCGAGCAGGAATAACACCGCCACCGGGGGCAGGTGATCGTACTCCGCACGGTAAATGTGGAAGCCTGCCGCCAGTACCATGATCGTCGCCAGCCCTGCCGCCGCCCACGCGGTGAGGATCGGATAGATACCGGTCAGGAGCGGGAGAATCAGGCCTGCCGCCCCCGCCACTTCGCAGAGGCCGATAAAGATGAAGAGGCCGTGGAGTTCCACGAGGCCGGGCATCTGGGCGGCCATCTTGTCGAACGCGAAGAGCTTCATCCCACCGGAGGCCAGGAAGGCGAACGCCAAAAGAATCTGAGCAATCCAAAGAGCTATTTTCATGAGGTTATTAACTAAGGTTGAAAGGGAACGAGAGCATCCTGAGATTCATCTAGAAGCCTGCGGAAAAAGGCAATCATCCTGAGCTTGTCGAAGGATCAGGTTGGTTGCCTCCTGTTTCTTACCGAGGGAGAACTGATCCTTCGACAAGCTCAGGATGACCGAAATTGTCGAGAATAAGTTCCTTTTCAGCAAGCTCCCAAGTGTGCCCTTCAAGCGGCGATCCCGGCGATTTCGGCCCGGGCCGTGGCGATGGATTTTTCGCGCAGTTCGGTCCGCGCCACATTTTCCGCTCGGATGACCGTGATGTCGGTAATGCCGAGGAACCCGAAGATGGCTCGCAGGTAGCTTTCCTGGTGATCGAGGAAGGCGATCGGCGTATCGGCATAAGCGCCACCCCGCGACGAGGCGATCAGGAGCTTTTTACCGCCAGCCAGACCTTCCACGCCCTTTTCGGAATAGCGGAAGGTCTTGCCCGCAACGGCGAGCCGATCGACCCAGGCCTTCAATTGGCTCGGCAGGCCGAAATTGTACATCGGCGCGCCAATGACGATGATATCCGCGGCTAGAAATTCCTCCAGCGCGGCAACGCTCGCCTCGACGTCCAAGCCCGTCTCCGGGGTCGTTCCCTGGGCGGCGGCCAGATGAGCGCCGGAAAGATGCTGCAAGGGCTGCGCAGCCAGATCGCGATGGATCACCTCGAGCCCGGGATGGAGACGGCGTTGCGCTTCGACGAGATCGGCGGAAAGAATCCGGCTAACGGAATTGGCGGCGAGAATACTGGAATCAACGTGGAGTAATTTCATGGTTCAGAGGTAGTGGTCGGTTGGGGGTGAAGAATCGAGCTCGCTTCAGACACTCGTTGGTTAACGAACATTTGTCTTTTAATAGCGCCTCCCTCCAAAACGTCAACCAGCAAATCAACATATGTTGTCTTTCACACGTTTGTCTTTAATTGCTTTCCCGGGGCCCCTTGGCTAGTGTGAGGAGAATGTCTCCTCCTTCGGAAGTCGATCCTCGCGTCAAGCGCACGCGCCAAATGCTCTTTCAGGCGCTGGGATCACTCTTGGGGGAAAGGAATTTCGAGGCGATCACGATGCAGGACATCGCTGAGCGCTCGACGTTGAATCGGGGGACGATCTATGCCCATTTCAAGGACAAATTCGAACTCCTCGAGGCCATGATCGAAAGCGACTTCGGCGCCCTGTTCGAAGCCCGGATGGCGGGAGCTTCCGGAACCTGCTCCGGTGGGGTGAAGCAGCTCATCCTCGCCGTCTGCGATTTTCTCGGACGCCTGATGTCGTGTTGCGAGGAGCATCAGCGGCCCTTCGAGCCCATCGTCGAATCGACCGTCCGCACCATCGTGCGCAACTTTCTGCTAAAGGAATTGAGCCGGAGTGACAAGGTGAAATCATGCTCCGAAGCGCAACTACGCGCCACCGCCGCCAGTTGGGCCATCTGCGGCACCGTCCTCGAATGGAGCCACGCCCGGGCCATTCCAGAGGAGGAACTGGCCGACGCCGTCCTGCCCCTCGTCGCCACGGGTCTTTTTCTGCGCATGGAAGAGGCTCCCGCAGCGGAAACACCTCTGACGACCTAGCAGGCCCGGGGTGAGCGGACACGCCATCTGGAGACGAATAAACACTCCCCTTCGTTGCCCTTTTGTTGCAATAATACTTGCCTCGACCCCCTCTCCCGCGCTAACTCTCACCCCTTACCATGGCACGCCTGCTCGACTCCATTAACTCTCCCACCGACGTCAAGAAGCTCTCCCTCGAGCAGCTTCCCACGCTCGCGCAGGAAATTCGCGACGAACTCATCGCTGTTCTGGCCAAGACCGGCGGCCATCTCGGCCCCAATCTTGGCGTGGTCGAGCTGACCATTGCGCTTCATACCGTTTTCGATACGCCCACAGACAGCTTTGTCTTCGACGTCAGCCATCAGGCCTACGTCCACAAGCTCCTGACCGGTCGCCGCGACCGTTTCCACACCATCCGCCAGGCGGATGGCCTCAACGGCTTCATGCTCCGCACCGAAAGCGAGCATGATTCCTACGGCGCGGGCCACGCGGGCACCGCCCTCTCCGCCGCGCTCGGCATGGCAACGGCGCGTGATCTTCGTGGCGGCGACGAGCATGTCGTCGCGCTCTGCGGCGATGCGGCGTTCACCTGCGGCATCACTTACGAGGCGCTCAACAACATCTCATCCCACACCAAGCGGCTGGTCGTCATCCTGAACGACAACGAATGGTCGATCGACAAGAATGTCGGCGCGATTGCCAAGCACCTGACCAACATCGTCACCGATCCCCGTTACGAGAACCTGCATCGCAGCATGGAAAAACTCGTCGAGCGATTCACTGGCGAAACCGGCAAGAATCTCGCCCTCAAGGCCGAGGGCGCGGTCAAGGGCCTGCTTTCCACCGGACATCGCCCGAGCCTGATTTTCGAGGAAATGGGCCTCTCCTATTACGGCCCGATCGACGGCCACGATCTGCCGACACTGATCAAGACTCTCGATTTCGCCAAGCACCACGAAGGCCCCGTCCTCCTGCATGTCATCACGCAGAAGAGCAAGGGCTTCGACATCGGCATTTCCAAGCAGAAGAAGTATCACGGCGTGGGCCCGAACACCTACGATCCGGAAAAGGGCGTCGAGACGACTTCCACCGGGCCGAAGACCTATTCGCAGATCTTCGCCGAGACGATGGTCAAGCTGGCCGACCAGAATTCCAAAGTCGTCGCGATCACCGGCGCCATGCCGAATGGCACCGCGCTCGATATCTTCCAGCCGAAGCATCCCGACCGCTATTTCGACGTCGGCATCGCCGAGGAGCACGCGGTGCTCTTCGCGGCGGGCATGGCAACCAAGGGCTACAAGCCGTTCTGCGCCATCTACTCGACCTTCCTGCAACGCGCGTTCGACCAGATCGTCCACGACGTCTGCCTGCAAAACCTGAACGTCGTCTTCTGTATGGATCGCGGCGGTCTCTCCGGCGATGACGGCCCCACGCACCACGGTCTCTTCGACATCAGCTACCTGCGTTGCATCCCGAACCTGGTCCATCTTTGCCCCGCAAATGAGGACGAGCTGGCGGACATGCTCTTCACCGCCTTGCACCACGACGGCCCGATCGCCATCCGCTATCCGCGCGGCACCGGCCCTGGCGTGGCGGTCAAGGCCAAGCCCGCGCTGATACCCATCGGCAAGGCGGAAGTCGTGAAGCATGGCACGCAGGTCGCCATCCTCGGCCTCGGCGCGCTCCTGCCCATGGCGCTGGAAGTCGCCAAGGAACTCGAAGCGAAAGGCTTCTCCACGGCGGTGATCAATCCCCGCTCGGTCAAGCCGCTCGACGGCGCATTGCTCGATTTCTTCGCGCGTAGCGCCGAAGTAGTCGTGACGATGGAAGACCACGTGCTGCCCGGCGGTTTCGGCAGCGCGGTCCTCGAGGAACTGGCCAATCGCGGCCTGCAGACTCCGGTCGTCCGCATCGGCTGGCCCGACGCCTTCATCGAGCACGGCAAGCCCGACGCTCTCCGCGCCAAGTACGGCATCAGCGTGGCAGCCACCGTCGAGAAGACGTTGCCTTACCTGAAAAAGGCCGCTCCCGCCACGAAGATCGAAGACTCCGCCGTCGTCGCCTAGGTCGGTTGGCGAATCACCCTCAGCAAGCCACGCTCAGTAAGGGCGTGGCGCTCGTGTTTCACCCCCTTGGGTCGGCGGCTACAAAGCGCGTTGCTTTAAACGTCCCGCAACGGCGACTCCACGACCACTCCCGGCAAAGGCAGCGGTTTCGCCGTTAATTTCCGCTTTGCCACGAAATTCCGGATCGCCGCTGGAGCGCGGATTTCCAGCAAGTAATAGGACGCCACGGCGAGCGGAAGAACAAGCGCGATCGTCATACCCAGCTCAATCGCGGCATGGCGGAGAGGCGTGGTAAAGAGATGATGATCGAGCCCCCACTTGTTCACCAACAGCAGGAGCGGCTCATGCCAGAGATAGAGCGAATAGCTAATCATCCCCAGCGGGATGAAGAGCCGCTCGAACCATTGCAGAGGCGCCCGCACGGCCAGGTAGCGTTGGAGCAACACCGCAAAAAAGACGGATCCGAACAGGAACGACTGGCAATTCAGGATCTTAAAATTGACCGATCCGGCGAGCATGAGCCCGCTCAGAATCAGCCACAAATTTTCCCGTGGAAACAGGCGCGTGCCCCGCACGTAGGCATCCGCCAGGCAGGCTCCGATAATCCAGTCGCACCAGGTCATCAACGGAAAGCCCCAGGTCGTGCGAATAGGTGTCCAGCTATCCTCCCTGAAACTGAAAAAGAGCTGGAAAGCCACGTTAAGAATGAGGGAGAGGACCAAGCATCGGTCCAGGCCCATCCAGCGCCGGGCCAGCAGAAGGAGAAGGGGGTAGAGCAGATAAAACTGCATTTCGACGGCCAGGCTCCACAACACTCCATCGATGCCGAAGATCGTCGCCTTGAGAAAATTATGGATCATCAACACATGGGCCAGCACCTGCCAGAAATTGAAATACCGGTACGGCAACCACGGGGCCAAAAGCGAGAAGACGAATACGACGACGATATAAGCGGGATAAATACGCAAGAACCGCCGCCAATAAAAATCTCGCACATTGAACGGCGTCTTTCGTCCAAGGGTGGCGTAGTGAATGCAAAAACCGCTCAGGACGTAGAAGAGCGCCACACCCAGCCATCCGAAGGCCACTGGCAGAAGAAAAAAGAGTTCCCTGGGCCAGACGGAATAGTCGCGGAACAGTTTGTGCCAAGGCACTCCCATGCGGCTAAAGCGGGCGGTCAGATGGAATGAAAAAACGGCCAGGAAGGCCACCGCTCTCACAACGTCGAGGCGCGCGATGTGCCGTGATGGGACGGCCTTCATTTCGGATGACATATCCCGGCATGCTGGTTTGTGCGAAAGGGAAGGTAAAGCTCATCTTTGTAGAGAGGTGCAGCGATTTTTGCGCTGGCCATTCCAAGCCTAATCTTAAACTATCGAATACATGCGATTAGCCGCCATCATGGTTCTCTTCAAGGAACAGGCCTTCGTCGAGGCCAGCGTCCGAGCCATCTATCCGGTGGTCGATTCGATTTGTTGCGCCAGCCAGTATGACCGCAATTTAGCCGGCCAGGATGTGGGGCATGACGAAAGTTTGAACCGGCTGCTGCAAGTTCCCGATCCGGACAACAAGATCCGCCTGGTGGTGCAAAGGGACCTTTCCGATGTTCCTGGCGCCGAGGGCGAGGCCAAGCAGCGGAATGCCGCCATGGCCCTCGATACCAAGGCTGACTATTACCTAATCGTCGACTCAGACGAGATCTGGCCCGAAGAGACCCTGCGCAAATGCTGGCAGCATGTGCAGGAAACCCAGTGGGCCGCCTACAAGGCCTCTGTCATAAATTATTTTTACCGTTGGAATTATCAGATCATCGAACCGTCCGACAAAGCTTTGCGACCGCTGGTCTTTCTTCGCCGGGGATTCCATTTCAGCAGCCTCCGCGCGATCCAGTGGCATTGCCCGGCGCGATGGAAGGAATACTTGCGCAAGGGACGCAAACCTAAAACCGTTTCGCTCCCCGAGGAATGGCGTTTGCACCACGGGACGTGTGTTGGCGACGATGAGCGCATTCTGACTAAGATCCTGAATTACAGCCATCTCGATGTGGTCGATTCCGCTTGGTATGAGCAAGTTTGGAAGAAGTTTCATCCCAGCCTGCGCGACTTTCATTATTTCAAGGGACTTCCCCATTACTACGAAAGACTCGTTACGAAGCGCCTTGAAGAGTTGCCTGAAGAGATCTCTGACCGCATATGGCCGGAGGGATGGATTGAGAAGTAAAACGGACGCAGGCAGTTCCCTCCCCTTTTTCCCCGAGGCCATCCCATGCGCTTAGCCGCGATCATGCTGCTCTTCAAGGAACAGGCCTTCGTCGAGGCCAGCGTCCGAGCCATCTATCCGGTGGTCGATTCCATCTGCTGCGCGAGTCGGCATGATCGCAATTTCGCGGGTGAGCCGTTGGCCCCCGACCAGAGCTTGGATGTCCTCCTGAAGGTGCCTGACCCCGAAGACAAGGTGCGGATCGTCCTCCAGCGTGACTTGGACGGCGTGCCGGGGCGGAATAGCGAGGCGCGACTGCGCAACGCCGCGATGGCCCTTGATCCGCAGGCTGATTATTATCTCATTGTCGATTCCGATGAAATTTGGCCGGAGGCTGTCCTGCGCCGGTGCTGGGAGGAAGTCCAGAGAACGCGCCGCGCGGCATACCGCGTTTCCAGCTTCACTTATTTTCGACAGTGGAATTACCAGATCGTCGAGCCGGGCGATGGGTATCGGCCGCTCGTCTTCTTACGCCGCGGCTTTCCCTTTAAGAGTGACCGCCAGATCGAGTGGCACGCCCCCGCCCGCTGGAAAGAATATCTGCGGACCGGACGCAAGCCCAAGACCGTCTTCTTTTCACCGGAGTTGCGACTGCACCATGGCTCCAGCGTGGGCGACGACGCGCGGATCCTGACCAAACTCCAGAACTATGGACACGCCTCGGGCGTCGATCCCGAGTGGTTCGGGCGAGTCTGGAAAAATTTTCATCCCGGCATCCGCAACTTTCATTACTTCCGGAATACGGAGCATCTCTTCGAGAGTCTGATCACCATTCCGACCGCCGACCTTCCCGCGGAAATCACCCGCTGCTCCTGGCCCGAAGGTTGGATCCAGACCTAACTTTGCCATGACTGGACTCTCTCCCCTCTCCGCATTCTGGAGTTTCCTGGGCCGCCGTCCGGACGGCGCAGTTCCCGCGTGGCTGAAAAAATCGGCACGCCGAAAATTCAGCCGCCGCGAGCGAGGTCGACTAATTGTCCGCGAGACCACAGCCGGATTTCGGATGGAATGCCTTATCGGAGATCCCCTCGACAACCTCGTCTATTTCGACGGCGAGTTCGAACCAGAACTACGCCTATTCCTCTCCCGCCTCGACCCCGCGCCCGCGACCATCATCGATGTCGGCTGCAACATCGGTTATGTCTCCTGCCTGCTCGCCACGCTCACTGCGGGCCGAGCGCGCATCATCTCCGTCGATGCCAATCCCGAGATGGCGCGGCGCTGCGAGGCCAATCTAAAACTCAATGGCTTTCGCGCCGAAGTTTGCCACAGCGCGGCGGGCAGCGTGGAAGAATCGCGGACGTTCCACATTCCCAGGAACCGCCCCAGCTACGCCTCCTTCGGTCAGCTCGAGCACGATTGCGAGGACATCGTGGTCCCGATCCGGCGGCTTGATCGGCTGGCCGCGGAAAAAGGACTTACCCACATCGACCTGCTCAAGATCGATGTGGAAGGCTTCGAGCCCCAGGTGCTAAGAGGTCTCGGCGAACTGCCCGTGCGGAACATCTGCCTGGAATTCTCGGACGACAATCTGAAAAATTGCGGTTTCACGGCCGGCGATCTCTGGGAGCTACCGCTTTGGAAAAACTACCGGCTCTTCCTCCTGGAAAAGGGGACCGCCCGACCGCTTGAATTCAGACCCAACGATCCCATCCCAAACGAGACCGAAATCGTCTGGGGACAGGCCGTGAGATGATAATTCAGCCCCCGGCCACTGTCGGTGTACGCTAACTTATCGCCCTGAGGAGATAGGCGGGCACGTCGGCGAGGGCAATCCGCTCCTGCTTCATGCTATCGCGATGGCGGAGGGTCACGGTCTCCTTCTCGCCTTCCGCAATGGACGCGCCGGTTGCGGAAGTGGAAGCCGTCTTCGCCCCTTCAAAAGTTTCGAAATCGACGGTGATGCCGAAGGGTGTGCCTTCCTCATCGATGCGCCGGTAGCGCTTGCCGATGGAACCGGCTTCGTCGTAGGCAACCTTCATCAGCGGCTGAAGTGCCTTCTGCAATTCGCGCGCCTTGGCGACAAGGTCCGGCTTGTTCTTGAGCAGCGGGAAAATGCCCACTTTCACCGGGGCCATGCGCGGCACGAAACGGAGCACGATGCGGGTCTCTTCCTTGCCGCTCTCCTCGTCCTTCACCGTTTCCTCGGCGTAGGCTTCGCAGAGCAGGGCGAGCACGGTGCGATCGACGCCCGCGCTGGGTTCGACGACTTCGGGCAGATATTTCGCCTTGGCTTCCTCGTCGAAATATTCGAGCGGTTTACCGCTCTTTTCCGCGTGCTGTTTGAGATCGTAATTGCCGCGATGGGCGATGCCTTCGAGCTCCTGGATGCCGAAGGGAAATTCGTACTCGAGGTCGTAGGTGCCCTGCGAATAAAAGGCGCGGTCCGCCTCGGGCACGGTGAGCACATGGATCTTGGCGCGCGGAATGCCGATCGATTCGTACCAGGCGAGCCGTTCTTCCTTCCACTTTTCCAGCCATTCGGGGCCGGTGCCGGGCTTGACGAAAAATTCCACTTCCATCTGCTCGAATTCGCGCGAGCGGAAGGTGAAGTTGCGCGGGTTGATCTCGTTGCGGAACGCCTTGCCGACCTGCGCGATGCCGAAGGGCAGCTTCTTGCGCGAAACTTCGAGCACGTTCTTGAATTGCACGAACATGGCCTGCGCTGTTTCGGGGCGGAGATAAGTGATGGCCGATTCATCGGCGACCGGGCCAATGTAGGTCTTGAACATCAGGTTGAAAGTGCGCGGCGGACTAAGTTCCGCGCCGTTCTCGGGATTGAACTGGGTGGTGTTTTCGAGCGGCTCGGATTTCTCCAGCTCGAGTGAGGCGATCTTGTCCTCAGCATAGCCGCGCGTGACGTAAAATTGGCGGGCCGTTTTCTGCGCAGAAGCTTCTGGCTTACCCTTGGGGACAAGCACGGCAAATGGCAATTCGACAAACTTGAGGAGGACTTGAAGACCGGGTGTGGGTTCCGAAGTTAGCGCCTGTGAGGCACCCGGTTGAGCGATCTTGAGCCCCTTATAATAATAAGCCGTCCCGCTCTGCGGCTCGATCTGATCCGCACGATACCGCTTCTTGGTTAAGAGACATTCCACCATCGGATCGGAGAACGTCGCCTCATGGCCGCTCGCCTGCCAGACGGCCCGGTTCATCAGGATGCTGCCGTCGAAACCGACGATATCGTCGCGCATCTGGGTCATGGATTTCCACCAGTAATCCTTCAGGTTGCGCTTCAGCTCGACGCCGAGCGGGCCGTAATCCCACGCGCCATTGAGGCCGCCATAGATTTCCGACGACTGAAAAATAAAGCCGCGCCGTTTGCACAGCGCGACGATCTTGTCCATTTTGCCTACTGCTGCGGGATCTGCCATAAGGCCGGAAATCATCCCGCCCGAGCGCGGCCTCAGGCAAGGCAAATCGGTTTCCGGCTAAACCGCCGCCACTTCACGGACGGAATAGATCAGCGGATTCTGCGCGTCGTTCTCCAGTACATCACCGATCTTCAGCGACTCGAAATAATCCTTGGGTAGAATGTTCCGCTGACCGTTGAACGTGCTTCCTTCGGGCATGTAGGCGCAGGTCATGGCGATGCGGCGTCCGCGCGTCATGTTGGCGCCCGCGCCGTGGGCGACGAGACCGTTGTGGAAACTGCAATCACCGGCCTTCATCGGCACAGGCACCGGGTCGATCTCCCCCATCTTGGGATAGACCTTGAAGAGGTCGGCCATATTCTGGCCAATGGCGGAGTTCTCGTAGCTCGCCAGCTTCTGGGTGCCGGGACTGAAGTACATGCAGCCGTTGAAGGGGGTCGCATCCTCCAGGGCGATCCAGATCGAAAGGGACTGCCGTGAGTGGAAGGACCAGTAGGGATTGTCGAGGTGCCACGCCGTCGCATTGCCAAACGGTTCCTTGATCAGCGCCTGATCGTGCCAGACGCGAATCCCCTCCAAGCCTCCCAACTGGCAGAGCATCCTGCCCAATTCGGAATTGAGCATGTAACCCTTGATCGTCTCATTGATCCGCCAAAGATTCAGGCGCTGGGTAAAGACCTTGGAGTAAAAATCGTCGCCGTCTTCCATTTCCACGCCAGGCCCGGTGACCTTTTTCTTCCCCATGGAAGTCACCGCCGTGATCACGGCAGCCTTGAGCTCGGCCACTTCGCCCGCGTCGAGAAGGCCGGGATAAGAAAGGAAGCCATCGTTCTGGTACTTTTGGATTTGTTCGCTGGTGAGGGATGTTTTCATGGGATTTAGGTAAGACGAACTTAGGTCTTCTAATTGATGAAATCTAAGCTTATCCTATACAAACAAATGGCCAAACTTCCACGCCCTTTGGTCTACACCATCGAGTCGCAGTTCCCTTCCCTGAGGCGCTACGGCCTCGCGGTTGATCACTTTCCGCATTATCGCAATTTCAAAAACCACCAGCACTCGCTCGACGTGGTGCTGCTGAGCGTCATCCTGCGCGGAAGGGGACGCCACATCCTCGGCGAGGAGATCTATGAGGAGAAGGGCGGTTCGATCGCGGTGACCCACTATGGCCAGAAACACGACATCGTCACCGATCGCGCCGGGATGGATGTCTACAACGTCTACCTCGACCTGCGCCATCATCCGCTCCCGGTTCTTCCCGAAAGCCTGCGCCCCATTCTTTCGGCGATCCTGCCGATTCATCCGCAGTTCCAGCATCAACTCAATCGCCGGGTCTGGATTCGCATCGACGAGCCGCGGCGGTTTGCCGTCAACCTGATGCGCATTGAGCAGGAGATGGAGAGCACCGCCCCCGGCGCCCTGGAAATCGTGCAGCACAGTTTCCAGATCTTTCTCATCGATCTTTGCCGCGCGGCGCAGCGGCATGGCTTTGCCCCGTCGCTCGCTCCCGGCGACACGATCCCCGCCTGGGTGGAGACGCTCCGGCAGGAGCTGGACCGAGACTTCGCCGCCCCACACGATCTGCACAGCCTCGCGCGCCGCGCGGGAGTCAGCGTGGCTTATGTCTGCCGCCTCTTTAAGACCTACACCGGCAAAACGGTGATCGAATATCTGGTGGAACGGCGGATTCAGGCCGCCATCTGGAAGTTGCGGGAGGGCAACGATAAAATCATTTCCCTGGCGCTGGCCTGCGGCTTCAACGACCTCGCCTATTTCAACCGCGTTTTCAAACGGATCACGGCCATGACTCCCTCGCAATATCGCCGGAGCCTCCGGAAAGCTTCTCGGGAAAATTAGACACTCGCTGTCCGATCAGGCTAGACTCGCGCATGGCTTTCTCTGGACCTTCCAACGTGCTCGGCGAGGCGCTCCGCCCCTGCTGCTTCGAGCCGGTGACCGGCTTTTTCCGCGACGGCTATTGCCGGACGGGACCGGGCGACTACGGCCTCCACACCGTTTGCGTCGAGGTCACCGCCGAGTTCCTGGCCTACAGCCGCGCGCAGGGCAATGATCTTTCCACCCCGATGCCGCAGTATGAGTTTCCGGGCCTCGTTCCAGGTGACCGCTGGTGTCTTTGCGTCACTCGCTGGAAAGCGGCGCTGGAAGCCGGGATGGCTCCGCGCGTCCTGCTGTCCTCGACTCATATTTCGGCCCTGGAGTTCGTCGAGCGCGAGGACTTGCAGCGCCACGCTGTTCCCGAAGAGTTGTAGGACAGTACCGGCTCGGAAACGGGACCTCTGTTAAAATTGGGAAACAAAACACCTGCGGGATTGCCCGGCCGCTGGCCAGCCCCTTATCGTGGCCGGACATGAGAAAATTCTCTCCGGCTCTCTTCCTCTTTCTTTTTGTCCTTAATGTCGGACTGCCCGCCAAGGAGGCGACGCCAGCCAAATATCTCAACCCGGCGGAGATTAATCTCAAGGCGCTTCTTCCCGACCCGCCCGCCAATGGCTCGCCCGAAACGCAAAAGGAGATCGAATTGATCCTGCAAAAGCAGGAGACACGCACCCCCGAAGAGGTCGCCCGGATCAAACGCGAGTTGCCCTTGGACGCCTTTGTTTTCGAGGATGTGCTGGGCCCGTGGTTTCAGGAAAAGGATCTTCCGGCGACCGCCGCCTTGATGAAAAACGTGAAGGATAGCGACCATGACATCGTCATGTCGGCCAAGGCATTCTGGGCCCGCCCGCGTCCACCCTTGCAGGATGCGCGCGTCCATCCCCCGGTCGATTTGCCCCCCAGCGGCGCCTATCCCAGCGGTCACGCCACGCTCGGTTTGCTCCAGGCGCTGGTGCTGGCGCAACTCGCTCCCGATCTGAAGGACCAGTTAGTGGAACGCGGCCGCCTGATCGGCTCGGATCGCGTCATCGCCGGTGTGCACTTCCCCAGCGACGTGGTAGCGGGACAGAAACTCGCCCAATTCCTCTTCGATCGCATGTCCGCGAGTCCCGCCTTCCGGGCCGATCTCGCCAAGGCTAAGGTGGAGTTCGACGCCGCGCGGCGGAAGCACTAGAGAATTTCCAGTTAAATAGTCGCATTCAAATGGGTCATTCTGAGCTTGTCGCACACACGTGTGGCAGGATCAGTTCAGTTGCCTTTTACCGAGGCGAAACTGATCCTTCGACAAGCTCAGGATGACAGAAAAAAAGAGCGCCAATCTAAATAAAAAGGCGGTCTGGCTGTTTCTTCCAACGCCCTCCACCCTTGGACAATCCCGCCGATCCTTCAAAAGGGATCGGTCGCCCAACCCATTCCCACTTGACCCCCGGGCACGCTCGGCCTAGTGACTAATTCGCCCATGAAAGTCGTCATTCTTTGCGGGGGAAGAGGAACGCGCCTGCGGGAAGAGACGGAATACCGTCCCAAGCCGATGGTGCCGATCGGCAATCGCCCGATCGTCTGGCACATCATGAAGCTCTACGCCCATTACGGCTTCCGGGAGTTCATTCTTTGCCTCGGCTACAAGGGCGATGTGATCCGGCAATATTTCCAGAATTATTTGTGGATGACCCATGACGTCACCCTGAGCCTGCGCCGCGATTCCGAGGTCCATTTCCATCCCCAGGATGAGCAGGAGGATTGGAAAGTAACGCTGGCGGACACCGGCGAGGACACGCTGACCGCCGGACGCCTCAAGCGGATCGAAAAGTATCTCGACGGCGACACGTTTCTTTTCACCTATGGCGACGGTGTGGGTGATATCGATATCGCCGCCACCGTGGCCCAGCACAAGGCCGCCGGCAAGGAGTTGACCCTCACCGCCGTCCATCCTCCCGGGCGCTTCGGCGAAATCGGATTCCTGGACAATCAGGCGGCAATCCATTCCTTCAACGAAAAACCACAGGTGGAGGAAGGCTGGATCAATGGCGGCTTTTTTGTAGCGAATCGCTCGGTCCTGGCACGACTGAAAGATGCCGACCAATTGATGTTCGAACAAAAGCCAGTGCAGGATCTCGCGAAGAACGGCCAGCTTCAAGCCTACCGGCATACCGGATTCTGGCAGCCGATGGACACCTACCAGGAGTACCTGCTTTTGAACAAGCTATGGAATGAGGGGAAGGCCCCTTGGAAAGTCTGGTAGCCGCCTATTTTCCGCTTTAGGTTCGAGTCGGCTGTGCAACTCCACGAGCATTTCAGCAAAACCTTTTCGGGGAAAAAAATATTCCTCACCGGCCATACCGGCTTCAAGGGATCGTGGCTCTCGGCGTGGCTGACGCAATTGGGCGCCCAGGTCACCGGCTTTTCCCTGCCAGGAGAGGCGCCGCTCTTCGATCAACTGGGCTTGGGCAAAAAGCTTCAGGATTTACGCGGCGATATCCGCGACCTGCCCGCGCTGCAAAAGGCGGTGGCGGCGGCACAGCCGGATATCGTTTTCCACCTCGCCGCCCAGGCGCTCGTGCGCGCCTCCTACCGCCAACCGGTTGAGACCTATGCCGTCAATGTGATGGGCACTGCCCATCTGCTCGAGGCCTGCCGCCAGTTGGAAAATCCAGCGACCGTCATCGGCGTGACGACCGACAAATGCTACCAGAACCGCGAGTGGCTCCACGCTTATCGCGAGGAAGATCCGCTTGGCGGCCACGATCCCTACAGCGCCAGCAAGGCTGCGGCGGAAATCGTCATCGCCTCTTACCGCGATTCCTTTTTTGGCGCGGAGAGCCCCGTCCGCCTGGCCAGCGCACGCGCGGGCAACGTCATCGGCGGCGGCGATTGGGCGGAGGACCGACTCGTCCCGGATTGCATGCGCGCCCTGCAAAAGGGTGAACGCATCCGCGTGCGAAATCCCGAGTCGACCCGCCCGTGGCAGCATGTTCTGGAACCGTTGAGCGGCTACCTGACCCTGGCTTCTGTCCTGGCGCGGGAGCCGCACAATCGCGCGCTGGCGTCGGCCTTTAATTTTGGCCCCCAGGTTTCCTCCAACCGATCGGTTCGCCAATTGGTCGAGGCGATCCTCCAGCACTGGCCGGGACTGTCCGAAGAGATTGCCGAGACGGGTGCCGTCCACGAAGCAGGCAAATTGAACCTCGCCATCGACAAGGCCTTTCACCTTCTCAGCTGGCAACCGGTCTGGTCCTTCGACGAGACGGTGCAAAAAACGGTGGAGTGGTACCGGCAGGTCGGCGAAGGCGCGAACGCCGTTGCTGTGACCGCCGCCCAGATCGAAAGCTATGTCGCCGCCGCCAACCGAATCCCCTAATGTCCGACGCTGAAAAATTGAAGGCCGAGATTCTTCGGCTGACCGCCGATTACTCAAAGCTGGTCCACCAGGCAAACCGTCCGGCGGATGATCCGGCGGCACGCGCCTTTGTTCCCGGTCAGACGCCGATTCCCTACGCGGGCCGCGTTTTCACCGAAGATGAAGTGACGGCGGCGGTGGGCGCGACGCTCGATTTCTGGCTCACGCTCGGCCCCGAGGGCGAGGCGTTCGAGAAGGAACTGGCGGCGCTGCTCGGCGTCAAACATTCGCTGTTGGTGAACTCCGGGTCCTCGGCGAATCTCGTCGCCCTTTCCGCGTTGACCACGCACAAGCTTCCCGCACACAAACGTCTGCAGCCGGGCGACGAGGTCATCACCGTTGCCGCCGGTTTTCCCACGACGGTCGCGCCGATACTGCAATGCGGCGCCATTCCTGTCTTCATCGACAACGATCCCGCGACCGGGAACGCCCGCGTCGATCAACTGGCCCAGGCCTTTGCCGCGGGCAAGACCAAGGTGGTGATGATGGCGCACACCCTGGGCAATCCATTCGATCTCGGGGCCGTGCTTGAATTTTGCCGGGAGCATGATCTCTGGTTGATCGAGGATAATTGCGACGCGCTGGGCTGCACCTATTCCATGCCCATTGCGCGAGCCAAGACGCTGGGCTTCACGGAAAATTCCCCCGGCCTGCCATCCGACGGCACCCATGTCACTCGCTACACCGGAACCTGGGGCGATCTCTCCACCCAGTCCTTTTATCCGCCCCATCATCTCACCATGGGCGAAGGCGGCGCGGTGAATATCGTCAACCGGCCTCCGCTGAAAACTTACGCGGAAAGTTTCCGCGACTGGGGCCGCGATTGCTGGTGCGCGAGCGGCAAGGACAACACCTGCAACAAGCGCTTCGGCTGGCAGCTCGGCGAATTGCCGGAGGGCTACGACCATAAATATATCTACAGTCATCTCGGCTATAATCTGAAGCCGCTCGATCCGCAGGCCGCGATCGGACGGCAACAGTTGAAGAAGCTGCCCGCCTTTATTGAGGCGAGAAAAAGAAATTGGGTTTATCTTCGCGCGGGTCTGGACGATCTCGCTGGAGTCTTCGATTTTTCCCTGCCCACACATGCCACGGGCTGGAGCTCTTCCGGCTTCACCTGGGACGCCACGGGTTGCCACACCGATTGCTCGTGGTTCGGTTTCATGATTCGCATCAAGCCCACCGCGCCTTTCAGCCACAGCGATCTGGCTCGTCACCTGGACGGCGAAAAGATCGGCAACCGCATGCTCTTCGGCGGCAACTTGCTCCGCCAGCCGGTATTTGTGCAATTGCGCAAGGATCGGCCCGACGCCTTCCGCGTCGTGGGCGACTTGCCCGGTGCGGACGAGCTGATGCACACCGCGCTTTTTCTCGGCACTTATCCGGGCCTAAGCCGCGCCATGCTCGATTATGAAATCGAGATGATTCGCCGGTTCGTGCGGGACCGACAAACTTAGACGCTGAAAGCCTTCGGCGCGCGAAATAGAAGGGAATGAAAAAGGAGCGTGCCTGGATCGAGACGAAAGTTCCGGCGCGGCTGGACCGCCTGCCTTGGAGTTCCTGGCACGTCCTGATCATCGTGGCGCTGGGCATTACCTGGGTGCTCGACGGATTGGAAGTCACGCTGGCCGGTTCGCTCGGCGGCATCCTCAAGGACCCGGCCACGCTGGGCCTGACCGACGCGCAGGTGGGCGCGAGCGCGACCTGGTATCTGCTTGGCGCGGTCGGCGGCGCGCTTTTCTTCGGTTACGGTACCGATCTCTGGGGTCGTAAGAAGCTTTTCTATATCACCCTGCTGGTCTACCTCGCGGGGACAGCGCTCACCGCGTTTTCATGGAACTTCACCACCTATGCCCTCTTCCGGATGATCACCGGGGCTGGAATCGGCGGCGAATACGCGGCGATCAATTCCGCGATCGACGAATTAATTCCGGCGCGGTTTCGCGGGCGCGTCGATCTGGGAATCAACTCGACTTACTGGATCGGCGCGGCGCTCGGATCCGGCGCGGTTTACTGGCTGCTCGATCCGCGTCTCGTGCCGCTGAAATTGGGCTGGCGGCTTGCTTTCGGCATCGGCGCAACGCTGGGCCTGATCATCCTTGTCTTCCGGCATTGGGTACCGGAAAGCCCGCGCTGGCTGATGCTCCATGGTCACGATAAGGACGCCAACCGCGTCGTCGGCGAGATCGAAAAAAAAGTCGCCGCCCACGCCGGAAAATTGCCGCCCGTCGATGAACCGGCGTTGCGCCTGCGTCCCCGGACGCACACGCCCTGGCTGGAAATCTGGAACGCCATGGCCCATCAACATCGCTCGCGCTCCTTCCTCGGCTTTTCGCTGATTACGGCGCAGGCTTTTTTTTACAACGCCATCTTCTTCACCTATGCGCTGGTGCTGACGCGCTTTTATCACGTCCCGGCGGGCTCGGTCAGCCTTTACCTTTTTCCCTTCGCCATCGGGAACGCGCTGGGCCCGCTCGTGCTGGGGCCGCTCTTCGACGTGCTGGGCCGCAAGCCGATGATCACACTCACCTATGCGCTCTCCGGCATTTTACTCGCACTGACGGCGTGGCTTTTTCGCGAGGGCTGGCTTACTGCCCAGACGCAGACCATCGCCTGGACCGGGATTTTCTTCATCGCCTCCTCGGCCGCGAGCTCGGCTTACCTGACCGTAAGCGAAATTTTCCCTCTCGAGATCCGTGCGCTGGCCCTCGCGATTTTCTTCGCCTCCGGCACCCTGATCGGGGGAGCGGCAGCGCCTTCCTTCTTTGCCTACCTGATTGGCACCGGCTCGCGCACAGCCCTTTTCTGGGGATATTTATTGGGCGCCGGATTGATGATCGGCGCGGCAGGTATCGAGCTTCTGTGGGGAGTCAAAGCGGAACGCCAATCGCTGGAGAACGTGGCCGCTCCCTTGAGCTTGCAATGAATGCAGAACGCAGCCTCCTTTTCTCGAGAATTGCGTAATGCGTCAAAGCCCTAACCGGTCTACGTTAAATTCTCAACCGGAACCAGAGGAGCCTTCGCCTCCGCAGTTTTATGGCATCGAAGTTGCCCGAGCAATGAACTCCCCTTCTTACCTTATGAGCGAAACGATCCACAAGCCGGCCACCCATCTTCACCTTTCCGATGAGGAATTTCGCGGCGAGACCATTTACTTCGCCGTCACGGATCGATTTAAGGTCGGCAAGAAGTATCCCCATAAGGGCACGGAGCTGGATGACCCGACCCATCAGGATTGGAACAAATATTGGGGCGGTGATCTTCAGGGCGTCATCGACAAGATCGACTACCTCGCCAACCTGGGCGTGACCGCGCTCTGGCTGACCCCGCTTTTCGAGCAGGTCGAGGGCACTTCCGGCTCGGGCACCGCGCCGATTCATGGCTACTGGACGCAGGATTTCAAACGCGTCAATTTGCGCTGGGTCAACGATCCCAAGGAAGTCCGGCTCTTCGCGGAAAATACCGTGCTCGATAAAATGATCGAGGAATTGCACCGGCGTAAAATGAAGTTCGTCCTCGATATCGTCTGCAATCACAGCTCGCCGTTGACCACCAAAGGCAAGGGAAAGCTCTATGACGACGGCAAGCTCATCGCCGATTTCGATAACGACAAGAACCATTGGTATCATCACTACGGCGATGTGAAGGATTGGAACGACCAGTGGCAGATCCAGAACGGCGAACTCTGCGGACTCGCGACCTTCAACGAGAATAATCTCGAGTATCGGCGTTACATCATCGCCTCGATCAAGATGTGGCTCGACAAGGGCGTCGATGCGCTGCGGATCGATACAGTGAAGCACATGCCGAATTGGTTCTGGCAGGAATTTACCGGCGAACTGGCGTCGCACCATCCGAACATCTTCATCTTCGGAGAATGGATCCACAATCATCCCACCAACCCCATCGCGGTCGACTTCGCCAATCACGCGGGCATGAGCGTCTTCGACTTCGGGCTGTGCCAGGCGATCCGCGATTGCATTGGGAAGAACGCCGAGCCGGGCTTCCCGATGATCCAGGAAATCTTCGATCAGGATGGAAGCTACCGCTCTGCCTCGGAACTGGTGACGATGTACGAGAACCACGACATGCCGCGGTTCCAATCGCTCGGCGCGAGCAACGAGATGCTCGACCTCGCCACGGCGCTTATCATGACCGTGCGCGGCGTGCCCTGTCTTTACTACGGCTGCGAGCAGTATCTCCACAACGACACGGAGGGCGGAGGAGATCCCTACAATCGCCCGATGATGGAGAAGTGGGACGAAACCACCCGCGCCTATACGATGATCCGCAGGCTTTCAGACGAGCGCTCCAAGAATCCCGCGATTCAATGGGGCGGCCTGTGGCCCAAGATCGTCGAGCGCGATCTCTATGTTTTCGTGCGCAAATACCAGGACTCGCGCGTGGTCGTGATCCTGAACAAGGGCCCCGAACGCAGCATCGACAGCATCGATACGGAACTGCCCAACGGCATTCACCAATGCATCCTCACCAACCAGAAAATCGAGGTGCGGGAGGGCCAGGCGAACCAGGTCAAGGTCGGCGCGGGGCAGGCGCTCGTCTTCAGTTTCGTCGGCACGCGTGTGAAGGGCAAATCGGTCGTGCGGTTGCAACTGAACGGCATCGCGACTTTGCCCGGCGACAAGATTTTGGTCATCGGTGATTGCCCGGAACTCGGCCAGTGGGACCTCGGACGGGGCGTCCCGCTCGAGTATGTGAATCATAACACCTGGTTCGGCGAACTTGCCTTCAACGAGAGCGCCGGGAAGCCGATCGCCTACAAAATGGTCGTGCTGCATCCCCAGCCCGACGCCGGTCCCGGACGCGAAAACCGGGTTGTGCGGCGCCGGTCCATCGCCGAAAGCGGCGTGGCCAAATGGCGCGACGTCTGGGAGGAATAAAAACCATGAGCTACATCATTTGTGCCACCTGGCTGGCCCGGGCCGGGTCGGAAGAATCGGTTCTCGAAGCACTGAAAAAAGTGGCGCCCCTCAGTCGCCAGGAGCCGGGCGTCCTCCAATATATCGTCCACCGTTCCCAGGAGGAGCCCCGTCGTTTTTTTCTCTATGAGGAATATCGAGACGAAGCCGCTTTCCAGTCGCACCTCGAATCGGACCATTTCAAAAAATATGTGCTGGAGGAAGCGCTTCCCCACCTGGAATCACGACGACGGGAACACTTTTCGATCGCGCTTTAACCTTCCCGCGGAAGATCGGCCCTAAGCCTTGCGCTTTTTCCGCGGCGCGGCCTTGTCGCTCATCAGCACCAGGTCGAGCAAGCCGGGGAAACGCGCGTTGAATTCCTTCCGGCGGACCGAAGTCATGCACTTTGTGCCGTCGATGCGGGTGAAGACCAGGCCTGCATCCCGGAGCACGGCAAAGTGATGAGACCGTGTCGCCTTCACCACCTTGAGCGGGACCTTGTTGCAGGCCATCTCGCCGTCCTTAGCCAGCAACAACGCACGCACGATGGCCACGCGGCAGGGATCGGCGAGCGCCTGCATGACGGTCGGCAAAACGACCTCGTCCAGGACGGGATGGGAATAGGACTTCACACCCTGAGAATACCGCATCTCAACTAGTTCGACAACGGTCGAATGAGGGTTGACGGATGGACCCTTCGGGTTAAGTTCGATTTTAATCGAACTTATGATCACTCTCCAAGATCCCCTTTCCGTCGGCGCCTGGCAGTTGCCCAATCGCGTCATCCAGGCTCCCCTCACCCGCTGCCGGGCCAGCGCCGGAAGGGTGCCCAACGCGCTCATGGCCGAGTATTACGCCCAGCGCGCCAGCGCGGGTCTCATTATCTCGGAGGCGACCTCGATTTCGCCCATGGGCGTCGGCTATCCCGATACGCCGGGCATCTGGTCGGAGGAGCAGGTGACCGGATGGAAGCTCATCACGCAGGCCGTGCATGACGCGGGCGGTCGGATCGTCCTGCAGCTATGGCACGTGGGCCGCATTTCCGATCCCCTTTATCTCAACGGAGCGCTGCCCGTCGCCCCGAGCGCCATCGCACCCGAGGGCCACGTCAGCCTGGTCCGCCCCCAAAAGCCTTTCGTCATTCCGCGCGCGCTGGAGCTTGAGGAAATTTTCGACATCGTGGACCAATATAAAAAGGGCGCCGAGAACGCGCAGCGCGCCGGCTTCGACGGGGTCGAGCTCCACGGGGCCAATGGTTACCTGCTCGATCAATTTCTCCAGGATGGCAGCAATCAGCGGACCGACATGTACGGCGGCCCGATCGAGAATCGCGCGCGGCTCATGCTCGAGGCGGTCGATGCGGCGGTTGATGTCTGGGGCAGCGACCGCGTGGGCCTGCACCTCGCCCCCCGGCGCGATTCCCATTCGATGGGCGACTCCAATCCTCTCGCGACTTTCGGCTATGTGGCCGCCGAGGTGGCCAAGCGCAAGATCGCCTTCATCTGCGCGCGGGAATCGCTGAAGGAACCGCGCCTGGGTCCGGAGCTCAAGAAAATCTTTGGCGGCGTTTATATCGCCAACGAGGGATTTACCAGGGAGACGGCGGAACAAACTCTGCAGCGCGGAGAAGCGGATGCCGTCGCCTGGGGCAAACTTTTCATCGCAAATCCGGACCTGCCCGTGCGGTTCGCGAAGAACGCCCCCCTCAACGAACCGGTCTCGGACACCTTCTATGCCCCCGGCGCGAAGGGTTACATCGATTATCCCAGCCTGGACACGAGCCAGTCCTGACCAGGCGGCAGATCGGAATTGTGTAAAGCCGGCGAAAATCCCTAGCCTAAACCCATGCCTAAAAAAGCTCTGATCGTCTACGGCGGCTGGCCCGGACATGAACCGCAGGCCACCTCGGAATTATGGGCGGCGGAATTAAAGAGCGCGGGCTTTGAAGTCCAGTTCTCGGATTCTCTTGCCAGTTTCGATCACGAATCTTTCCTCCGCGATTTCAATCTGATCCTGCCCAACTGGACGATGGGTGAATTGACCGCGGAGCAGGAAAAGAACCTGGTCGCCGCCGTCGCGGGCGGAGTCGGCCTCGGCGGTTTTCACGGCGGCATGGGCGACGCCTTCCGCAACGCCACAAACTACCAGTTCGTCGTGGGCGGTCAGTTCGTGGCCCATCCCGACAATGAAAAAGAGTACGCCATCCATCTCACGAAAACGGATGATCCCATTACGCAGGGCCTGAAGGATTTTACGCTTCTTTCCGAGCAGTACTATATGCACACCGATCCGTCGAACGAGGTGCTCGCCGCCACGGTTTTCCAGACGAAGAGCGCACCGTGGATCAACGGCTGCGCGATGCCGGCGGTTTGGAAGCGGACATATGGCAACGGCCGCGTTTTCTACGCTTCGTGGGGCCATAACACAAAAGTTTTCGACGTACCTGAGGCACGCGAGATCGTCCGGCGCGGTTTGCTCTGGGCGGCGGGAAATCTTTAATTCATTCTCCCGCGCATGGCTGAGGAATATCCGCGTCTGCGCTGGGGCATTTTGGGCACCGGCGCGATCGCGCAGACCTTTGCCCGGGAACTTCCCCAATCCCGCACGGGCCAACTTGCGGCCGTGGGAAGTCGCTCGCAAGACTCGGCCGATGCGTTCGCAGGAAAGTTCGGCTCCCTGCGCGCGCATGGTTCCTACGAGGCCTTGCTGGAAGATCCGGAAGTCGATGCGGTCTATATCACCACGCCTCATCCACTGCACGCGGAATGGGCCATCCACGCCGCCTCGTGTGGCAAACATCTCCTTTGCGAAAAGCCGCTGACCGTCTCGCTGCACGAAGCCGAGGTCATCGCCAAGGCGGCGCGAGATCACGATGTCTTCCTGATGGAAGCCTTCATGTACCGCTGCCATCCGCAAACGGCGAAGCTCGTCGAACTGATCCGCGCCGGGACGATCGGCAAGATCGGCCTGATCCAGGCCACGTTCAGTTTTCAAGCGTCCTTCAATCCCCAAAGCCGGATCTTCGACAAGAAGCTCGGCGGTGGGGGAATTCTTGATGTTGGCTGCTACACCGTCTCGATGGCGCGCCTCGTTGCGGGCGCGGCGACGGCCAGGCCCTTCTCCAATCCCAACCAGATTCAGGGGCACGCCGTGCTCCATCCCGAAACGGGAGCCGATCTCTACGCCATCGCCAATGCGGAGTTTCCCGAGGGCGTGCTGGCCCTGCTGTCGACCGGCGTCGGCCTCAATCAAAAGAACGGCCTGCGCGTCTACGGATCGGACGGCTCGATTCACGTTCCTGATCCTTTCCTGATCAAACCCGAAGGCGGGATGATCCACATCTCGCGGCCAGGTCAGGCGGAAACGGAACGGATCAGCGTGCCCGCCGACCGTCCCCTTTATGCTCTCGAAGCCGATGCGGTGGGCGAGGCCATCCGCGCGGGCCGGCGGGAATCAGCCGCCATGCCGGTGGATGATTCGCTGGGGAATATGGCGGCGCTGGATGAGTGGCGTTCCTCCGTCCATTTGATTTACGAGAGCGACTTGCCGATTCCGTAGAATCGCCAAGATCGGCACGAAAAAGCCCCGGAAGCTTTCGCCTCCGGGGCTTTCTCTCAACCGGCGCTACTAATTAATAGCGATAGTGGTTCGGCTTGAACGGCCCTTCGACCGGCACGCCGAGATATTCGGCCTGCTGGGCGGTGAGCTTGGTCAACTTCACGCCGAGTTTGTCGAGATGCAGGCGCGCGACTTTTTCGTCGAGCTGCTTGGGCAGGATATAGACCTCGTTCTTGTAAACGCCCTTCTCGCGCGATTCCCAGAGCTCGATCTGCGCGATCGTCTGGTTCGTGAATGAGGCGGACATGACGAAGCTGGGATGACCCGTGGCGCAACCGAGATTCACGAGACGGCCTTCGGCCAGCACGGTGATGACCTTGCCGTTCGGCCAGGTGAACTGGTCGACCTGCGGCTTGATCTCGATTTTCTTCAGCGCCTTGTCGTTGTAGAGCGAGCCGACCTGCACTTCGGAATCGAAGTGGCCGATGTTGCAAACGATGGCCTGGTTCTTCATCGCATCCATGTGGGTGCGGGTGATGACGTCGATGTTGCCGGTGGTGGTGACGAAGATGTCACCGATCTGCGCGGCCTCGTCCATGGTGATGACCTGGTAACCTTCCATCGCGGCCTGGAGGGCGTTGATCGGATCGATCTCGGTGACGATGATGCGCGCGCCGAGACCCTTGGCGGCCTGTACGCAACCCTTGCCGACATCGCCGTAACCGGCGACGACGACGACCTTGCCGGCGATCATCACATCGGTCGCGCGCTTGACCGCGTCGATGAACGATTCGCGACAGCCGTAGAGATTGTCGAACTTGCTCTTCGTGCACGAGTCATTGACGTTGATCGCGGGCATCTTGAGCGTGCCCTTCTTGAGGCGCTCGTAGAGGCGGTGCACGCCGGTCGTCGTTTCCTCGGAGAGGCCGTGGATGCCGGGCAGCAGCTCGGGATATTTATCGTGGACCATGTTGGTCAGGTCACCGCCGTCATCGAGGATCATGTTAAGCTGCGAGCCGTCGGGCCACTTCAGCGTCTGCTCGATGCACCAGTCGAACTCTTCCGCGTTCATGCCCTTCCAGGCGAAGACGGCCACACCGGCCGCCGCGATGGCCGCCGCCGCGTGGTCCTGGGTGGAGAAAATGTTGCAGGAGCTCCAGCGCACTTCCGCTCCGAGCTCGACCAGCGTCTCGATGAGCACCGCAGTCTGGATGGTCATGTGAAGACAGCCGGCGATCTTCGCGCCCTTGAGGGGGAACTTGCCTTTGTACTCTTCGCGAAGCGCCATAAGGCCGGGCATTTCGGTTTCGGCGATGGTGATTTCCTTACGGCCGAAATCGGCTTGGGACAGGTCTTTTACTTTATAATCGGTGCTCATGGTTTCTTTTCAGGTTGATGTTTATTTCTAGATAAAATGAAGGACAAAGCTCAGACCAACTTGATCCGGCCGGAAAGCTGACAAAACCACTTCCAGAGCAGATAATAAGCGCTCAGGCCAATAATGCTTTCCAGGTAGGGACGATGCGGCACGCCGTTCTTGTAAGCGGTCTTTTGCAGGTACTTGAAAAAGTAGGAATACCGCGGAGCGCGTCGGCCCTTCAGCCAAGGCTTTTTGGGGCCGGTAAAATGGACAATGTAGGGATCTTTTTTGTGGCGCAACCATTCCTCTTTCGAATAGCCGGAAGCCGCCCATTCCTTATAGTGAAGAATGTGGGTGCCTTCATTCCATCGAGTATCAAGGGGCGTCCAGTCCCGATATAAAAGCGCGTTGAGAGCCTCTTGATCCGGAAAGATGAGGTCTGCCCCGCGGCGCTTCAGATAATCGATCAGCGCCGAGGTCAAATTCCGCTCGCGCCAAAGCTTCAGATTGATGATCAGAAAGCCGCTGTTGAAATAAGGAGCATCCGAGGGAATGCCCATTTCTTTATAATTGGCGAGACCTTCCTTGCTGGAAACCTGCGGGATTCCCACATCGCGGACGGCATGAAGGACGGTCTTATCGTTGGCGGCGGCATCGTAAGGCACGGAAATATCGGCCAGAACGACCATGTCGCAATCAAGATAGACGGCCCGTTCGCAGGTTTCGGGCACCAATGCGGGCGCAAAAATCCTCGCATAAATATCCTTGGTGAAATGAGAGTCTTTCGGAACCTGCAGATTCTCAAGCAGCGAGGAGTCGATGGAATGCCAGTGAATTTCTATATGCTCCAAACCGGGGCGATTCATCGCAATCGATGCCCGGACTTTTTCCCGCTGCTGGGCTATGCCATCACTATTGATGATATGGATGACCAAGTCCCGTTCCGGGTCGAAGTGCTCGACCAGGGACACTAGCGTCACGCTCATCGGCATGAAGTAGTCCGCATCGGCGGCGCAGATGACATGAACGGGTTCGCGCATGGGGAATGAGAAGAGACGAAAGACCCGTTATCCGCAGATTAAAGGTCCTTCAAAATCTCCTGTCGTTTTGCTTCATACTCTTCGGCGCTAATTAAGCCATCGTCCCTCAGCTTCGTAATTTCGGCCAATCGATCCGCGGCGGGCGGGACCTCGGTCTCCAAATCGATTCGATTACCAAGAGTACGTCGGGCAAACAGCGCCCAAACACCATACGCCACAAACAACCCGCCAATTCCAAAAGTGAAATAAGGCAGTTGGTTATTCGGAAAGCGTTGGTATTGATTCACGCCGAGACCAATGAAAAACAAGCCGAAGATGATCCGAAAGACGGCATAGCCTCGGCTCGCGCGAATGGTTCCTCTCGTACGTTGGATGGCCATGGCCGTTTCGAATTACAGTCCCGCCGCCTTCTTCAAATCCGCGGCCTTGTCCGTCTTCTCCCACGTCAACGATTCGAGATCGTCCGTGCGTCCGAAGTGACCGTAGTTGGTCGTCTTGCTGTAGATGGGGCGCAGCAGGTTGAGCTGCTTGATGATGTTCGCCGGCTTGAAGCTGAAGATCTGCTTCACGGCGTCGGCGATCTTGTCGTCATCGACCTTGCCGGTGCCGAACGTATCGATATGCACCGAGACCGGCTCGGGATAACCGATGGCGTAGGCGAACTGGATTTCGCAACGATCGGCGAGACCCGCCGCGACGACGTTCTTCGCCACATAGCGGCCCATGTAAGCGGCGCTGCGATCCACCTTGCTCGGGTCCTTGCCGGAGAAGGCGCCACCGCCGTGACGGCCCATGCCGCCGTAGGTATCGACGATGATCTTGCGACCGGTGAGACCGGAATCGCCTTCCGGTCCGCCAATGACGAAACGGCCCGTGGGATTCACGAGATAGCGGGTCTTCGCATCGAGGAGTTCCTTCGGCAGGACATCCTTAATCACGTTCTCAATGATGAATTCCTCGATCTCCTTGTGCTTCACGGTATCGCGGTGCTGAGTGGAAACGACGATGGCGTCGATGCGCTCGATCTTGGTGCCGTTGTACTGGAGCGAGACCTGCGTCTTGCAATCGGGGCGGAGCCAGGAAACTTTTTTGCCCTTGCGCAGCTTGGTCAGGCGTTCGCCCAGCGCATGCGCGTAATAAATTGGGGCGGGCATGAGATGATCCGTCTCCGTGCAGGCGAAGCCGAACATGAGACCCTGGTCGCCCGCGCCCTGCTCGGCGGTCGCCTTGCCCTCGGCGGCCTTGTCATCGACGCCCTGCGCGATGTCGG
>JAMFSY010000062.1 GCA_026225555.1 Methylacidiphilales bacterium
CTGCCGCTGGGTAAATATCCCGCCTTCGTGGAAAGCCTGAAGAAGCTGGGCCGCGTCGAATCGCTCAGCGTCCATCGGGAGGACCGTCCCGACCAGGCGCGCACGGATGACGGCGCACCCGCCGAGATCAATCTCCAGTTACACAACGAGGGCCAGATCGTGGCGGATGATAATGGTCTCTGGGCCACACTGCGCCGGACCTTCGGCGAGGGGGCGGAAGCGTTGATGGGTAGTGTGCGGACGATTGGAGTCCTCGTCGCCTTTCTGGCCCCGTGGGTGATCGTTCTTGGATTGCTCGCCTGGGTGGGACGGCGGATCTATGTGGCGCGGAAGAAATAAGCCGCGCTGCGTCGCTTGAAAATATTTGCAGTGCGACGGCCATCGACCGTCGCTACAGTTGGTGACCATGAGCAAGCGCATCGTTCTAGGCGTGACGGGTTCCATCGCGGCCTATCGCGCGGCGGATCTCGCCAGCCAGTTGACCAAGGAAGGCGTCGAAATCGATGTCGTGTTGACCGACGAAGCGCTGCGTTTCATCACCGCGCTGACCTTCCACGCGTTGACGCGGCGCGACGTTTACACGCGCGAGAACGACGGAATGCGTGACGGCCAGCCCGCGCACATCTCTTTGGCGGACCGCGCGGACCTGGTCGTGATCGCGCCCGCGACGGCGCATCTCATCGCGCAGTACGCGCATGGACTCGCGCCCGATTTGCTGACGTCGCTGCTGCTCGCGACACCCGCGCCCGTGATCATCGCGCCCGCGATGAACGGCAAGATGTGGCATCACGCCGCAACGCAGGACAACGTGAATCTCCTCTCAAAACGGGGCGTGGAATTCATCGGGCCCGAAGCGGGCTTGCTCGCGTGCGGCTACGAAGGTCTCGGACGTTTATGGCCGGTCGCGGAAATTGCGCGCGAGATTTTGGCACGGCTGAAATAAAAAATCGCGCGGATTTTCGCGTGCGAAATGAGGTGTGACGAAAATCGAGCGCGAAAAAAATCTTTCGATTTTGTGCGATTCCATTTGACGCAAACGCAAGGAAAATTTAATTCTAATCAAGTGACCAAATTTTATTTTCACGATTTCGCGCAGAATGTGCGATCTGATAAGGGGGTGATTTCACATGGCAGCTAAGAAAAAAGTAGCAGCGAAGAAAGCCCCGGCCAAGAAGGCCCCCGCTAAGAAGAAGAAATAAATCTTCGATCTAGCTTTAAGAAAGGGAGAGGTCCGCAAGGATCTCTCCCTTTTTGTTTTTACGACGCGCGACGTGCGGCCACTACCACTTGCGCGGAAAGCGCTGCGCGATGCCCTGTAAAATCTCCACGGGCAACGCCATCTCCTCCGGCCAGCCGCGCGTATAACCTTCGCCCGGCAGCTTTCGCGTCGCATCGAAGCCGATATGCGAACCGATGTTGGGCAGCGTGGGCGCATGATCGAGGCTGTCGCACGGGCCCTTGGTCAAAAGGCTATCCCGTTGCGGATCGATATTCGCGCAGAGATGGAAAAGCACATCGCTGGTGTCGTGGACGTTCACATGCTCATCGACCACGACGATGATCTTCGTGAACATCATCTGCCCCATGCCCCACAGGCCGTGCATGATCTTGTAGGCTTGGTAAGGGTACTGCTTTTTGATGCTGACGAAGACCAGATTGTGGAAAACCCCCTCGGCTGGCAGCGCCATTTCGACGATCTCGGGGAAGTTCATTTTGAACACGGGCAGAAACAATCGCACGCTGGCCTGCCCCATATAGAGGTCCTCCATGGGCGGCTTGCCCACGATGGTCGCGGGATAGATCGCATCGCGACGATGGGTGATGCAGGTGACGTGGAACGCGGGGTAGTTGTCGATCGGCGTGTAGAAGCCGGTGTGATCGCCGAAGGGCCCTTCGGGCCGGAGCGCCTCGGTCGGATCGATGTAACCCTCGATCACAAAGTCGGAATGGGCGGGCACCTCGAGATCAATCGTCTCGCATTTTACCAGCGGCACCGATTTCTTGCGGAGAAAGCCCGCGAGTAGAACTTCATCGAGGCCATCGGGCATCGGCGCCATCGCGCAGAAGGGCATGACCGGATCCCCGCCGAGGCAGACCGCGACCGGCATGCGCTGACCCGTTTCGTAGTAACGCTTGCCATGTCGGGCGGCGACTTTGTGCATCTGCCAATGCATGCCGGTGGTGCGTCCGTCGAAGATCTGCATGCGATACATCCCGATGTTGCGGTCCAGCGTGTCGGGATCCTGCGTGTAGACCGTGGGCAGGGTGACGAACGGGCCGCCGTCCTTCGGCCAACACGTGAGGATGGGCAGAGAGCCGAGATCGAAATCGGAGGGCGTCGGGCCATCCAATCGCACGATGACCTCCTTGCAGGGGCCGGTGCGGACGCGGGCGGGGCGGGCATGAATGACGTCGAAGCCTTCGCGGAGCAGTGTCCAAGCTTCACCGAGGGATTTCGGCGGTTTGGCCTTGAGCAGAAAGGCGATCTGCGCCGCCACCTCATCGACATGCTTCACCTCGAGCGCCATGGCCATTCGCTTCTCGGAACCAAACGCATTGATCAGGACGGGGAAGGCGGAGATTTTTCCCGAGGGCAGCAGCGGCTTCTCGATCAGCAGCGCCTTGCCGCCACCTGGTGATTTCATTTCGCGATCGGCCAGCGCGGTGATTTCGAGCTCGGTGCGGACCGGCTCGGTGATGCGGATCAGTTCGCCGGAAGCTTCCAGCGTTTCCGCAAATTCGCGCATGGAGGAAAAAGCCATGGGGCCAATATCGCAAAAAGCGGACGTTGCGCACCGAAATAAAGCGGAAGGAACCTTGTCGAAAAAAAGAGTGCGGACGATTCCACGAATGAGGATAAGCTGGGCCTCATGGGCGGCACGCGGCTGTATCAAACCTCCGGCGTCGAGGAGCAGTGGCATTCTGTCGTTGCGCCCTGGCTGCGGGAACAGATAGCCACGGCATGGCGAGATCGGCGTCCCACCGTAGTGCTGACGCCCGGTCGCGCGGAAAGCTTTTATCTGCGCAGACGCCTGGTGAGGGATCAAATCTCCTTCCTCGGCCTCCGCTTTTGGACGCCCAGCGATGCCCGCACGTTTTTGCTCGCCGAAAATTCGTTGAACATCGAGCCGGCCAGCCGGGCTGAATTGCGTCTCGTTGCGCGCGCCTGCGCGGAGAGGCTGGCTCAGGAATCCGAAACCGAAGAGCCCGAGCCCAGCCTCTCCAGCGTGGCTCGGGAGCCGGAGCCGTTTCTGCGCGCCTACGATCTTTTGCTCGGCGCCGGTTGGAATCCCGCCCGCGAGAGCGCGGCTTATGGACGAAGACTGGCTGCGGAGATGGCCCGCACCCTGGCGGAACGAAAGATTGCCACCCAGGCGGGACTCCATCGAGCCTTGAGGCAGAACCAGGCGCCGGAAGAGAAACGGTTACTGGCAAACCTGCTCGTGGTCGGTTTCAATGCAACCCATTGGCCGCTGTGGGATTTGCTGCGGGCCACCGTGGCCGCTTCGGAGAACGTCACCTTGGCGCTCCTCGCGCCCCGCGTTTTCGGCGAGGAGATCGATCAGTTATGGATCAGCTCCTGGGAAGAGGCGGTGGGCGGACCCGTGGAAATTCCCGCCGACGTCATTCGGGAGGAGGAACTTCCCTTTGCCTCCTGCGCTGCGTCTTATGAGAGAGGCGCCATCGGCGAGGCGGATTCGAGCAATCTTACTTTTCTGGCGACGCCCGATTTCTTTTCCCAAGTGCACGCCATCGTCCTGCAGGCGCTCACTTATCTTAAAAGCGATTCGTGCGGGCGTCTCGGCATCGTTTTTCCCGAGGAGAATGCCCTTGCGCTCGGCGTGGCGGATCAATTGCGGCGTCTCGGCGTACCGCTCGACGATGGCACGGGTTGCCTGACTCCCGGTCTCTTTGAAAAGCGGCCCTGGCAGACTTGGCTGCAATTGCAGGGTGAGCCATCCGTGGAAAACCTGACCGCCTGGGTGCGGGCCTGCACCGGGGAGCAGATTGGTTGCGGCCTTTCGGAGGAGACGTTTTCCGCGCGCGATGTGGCGAACCTTTTGGACGATGCACTGGGTGAAACCCTGGTGGACGATCTTAATTTCCTGGCGCTCCATTTCGAGGAGAATTCCCAACGGCGGCGCGCGCCTGAAATGGCGACCTTTCTCCGCGCGCGGGTACAACTTCCGGAAAGCGGCACGTTCGCGGAGTTCCTGGAGGCAACGTTCCGCGCCTTGAAGGGCTTAAAATGGACAGCCCACCTGGCCTCAGTACAGGAGAGCGCACCGTTATGGTTGCGCGAAAGCGCTTGGGAACTCTCCCGCCGGACCTATCTGGAATGGCTGAGAGAATCGACCCAATCGCAGGAACGAAAGCGGGGCGCGGATGGAAACCACTTTTACGGCAAGGTGCATTTGCTCATTTACGCGCAGATGCCCGGGCAAACCTGGTCGCATCTCATCCTGACCGGACTTAACGAGGGGCAATGGCCGCGTCTCTACGAAGCAGGCGCATTCGGCTCGCGGCATGAACTCATGACGCTGAATAAACAGGCCCGCGCGTTAAACCGGCGTGGCACGATTCAGGGTGCGCAGGGTGAGGGGCACGAGGCCGTCGCCGCGGAACGAGGCCACTGCCTGCTTCCACTCGAGCGGCAGGATCTCGCCCTGCGCGATCTTTGCGCGGCGCTGGAGGGCACGAGCACCGCGCTGTGCCTGACCGCGATGACCGTTGATTCAGGTCGCACGCTGCTGCCTTCCGATTTCTTCGCGCATGTTTACCAGACTCGGACAAGCCGCGTGCTCGATGAGAAGGCCTTTCGCGCGCTGGCCCGGATAACGCTCGATTGGTGCCAGCGGCAGGCTTCTCTTTTGCCGTCCCATGAAAACAAAACGGAACCTCTCGACGTCGAGGTCATGCGGACAGCCTTTCGTACCCGGCGGGATGCGACCCAGCCTTTCGGGCGTTATGAATTCGCCTTTGCCGCGCCGCCGGAGGAGGCGATCCAGCTTCCCTGCAAAACGTGGGAGACCGCATGGCATCATCCCGCCTCAGTGTGGTTGGAGAACGTGGTCGGAGTCCACGAATGGCCCCAGGGACAACTCGGCTGGCCGCGCGCAGTGGGGACGTGGGTGCATCGCTGGCTGACCAAGGCGTTGAAGGCCGAGGGTTCAAATCCTACCGGGAAAGATTTTCTGCTCGCGCTACGGGATTGCGCGGATCGGGAGCCCAGGCACGTGCGCGCGCTGGCGGAGCGAGCGGAGGTCACCTTGTATCCGTGGTGGGACCACGTTTGCGGGCAGGCGAGAGCGATCGCGCTCGGGTTGGGGGAGTCGTTGGCGCCTCAGTTGGAGGACCGTCACTTTTTTTCCGAGTTCCGCCTGCCGGAGAATTTACGCATGGCTTTGCCGGGAACGGATCGCGCCGACTTTGTCCTGCGCGGCCAAATCGATCTCCTCTTGATCGATCCAGGCGCGGCCCCGTTTGATCTGGCGCGGGGAAATTTCACCGACTGCTCCTGCTGGGTGATTGATTTCAAGACGGGCGCGGCAAAAAATCTGAGCGCAAAAAAAATCGAAAAAGGAACCGGATTGCAGGCGCTGCTTTACGCCCTGGCCGTGAGAACGGCCGGCGCTCAATCGGTCGCCATTTCTCTTCATACTTTCGATGCGCCGCTGAAGCCGCAGGTGCAGATCGAGCAGGTGATGGGCAACCTGGAGCTCTTTCGCTCACTCGATCAGTTTCATCACGCGGGCATTTTTGGAATGCGGCCTGATTCGGAAAATGAGTACGGCTTTTCGCCCGCCTATCCGATGGCGACACGTCCCATCGCCGCCGATGTTCTCGAAGCGAAATGGGCGCTCGTTCACGGCACCGGCGCCCTGGAGGAGGAAGCATGAGCGGCTTGGTCGACCAACTCGAACGCGACCGTTTTATCACGGCCCATGGGAAAAATATCTCGGTGATCGCACCCGCCGGGGTGGGCAAGACTCGCGCCATTGTGGACCGGATCGTCGAGCTGGCGCGGCAACCGGAGAAGATCGCGGTTGATCGGCTCACTCGCCTGATCGTGGTGACCTACTCTGTCCGGGCCGCTCAGGAGATGCATCAGCGCGCGCGAACCGCGATTCGCAGCGCGGGCGTTTCTCCCCGCGTGCAACGGGCATTTCAGCAGACGTTCTTTGGCACGATCCACAGCTACTGCGTGCAACTCCTGGATCGCTTTGGACATTACCTCGGTCTGCCCTCGCCGGTCGCGCTGCTGCAAAATCATGACGAGGTCTGGAATCGCTTTCTCATTCGGGGATTGGGACGAGAAATGGTGGGCCGGCATCTCGAGGAACTTTTCCATTTCTATCCCCCGGAGAAGCTTTACGCGCTGGGAAAGGAAGTTTCTCCCGCGCCGGAAATCGAGATAGGCCCGAGCCCCACGCTCGATCTCACCGCGCTGCTCGCCTTTCCCCTCGGGGGCCTCCATCCCAGCACCAAGAAGAGTCTCGCGAATGCCCAGGCGGCGGTGCGGCGCTGGAGCGAGGCGTGGGGGAGGGGAGATCGTTTTTATCCGCTGCCGAAATGTCCCGACACCAAGGCGGTCGAATTCGTGGAGCTTTGGGCGCTGAGCTTCGCGCCGCTGCATGATTGGCTGGGACTCGCCGCACTGACCTTCGGACGACGCGTGGCGAATGCCTACGAGGCATTCCGGCTCGGTGAGGCGGTCATGACTTACGATGACCAGGTGCGCATGGCGTTGCGCTTGCTGGAACTTCCCGCCGTGCGAAGCGAGCTCGCCGAGGAGCGGCTGAGCGTTTTGCTCGACGAAGCTCAGGATACCGATCCCCGTCAGTTCGACGTGTTGCGCCGCGTGGCTGGGCTGGGCGAGGGCACGCAGGCGGAGGACCAAAGCTTCTGCATCGTGGGCGATTTTCAGCAGGCGATTTATGCGCCGCGATCGGACCTTTCCGTCTATCGCAAGGTACACGACGAGGTCATCGCGGAACCGCGCGGAACCCACAGTCAACTACAGGTCACGTTTCGCTGCGACGAGGCGATCATCCGTTTCGTGAACAAGATTTTTCCCGATGTTTTACATGGGGAAAACGGTCAATCGGCCTTCTTCAATCTGGTGCCGCGCGAAGCGGCGGGACCGGGGCAGGTGGTGCGCTGGTCGTGCCCGGATGAACCGAGCCACGCGGCGGGCCAGCGGATCAAGGCCGACGTGCGTGCGCGGCACGAGGCGCGTTACCTGGCGGAGGAAATCAAAAGGCTGGGGCCCGAGGGACTCGGCGCGCGCGACTGGTCGCAGGTAGCGATTCTCTGCCCGCGCCGGAACTGGCTGCGGCAGATCGAACGGGAGTTGATCGACCTCGAGCTGCCGGTGCAGCTCCATTCCTCGGACGAAACCCAAAGCGACCGCACGCCGGGCACTTGGCTGACGGCGCTGATTTGGATCGTGGCGCATCCCGAGGACAGCTTCGAGATCGCAGGCGTGCTGCGGGAGATCTTCGGCGTGTCCGATCACGACATGGCGCTTTATACAATGGGTGATGGAGACCGGTTGCGGCTGGATCGTCTGGTTCCGCCGGGACACGGGCCCGTCGAGGACGCGCTTCGTCTCCTGCTTCACGCGGGCGCGGGAGCCGAGGCGCTGCCGCTGCATGAGGCGGTACAACGGCTGGCCGAAAAGACCGGACTTCGCGAGCGTCTCGAGGCGATCCGGGAATTTGAACTGGAGGAAGCCCTGCAGGATCTGGATGAATTCCTTGCGCTGATTTTCCGACGCAGCGCGGACGGCGCGACTCTGGCGGAATTGGCGCAGGAGCTTCGTCTCGGCCTCGCCCAGGTTTCCCCCGCCGAGGAGGAGACGCGCGATGCAATCCAGTTGATGACCTCGCACAAGGCCAAGGGCCTCGAGTGGGAAACGGTTATCCTGCCTTACATGTTCCGCGCGATCGAGACGAAGTCGGCCGCCTACCCGCGACTCGTCTACGGCGAGGGGGGGCTGGAAATGATCTTTCGCGACAAGAACGATTACGCTGCGCATGCCCGGGATTTCGTGACTGAGCGCGACCGGCAGCAGTTGCAGCGCCTGCTCTACGTGATGTGCACGCGGGCCCGGCACACCCTTCTGATGATCGATGACCGTCAGCTTTTCGATGGCCAGACCAAACGAGGCGGATGGTCCTCCGGCGAATTGCTCGGCCTGTTGGATGGCGTGAATCGGGTGACATGGGAGGCGTTGCCGGACAACCTCGCGACCGCGACTGTGGAGGAAGCGAAGCCCGCCGGCCCTGTGGAATCCAAGTGGAAGGCGCTTTCCAAAAGGGATGTTTCCCAGGCCATCGCGCACGCGGCGCTCATTCCTCGCCGCATCACGCCACACGCACTGGCAGTCCACGCTTCCGGGGAGAGCGAACCGGAGCAGCGCATGGAGCGCGAGGCGGATCACGCGACTCCGGTGGCGGAGCATCCCGGCATTCGTTATGGCACTTGGTGGCATGAATTTGTGCAGGCACTTCCCTGGGAGGAGTCGCCCGAAATCGGGCAGCGACGATTCACCGAGGCGGTCAAGTCGTCGCCCCAACCGGAGCGGGCCGCAACGGAGTGGGCTTTATTCCGCGCTTCGCCGCTGGCGGAATGGCTGCGGCAACCGGGGCGGGTGATTCATCGCGAACTGCCCTTTCTCTGGCTGGACCAAGACGCGACGTGTCTCGAAGGCGTGATCGATCTGGTGATTTATTCGCCCGGCGAATCGGTGTGGCACGTCATCGACTGGAAGACAAACCGGCTTGCGCACGGGGGAGGGAAAGAGCTGGTCGAAATTTATCGCGGCCAGATCGAAGCCTACACGCGGGCCCTCCGACAGATGCTTTCGGCGGAGGTGAAGGGAAGTCTTTACCTGACCGGATCGGGCGAGTGGATCGCGGTGGAATGAGCTGTCGGCGCGCCGAAGTCCCGCTTATTGCGCACTTCCCGCCACCGGCACGTATTCGTAGAGCTTCATCTGGGAGGTCACACCGCGCAGATGAAGCCAGGTCGGAACGAACCGATCGTTATTGAGTGTCTGCGCGACGGTCACTTCAGCCTGGTCCTTCGAGTCCTCGTAGGTGAGAAACGGCAGACCGAGAATTCCGCGAGAAGTGTTGAGCAGCGGGAATTCCAGCTTGGGATCGTCATAGACCACGACCCAACGAACCTGACGGGCCTGAAGCAGGTGCTCGGCATTGACCCAGGAGGTCGCATTAAAAAACTGCGCTGCGGCCACGATGCCGGAGATTCCGCAATGGGAACTGCCCGCGACGATGGGCTGACCGGAAAAATAAAGCAGGCCGGGCGAGAGCCACCAGGGTGCGAGGATTCCACCGGGCTTATCGATGGAGCGTGAGATTTGCACAAGCTGGAGCGACGGCTGGGCGGAGGGTTGATTGTGACTGGCTGTGATCTGCCTTTTATTCGCATCGACCAACCCGATGAGAAAGAGCGCCAGGATGGCAAGGCGCGGCCAGTGATTCGGCGACACCTGGTAGAAACGCACGATCAGGAAAAGCTCGCCGAGGTTGGCGTAATAAATCCAGCGGCTTTGCACGGCCGTGAAGACCGTCAGCAGGACGGTGAGAAGGATGAGCAAGCGATCGGTCCGGTTGGAGTGCTCCCGCAGCCAGAGGGGCCACGCGACGAAGGGCAACAGGAGCAGGCCCAGCGTCATCTGTTGCGCCAGAATTTCAAAGCTCAAGCCGCGGACCTCCGCGATCGTGCTCAGCCAGTTCAACAGCGCGACGCGATAGACCTCTGGTGGGATGAAAATATGGACGCCCTCCAGCAGCAGCGCGATGAGCATGACTACGCCGTAGCTGATCAGCATCGCATGACTTTCCCGATGCCGCACAACGAGATTAAAAAGGACGATAACGGCGACCACGAAGGTCGGCTCGAAAAGCGAAGTCCAGCAAGCCAAGCCCCAGACGACTCCCGCAAAAATCGACCACGCGCGGCGAGGGGTGACGACCATGTGCCAGCGCTCGTACTCAGCGGTCAGCCCCAGCGCCAGAAGGACGAGGATGAGCGACTGATGCCGCGGGCGCCCACAGGCAGTGGCCCAAATAAATCCCGGCAACGCGGCGGAGCCGAGCAGGAAAAGCGCACGTCCCGCCCGGTTAAACTCGCGGGACCGAATGAACATCCAGAACCCGACCAGTGCCGCCCAAAGCAAAGGGGAGATGAGTGCGCCGGCCCAGTCCAGCGGATAAGCCGTGAAGAGCTTCAACGGGGCGTAGAGGAGCAGAATGAAATAATCGAACGGCGCGGTGGTGCTCGGCACCAATCCCTCCGGCCAATTTTCGACCTTGAAGTGGTTCTGAATCAACCCGTCGCCCGCCAGGATGCGCTGCACCCGCGCCAACTGGGAATAGCAGTCGGCCTCAATCATCCAGGGCCGGAGCGCCGGCGGATGTTGCGTCATATCCACACCGAGCCAGCCAGGCGCCTCCTGCGTGCGCAACCAGAGCCCGAGGGCCAGGCAACCCAAACCGAAAAAGACCCAGGAAACGAAGGCGAAAAGAGAGCGACTCACCGTGGCATCATGCCGGAAGCAACTGCATCCGTGCAATCACGGATAGCCGGTTCGATTGCCTTGACGAGACGCCTAGGCCGGGGCTTGAAAGTGGACGTACAGCAGCAGGACAATGATCGCACCGATGATCGAGAGGAAAAAACCGGCCGGATGAAACATCGCGCCATCCTTGGGACGGGAAAAGATGCGGGCGATCAAACCACCGACCACCGAGCCGACGATTCCCACAATGGAAGTGATCCAGAAACCCATCGGCCCCGCCCCGGGAACGAACGCATGAGCAATAAGACCGACGATGAAACCAACGAGGATCGACCAGATGATGTGGAGCATAGTTTTTTGGTGGTGAAGGTTGTAAGTGAAATTTAGGGGCAGGGGCGCAAACGTCCAGAAGCAATCTTATTAGATTTTACGTAATAAGTGATTCATTTTGACATAAGTCTATTTTAAATAATGAATTGCACATAGTAAAAATATGTAAAAAGTCGCTTAAAATGCCCTATGAAATCACCCCTGCTCCAGCCTTAAAATATCAGATTTCCCAAACAAGCTCTGTCGCGGAGATCTTAATCTGCCCTATAATGGAGCGCAGGACATGAACACTTCCCTACCCTACCGCCTCGCTATCTTCGACATGGATGGCACGTTGCTTGGACCGACCGGGCTGATCAGTCCCGAGAATGCCCGGGCTCTCGCCATGCTGCGCGAGAATGGCGTCGAGACGGTCATCGCCTCGGGGCGGCACCATTCGAATATCATCATCTTCGAGCAGGCCCTGGGATTTCAAGGGTGGGTGATCTCCGCCGGTGGCGCGGTGGTGCGTCACGCCGCCACGCAGGAGACTCTTTACGAAGTAACCGTTCCCCAGGAGCTGGGCCGGGAGCTTTTTCTCCGGGGCCGGGAACTGGGCGTCAGCCTGATCGGCTATCACGATTCCGGCATTTTCTGCGACCGGCAGTCGGAGTGGACCCACCTTTACACCAAGCGCACCCGACAGGTCCCCATCGCCGATATTCCGGCCCTCATCGACTCGGGCCTGCAAAAGCTGATCTGGACCTATGCTCCGGAACAAATTGCGGAATTGGCCGTGGAAATGGAACGCGAGTTCAAGGGCCGGCTCTATGTCGTTTCCACCGAGTACGAGATGCTGGAATTCCTGAATCCCTATGCCAACAAGGCGCATGCGGCCCAGGTCCTGACCGGCAAGTTCGGCGTGGGACCGGAACAGGTCATCGCCTTCGGAGACGGGAACAATGATGTGCCCATTCTCCAATGGGCGGGTATGTCCGTCGCCATGGATCATGGCCGGGAAAGCGCCAAACGCGCCGCCAAGATGGTCAGCCCTCCCGGGCCGCCGGAAACCGCCGTGGCCCGCGCCATCGACGCCATTCTTGAAGGCCTATGAAAGCCGCCGTCTTCCATCAGCGAAAAGATGCGGCCAGCCCGCCCTTGCGCGTGGAGGACGTTTCTCAGCCGAAAGTCTCGCCGGGCCACGTGCTCTTAAAAGTCCGCGCTTGCGGCGTCTGCCGAACCGATCTCCATATTGTCGAGGGCGACCTGCCGTCCCGGCTCGATCCGCTGATTCCGGGGCATCAGATCGTGGGCGAAATCGTCGAAGGCGGAACACCGGAACTGCCGATTGGGACCCGGGTAGGAGTCTCGTGGATGGGCGGTGTGGATGGAACCTGCCCTTATTGCCAGCGTGGGATGGAAAATCTCTGCGACGCGCCGACTTTCACGGGCTACACCGTCCACGGCGGCTATGCCGAATACGCCCTGGCCCGGGCCGACTTTGTCTTTCCCTTGCCACCGGAGCTGGACGACCTCCACGTGGCGCCCTTGCTTTGCGCCGGGATCATCGGTTTCCGCAGTCTCCGTATGGCCGGAGTGGAGCGCGGCGACCGCGTGGGCCTGTTTGGCTTTGGCTCCTCCGCCCATCTGGTCGTGCCAATTTTACAGGCGTGGAATTGCGAGGTCTATGTATCCACGCGAGGTGCTTCGCACCGGGAAATGGCGTCTAAAATGGGCGCAAAATGGGTCGGCGGCGAGGGGGACAAGCCTCCCGTGGAGCTCGACCGGGCCGTGACCTTTGCCCCAAGCGGCGACGTCGTCCTCACGGCTCTCTCCAGCCTGCGCAAAGGCGGCGTCCTCGCCATCAACGCCATTCACCTGGACCGGATGCCGGAGTTCGATTACGACCGCCTGCTTTGGGGCGAGCGCCAGATCCGAAGCGTGGCCAACATGACCCGGACCGATGCGCGAGATTTCCTGGAGCTTGCGCAAAAGATCGGCCTGCGCCCCCAGGTGACCCGTTTTTCCCTGGACCAAGCGAACGACGCGCTGGACGCAGTCAAAAAGGGCGCAGTGGATGGCTCGATTGTGATCGTGCCTTAACGGCTTAAAGCCTCTCTTTGCTAGATACCTTGATTTTATATAACAAATATTGTGCGAAATCTATTATAAGAGGTAAAGCCTAGCCTGGAGGCCATGCCATGGGGCGTCCGCCGAGCAAATGAACGTGAAGATGTGGGACGGTTTCTCCGCCGTCAGGACCGCTGTTGATGACGATCCGGAATCCCGATTCGAGCAGGCCCTCTTTCTCCGCGATTTGACGCGCGGTCAAAACCAGGTGTCCCAATAGCGGCTCGTCCGCGGTCGTGGCGGCGGCCAGGCGCGGAATTTCCTTTTTGGGAATGACGAGGATATGGACCGGCGCCTGGGCATGGATGTCCCGAAAGGCCAGGCAAAGGTCGTCCTCATAGACGATCTGGGCCGGGATTTCCCGCGCGATGATCTTGGAAAAGATGGTGCTCATGGGGATGTCATAGCCGATCACAGGTGGCATTTCGAGCGAAGTCGGGAAATGGGCCAACCTTTAGCTCACGGCGACGAGCGAGACGGCCGAGACGCCGCCCGCATGCATCTTGTCCCGCAACCCGGGCCATTCGGCCAGGGTGAGATCGCGTTGAATGAATTTGGTCGCATCGCTGCGGGCCCGGATGAGGAGATCGAAGTCCGTGTCGAGATGGGCGAAGCGAAGCGGCGGCAGTCCGCTTTGTTCCGTGCCAAAGATATTGCCGGGACCGCGAATCTTGAAGTCCTCCTCCGCGATGCGGAAGCCGTCGCCGGTTTCCTCCATGATCTTGAGGCGGCGCCAGCCCTCGACGCTCTTCGGCTCGCCGACCAGGACGCAATACGAGGGATGTTCCCCTCGCCCGATGCGGCCACGCAACTGGTGCAACTGCGCGAGCCCGAACCGCTCGGCGTTTTCGATCAGCATCACGGTTGCGTTCGGCACATCGACGCCGACCTCGACCACCGAAGTGGAAAGCAGTGCCTGGATTTCTCCCGCGCGGAAGGCGGTCATGACGCGCTCCTTTTCGACCCGATTAAGCTGGCCGTGGAGCAGGCCGAGTTTCACGTGCGGCAGGAGCTTTTGCAGGCGTTCGAATTCGATCTTCACGGACTTGGCCTCGATCTTTTCCGATTCCTCAACGAGGGGATAAATAATGTAAGCCTGCCTCCCCTCACCCAGTTGCTTGACCAGGAAGGCCCAAAATTTTTCGAGCTCCTTGGACGAGCGGCACTTGGTCATGATCGGCTGACGGCCCGGAGGCAATTCGTCCAGGATGGAGACATCGAGATCGCCATAAAGGGTCATGCCCAACGTGCGCGGAATGGGCGTGGCGGTCATGACAAGGATGTCGGGATTTTGGCCCTTACGGCTGAGTGCGAGCCGCTGGAGGACGCCGAACTTGTGCTGCTCGTCGATGACGATCAGGCCGAGCTTGTCGGCGGCGTAGCGATCGTAAAGCAGCGCGTGGGTGCCGATAACGACGGAGCCTACCTGTTTCGGTGCGGGCTTCCGGTCTCCCGCCGAGGAGAAAAGATCAATCTCGCCGCCCTGAAGCCGGTCAACTTTTTTGCCCTTGGTATTGCCGGTGAAGAGATCGACACGGATGCCGAGCGGCTCGAACCAGCGGCGAAGATTGAGCGCGTGCTGCTCGGCCAGGATCTGGGTTGGGGCCATGAGCGCGGCCTGCTCGCCCGCCTCGACCGCCTTGAGCATCGCGTAAATCGCCACGAAGGTTTTTCCCGCGCCGACATCGCCCTGGAGCAGTCGATTCATCGGCGGGCCATGCGCGAGGTCCTTGTTGATCTCCTGCATCACGCGCTTTTGCGCGTTGGTCAGCGCGAAGGGCAATGCGGCCAGCCAACGCTGGCTCAGGTCGTCAGGATGGGGCGCCCGGGCCCGGCTGACTTGGACGCGAGTCGCGCGCCGTTGCGCCACGACACATTGCAGGACAAAGAATTCATCGTAGGCGAGCCGTTGCCGCGCTTTGTGCTCGGCCTCCAGCGTTTCGGGAAAATGGATGATGCGGAAAGCTTCCTGCCGCGACATCAGCCCCTTGGGCGCGGGATAAAATTCGGGCGCGCTGAAAGGAACGCGCTGCGAGGCCTCGAACATGATCCGGCGTAAGACGCGCTGGGTCAAACCCTCGGTGAGATTGTAGACGGGCGCGATTCGGTCGATGTGGATGTACGATTCCGCATCGTGATGGACGATCTCGTAATCGGGTTGGTTCATCACCCAGCGGCCCTTTTTATCGCGGGTGACCTTGCCGAAGAGGAAGACTTCGAGGCCTTCCTTGATGCCCCACGGTTTGTACGCATACCAGCGGGCGATGACGATATCGTCGCGTTTCTCGAGCGTTTCCGGTGCGACGGTGATTTCCAGCCGAAGCGAGCCCCAGTGGACGGCCTTAGCCTGATGGATCTTTCCCCTCACCGTGATCGACTGCCCCTCCTGCGCCTGGCTCAATGGTGCCAGATGGCGCCGGTCTTCATAACGACGCGGGACGAAGTGGAGCAGATCTTCGTGCGTGAGAAGTCCGAGCTTGGCCAGGAGCTCCGCGCGTTGCGGCCCAATGCCGGGAATTGCGGCAAGCGGTGTAGGGACAGGTGAAGAGGAGTCCGGCATGAGGAAAGCCTCAGCATGCCGCAAAATTCCGTTCAGCGCTAAATGGAATTTTCGGGAAAACGTTCAGCCGCCGTCGCGAACAGGCCATCCCTGCCCACTAAAGAATTTCCGGATAAAGCCGGTTCGCCATCTGGGCCAGTTCGGCCTGGTTGGCTTCGGCGGATTCGTTGAGCACGCAGCGGGAAATCAATTGGCGGGCCTCCTCGTAATTGAGGGCCTGGATCGCGCGCTTGATGCGCGGGATGGAGGTCGCGCCCGCGCTGAGTTCGTCCACGCCGAGTCCCACCAGCGCAGGCATGAGGATGACATCGGCGGCCATTTCGCCGCAGACGCCGACCCAGATATTATTGCGATGGGCCGCTTCCACGATCGTCTGCAACAGGCGCAGAACGGCGGGATGGGCGGGCTGGTACATGCCGGAGACCTTCTCGTTGCCGCGATCGATGGCGAGCGTGTACTGGATCAAATCGTTGCTGCCCACGCTGAAGAAATCGACGTGGCGCGCCAGGATGTCGGCGGTAAGCGCGGCCGAGGGCACCTCGATCATGATGCCGACTTCCAGTTTCTCGCCGATCGGAATGTTCTCCGCGCGCAATTCGGTTTTCACCTCTTCGAGCATGCGGCGCGCCTCCTTGACTTCGGCGAGGTCGGAGACCATGGGGAACATGATGCGAACATTTTCCTCCACGCTGGCGCGGCAGATGGCGCGCAGTTGCGTACGGAAAAGATCGGGTCGGCCCAACGAATAGCGGATGCCGCGGAAACCGAGGAACGGATTGACCTCGACCTCGATGCCGAGATGTGGGCGTTTCTTGTCCCCGCCGACGTCGAGCGTGCGGATGATGAGATGGTGCGGCTTCGAGGCGCGCGCCATCTGCAGGTACATTTCGGTCTGTTGGTCCTCGCTGGGCGATTCATCCTGGTTGAGGAAAAGATATTCGGTGCGGAGCAGGCCGATGCCTTCCGCGCCATGCTCCTTGATCAGCGGCAGATCGTCGAGAATCTCGACGTTGGCCGAGACGATGAGGCGGCGTTGATCAAGCGTGACGGGCAGCGTTTCACGCAGGAGATCGAGCTTGAGATCGACATCATGATGCAGTTTTTCGCGCTGGCCGTACTCGTATTTCGTCTGATCGGTCGGGTTGACGATGAGCAGGCCTTCGTAACCGTCGATGAGAATTTCGACGCCGGGCTCAAACTTGCCGATCAACTCACGCAGGCCCACGACAGCGGGCAGGTTCAGCGAGCGGGCCATGATGGCCGAGTGCGACGTGCGACTGCCGGCCTCCGTGGCGATGCCGAGGACGAGCTTGCGGTCGAGCCCCGCCGTGTCGGAGGGAGAGAGATCATGGGCGAGGACGATGCAGGGGGCATCGAGATTGCGCAGTTCGGTCTGCACTTTTCCCTGCAGGTTGCGCAGCACGCGATGCGAGACATCGAGGAAATCGTTGGCGCGCTCGCGGAAATAATCGTCGTCCAGCTCGCGCATCTTGCGCGTGTAGGAGCGAACCACTTGCTCATAAGCGAAGTCGACATTCACGAGGCGGCTGACCACCTGTTCCTTGACCGATTCGATCAGCGAGCTGTCCTCGAGCGAGAGAATATGTGCGTCGAAAATGCTCGCGTCAGCCTCTCCGATGGAGACGGCGAGCTGATTCCGGATGGCCTGGATCTGCTGGCGGGTCTTGAGCAGCGACGCTTCGAAGCGGGTGATTTCACCAGCGACGTCCTCGGGGCGAATCCGGCGCTTGCGGACGATGTGCTCATCCGCGAAGAGGAGAACCGCCGAAGCGATCGCGATACCCGGAGAGACGGCTGTCCCCTTGTATCTTACTTCCACTGTTGGCGTTGAGGATTCCGATGACTCGTCTGGCATCGGCGCCAAATTGCTTACTCTTCGTCGAATTTGCGAGCTATTAATTCCTCGAGGGCCTTGATCATGTCGGCGCAATCAGCGCCGGTGGCCGTAACTTTGAGGCGGGAACCGCATCCGGCGGCCAGTAACATCAAGCCCATGATGCTCTTGCCGTTGATCTCCTCGCCATCCTTTTCGACCAGGATATCGGAGGAGAAACGGTTGGCGACCCGCACAAACATGGCTGCCGGGCGCGCGTGTAAACCGAGCTTATTGCCGATCACAAGCTCGCGAACGATCGATGCGCCTGATGCCTTGTTTTTTTCTGCGGATGCCATGTCTATAATGTCTGAGGTAAAGGGTTTACTGACTCCGGCTTGCGATAGCTTTCAACAATCTTTCGTTAAATTCAACTGCTGAATTCTGGCCCATCGCTTTTAGCTTCTGGTCCAGCGCCGCTACCTCCACCAAGTTAGCCAGGTTTCTCCCCTGGCGCACAGGAATGGTGACATGCGGCACTTTGATTTGCAAGATTTCGTAATAGTCTTGTTCCAAGCCGATTCGGTCGATCTCCGGCACTTCATGCCAATCTTGTAATGTAACTACCATGTCAAGCCGCTTCTCGAACCGGATGCTGCGCACGCCATAAATGCTTGCGATGTTAATAATCCCAAGTCCCCTCACCTCCATGTGGAAGCGGGAAAGTTCCGAGGAAGTGCCGATCAGCTCCCGCCCTTCCAGCGAGCGAATTTTCGTCACGTCATCGGCGACGAGGCTATGGCCGCGCTCGACGAGCGAAAGGACGCACTCGCTTTTGCCGATGCCGCTCGCCCCGCGCACCATGACACCGATGCCGAGAATATCGACCATGCTGCCGTGTTCGCTCGCCGTGGGCGCAAAGTCGAGCTCAAGACAGATCGTCGCGGTGTTCAGCAGCCGCATGGTGGTCAGCGGTGATTTGAAGACCGCGATATTCTCCTCCTCCGCCTCCTCGAGGATGACGCGCGGCGGATTGATATTGCGCGCGAAGATCAAGCAGGGAATGCGATGTTGGAAGAGCTCCTTCAGCCGACGGCGGCTTTCCGCTTCGGGCAGTGATTTGAGATACTGGGTTTCGCCGCTGCCGATGATCTGCACCCGTTGAAAGGCGAACGAGCGATAAAAACCGGCGAGCGCGAGTCCCGGCCGGTTGACCGCGCCTTCGGAAATTCGCCTCTGCAACCCCCCCGCGCCCGCCAGCAACTTCAGTTGCAGTTGAGACGCGTGGTTGGTGTAAAGCTGACCAACAGTGACATTCGGGATGCTCGTTTTCTTCACAGCGGGCAAAGGTAGGTGGATGCGCCTACTCTACTTAACGTGCGCGATTACAGCCGCTTTCGCAATGGGAATGTTGCCACGGGCCGCCCAGTTTGCCAGTGTCGGTCTACCGCGCCCGTCATGAAAGCACTTTCCACCACGGCCCTCGCGGCGCTCGGCGCCGTGGTCCTGACGCTCTTTGTGGCGTTGCTGCTGCGTATTCCTAATTTCTCCGATATGGAGGCGGAGACAGGCGACCAAATGGTTGCCCTGCGTTATTGGATCAACCATAAGTCCGGCGCGCATAAGCCCGATCCGCGCATTGTGCTGGCCGCGATCGACGAGCAGACGATTCAGGACATGGGTGGCTGGCCTTTGCCACGTTTGGCGCATGGACAATTTCTCGCCGTGCTCGCGCCAGAAAAGCCCCGAGAGGTCGGTTGGGATATCTTCTTCACCGAAGCGAAAATAGCGCCGCCCGACCAAGTGGCGCCCCCCGGGACACCTCCGCCCGCCCCGGGTTCGCCGCCACCGCTGGAGTCCAATGATCAAGCGCTGGTCGATGGCGCATCGCTTTTCCCGCATATGGTAACGGCTTCTCATCGCGGGGAAGAGGGGGTTGAAGCCCTTACCGATGAAAAGGAACTTTTGCCAACCCGGCCGCTCAAGAATGTGATCGGTAAGGTGGAGGGCTTACTTTCGTCTCCGGGCGCAACGCTGCCCTTTCCGGCATTGCGCAAGGAAACCTATTTCGGGTTCGCGGATGAGCCTGGGAAAGTCCGGCGCATTATGCCGCTGGTGGTGAATATTAACGGAAAAATCCTGCCGTCGCTCGATCTGCAGATCCTGCTGCAGTATTGGGGCGCCGATCCGGACGGAGTCACCGTCAATCTCGGCCATGCCATCACCGTAGCCAAGGCCGATGGCACCCAGATTCGCATTCCGATCGATGCGGCTGGTTTCATGACGCTCAATTATCGGGCGCGCCTGGAAGATTTTGTTTCCATGCCCTACGGCTTGATGGGCAAGGGGCTCGCCGATAAAGTCAACAACGTCGCCTCAAAGGAACGGGATGCCCTTCCCGCAATCAAGGACAGTATCGTCGTCGTGGGCGTGACTTTTGCCGGGACGGACGCCGGGCCGACTCCGCTGGACGCGACCACGCCCTTGGTCGTCACCCATCTCAACGTAATGAATAATATCTTGCAGCAAGATTTTCTGCACGTGGTCAGCGGGTGGATCTGGCTGCCGCTCTACGGATTGATTCTTTTCGGCACGGCAAATCTGATGCTTCGCGTGGGCATCGCGCCGATGATCCCCACGGGTATCGGCGCGTTGGTTGTCGTGGCGGCACTAGCCTTTGCAACGCTCTATCTGGGCAATGCGCTGGTGCCCCTTTCGGTTCCGGAAATAGGCGTGCTCCTGCTAGCGGGCGCCGTGCCCACGCATCGCTTCTTCGGCGAGGAAAAGGAAAAGCTGCGAATCAAAAGCGCGATGGGCGCCTACCTCTCCGACAAGATCATGAACAAGGTCCTGGAGCATCCGGACAATCTCAAGCTCGGCGGAATTAAGCAGGAGATCACGATCATGTTCTGCGACATCCGCGGTTTCACCGCCTATTGCGACGAGCGGGATCCCGGCGAGACGGTGGAGGTGCTCAACGAGTATATGGAGTTCATGACCCAGGTCGTTTTTAAGTACGACGGGACGATCGATAAATATATCGGCGATTGCATCATGGCCTTCTGGAACGCCCCCGAGATCCAGGCCGACCATGCCAACCGGGCAGTCAGTTGCGCGATGGACATGCGGCACGCGCTAGCCGACTTCAAGGCGCGGCGGGCGGGCAAGGACAGGGAACTGTTCGAGTGCGGGATTGGCATCCACACCGGCGAGGCGCTGGTGGGAAACATGGGATCAAGTCTCAAGCTTAATTACACCGCGATGGGTTCCACCGTGAATCTTGGCGCGCGGCTTGAATCGCTGACCAAGGCGATGAACGAGCGCATCTTGATTTCCGAGGACACGTTCCACCAATTGCGGGGAGATTTCCCCATCACCGACCGGGGCGAGACGATGGTCTCCGGCTTTGCCAAGCCGATTCATGTGTATGCCGTGGTCACGGACCAGGAGATTGCCGCCGCGCTCAGCGTGGGACGCACGTTGGCCGAACAACAGGAGTATCAGGGAGAAGATATGGCCGAGCCGATTTATCCGCCTGCTCCCCTGCCCGAGGAAGAAATCGACGAGACGCGGGAATAGACAGGCCGGCGCCGTTTTAAATCGCATCCACAGCCGCGACGCTCTGCACCTGCAACAGCCGCGCCTCGCCCTGGAACGTCTCCACCTGCCCGCGCACCACGACCAAGCCATCGAGCCAGCCCTTGGCCGGGCCGTCGAAGGTGGCTGGATAAATACATCGCAGATCGGGCAAGTACCCGCCATCGATGCGTCGCAAATCGAACCGCCGCAAGTCGAGGTCGATCGCCCGCACGCGTCCGGTCATCTCCACCGTCTCGTTGCTGAGCACGGGCCGCTCCAGCCATGCGCGCACCTGTTGACGCGTCTGGGGCGTCAAGGTGTGCCAGGCGCGTCCCGGCAGGGCTCGGCCGCCGACCGTGACCGAGGAAACTCCGCGGCGTCCGGACGGCGCCAACTGGCTGACCGCGCTGAGCGCCGCATCCCGCAGCTTGGGGTCGGCGAAATCGTGCCGGATGAGATCATAGGCATTCGGCTCGTCGAGCAGCGAGGTAATCGTGCCGAGAGTGGTCAGCGCCTGGCGTGATGCCTCGAAAAGCGGATCGCCCGGAAGCACCATATATTCGTCATTGGGCTGTGGCAGACAGAAGCCGAGATAGAGACTTCCCCGCGCAAAGGAGCTCAGGCCCAGATCGAACTCGCGCGGAAGTTCCACCCCTTCGTTGAAGGAACTGACCAACGTGCGGATCATCAGCCCGACCTGCTTGCGCACATCGCCCATGATCCCGGTCACGAGCGAGAGCCGCGGATTCCTTGTCTGCAAACCCTCGCCGTCGAGATGCAGCAGCAAGTCCGAATGATCGAGCGCCTGGGCGATCGGCATCTCGTCTTCGTAAAGCTCGTCCAGCAGACGATAATAAATGGCGCAGGCTTGCACGATCGACTCTTCGCTGCCGCCCGATTCCTGCCCCAGCCGCTGCATCGTGGCGATCTGCTGATGCAACAGGAAAGCCCGCTGCTTCAGCACGGCAGACCAACTTTGGAAGGGGGTCTCGCCGCTCATAATTTGATCCGGACGATGCCTTTTCGCGCGCCCTCCCGAAGGCCAAGAGGGGCGGCGTCCTGAGGTCTCAGGTATTGGAAGAACCGGCGGAAATCGCTCATGCCGCCGGGAAAGCCCTCGCACCAGAAGTGAAGATGCACGGAATGGGTAGTGAAAATATTGTCGATGCCCTTGGCGAAAAAAGGCTCCATGGCCGCGAAGGCTTCCGGCCCGTAGGGGGCCTTCGGTTGCAGGATCAGGTCGATGTCCTGCGGGATGACTTTATTCGTGATGAAACCACCATCGATATAGGCGTGGGAAAACTGCTGCATCGAGGTCACCCATTCCAGAAAGGAGAGCAACCGTTCCCACAAGATCCGGCGGTCCGGATTCGTCACGAACCTCAATTGCAACTGCTCGAGATCGGTATCGTGAACCCCTTCGGGAAGGTAGCCGAAATAGTGGAGAGGCGGAAGGATCGGATTGTTTGGCATGTCCCGCAATGGAGTTCTTTCTGACGGGAGTGTTTTCCTTTCGGATCTCCAAGGTGCGCTGCTTTTGAACGAGTCTCAACAACTATTCAACGCGCCGCTGGAGAAGCCGATGGCACTCTTTTAATCAGTTTGTCGTTTTAAAAATTCCTGGGCGAGTTGGCGGTAACTCTGGGCGCCCATGCCGGCAGAGTCGTAAGACAGGATCGATTTCCCATGGCTCGGCGCCTCACTGAGCCGGATCGAGCGGGGAATAATCGTTTCAAAAACCTGCGAGCCGAGATGCTGGCGGACGTCGCTCACCACCTGCTGGCTGAGATTCGTCCGCGCGTCGTACATCGTCAGCACGATTCCCTCCAGCTTGAGCGCGTTATTGCCGCTGACCTGCTTGATGCGCTCGATCATTTCCAGAATCTTGGCGAGCCCTTCGAGCGCGAGGTATTCGCATTGCAGGGGCACCAGGACCGAATCGGCGGCGGCCAGCGCGTTGGTCATCAGGACGCCAAGCGAGGGCGGGCAATCGATCAAAATAAATTCCACCTCCGCCCCGGTGATACGATAGTTTTCCAGCAACTGGCGCAGGCGGGTCAGGCGATGGGCATCGGCGGCGAGTTGAATTTCGCAACCGGCAAGATCGAGCTCCGCGGTGATGATACGCAGCCGCTCGCAACTCGTCGGCTGAATTTGCTCGCGGAAGGAACGCGCGCCCGGGTCGCCGGTCAGCACGCCGAAGAGACTCCGCCCCGGTACGGCTTCCACGCCGAGAGCGCTGCTCGCATTGGCCTGCGGATCAAGATCGAGCAGCAGCACTTCGCGGCCCGCCTCGGCCAGCGCGGCGGCAAGATTCACGGAGGTAGTCGTTTTGCCGACTCCTCCTTTTTGGTTCGCCACGGCGATAATCTTCATACGTCCTTCACTAGCATCGGCCTCGCGCGAATAAGATTAAACCTGTGTAAGAATCCACGGGTCAGGCTGCGATAAACTTGACACTCGAGGCAAATCAAATTTCTCTAGCATGGCATGATTCATTCCGAATTTTTGCCCCATCCGTTTTTATGATCGAAGTAGAGAACCTCTCCAAAACTTATTCAGGCTTCCGCGCCGTCCAAGGCATTTCCTTCCACGTGAACAAGGGGGAAATCGTTGGATTTCTCGGGCCGAACGGAGCCGGGAAAAGCACCACGATGAAAGTGCTCGCCGGCTATCTCCCTCCCACCGACGGAAAAATCAGCATTGCGGGTTTTGACGTGGTGAACGATTCCATCGAAGTGCGCAAACGCATCGGCTACATGCCGGAAAACGTGCCTCTTTACACCGACATGCGCGTGAATGAATTCCTGCGCTTCCGCGCCGAATTGAAAAAAGTCGGCCGCCGCAAGATCAAGGAACGGGTCGAAACGGTGAAGGAGCTTTGCAGCCTGAAGGACGTCGAAAATAAAATCATCGGCACGCTTTCGAAAGGTTATCGACAGCGCGTCGGCCTGGCCGACGCCATGGTGCACGATCCCGACCTGCTCATTCTCGATGAGCCGACCATCGGTCTCGATCCCAACCAGATTCGCGCCGTGCGCGACCTGATCAAGGATCTCGGCAAGCATCACACGATCCTGCTTTCCACGCATATTCTCTCCGAGGTGGAGTTGACCTGCAACCGCGTGCTCGTGATCAACCGCGGCAAGATCGAGGCCTCGGACACCCCCGCGAACCTGACCAAGCTGGTGCGTGGCGGCGGCTCGATTCTCCTCGAGGTCAAGGCGCCCGCGACCGAGATCACCTCGAGGATCGAGGCGCTGACGAATGTCGAGGACGTGGAGATTTCCCCCTCCGCCGATGGCGACTGGACCGTGGCCAAGGTTTTCTCCAAGCCCGGGGTGGATGTCCGCGAGGAAATCTATAACGTCGTCCGTCAGAACAACTGGTCCCTGCGCGAACTTTCCCGCGTCAAGGCCACGTTGGAAGAAGCCTTCGTCGAGTTGACGCAGGACTAACCCTTCGTTTCGTTTTTCTATACCTAAAATATTATGGCTTTCTGGACCCTATATAAACGAGAACTCCACAGTTATTTCCAATCCGTGGTGGCCTACATCGTCCTGTTCGGCAGCGCGATTGTGCAGAGCGCATTCTTTTGCGTGCTACTTCGGCTGATCGTCGATTCCAATTACAAGGAGCAAAACCTCCTGCAGGTTTTCTTCACCTGGCCACTCTTCTGGCTGCTGCTGCTCGGGCAGATTCCGCTGATCACCATGCGGGTCTTCTCAGAGGAATTTAAGCTCGGCACGATCGAGATGCTCCTGACCGCGCCCGTTCGGGAATGGGACGTGGTCCTGGCCAAATTCTTCGGCGCGCTCACCTTCTTCCTCATTCTCTGGCTGCCCATCGCGCTCGATATCACCGCCCTGCAGCTCTTCTCCAATCCGGCGCCGGTCATCGTCTGGAGCCAGATTATCCTGACCGCGCTGATCATTACGTTTGGCGGCGGCTTCTATGTCTCCCTCGGAGTCTTCGCCTCGGTTTTGACCAAGAATCAGATCGTGGCCGCGGTCCTTTGCTTCGCCTTCATCATCGTGCTTTTCGGCATCTCCATTGTGAAATGGTTCCAGCATGAAGACGCCTCCACCCTGGCGTGGGTCTCCTACGTCTCGCTGCCGGAACATCTTCAAAATTCGGTGCAGGGCATCTTCGATTCCCGCCCCTTCGTCTTTTACGTCACCATGACGGCGCTTGTCCTCATGCTGACCCAGCGCATCCTGCAAGGACGCCGTCTCCAGGCTTAATTTCGACATGAAAACCGATACTACTTCCGCCCGTTCCCATCGTCATTCGGCCACGCTTCATGGCCTCATGACCCTGGTGCTTTTTGCCATCATCATGGTGCTCATCAACATTTTTGGGTTTAAGCACTATTATCATAAGGATCTCTCCCAATCCCAATTCTACGCGCTCTCGCCAAAGACGGTCGATGTGCTCAAGCACCTCGATTCACCCGTTAAGGTGACCACGTTGCTGGCCACGCCCCAGTACCAGCAGGAGATTGACGGCTTGCTCAAGGAATACGAGCGCGTCGGCGGCAAGAACTTTACGTTAGAGAAGCTCGACCCGGCTTACGATGCCGCCCGGGCCGCCGAATTGCAAAAGCGGCTGCAGTTCGACGGCTCCGACAGCCTGGTGATTTTTGAATACAAGGGCCAATCCCGCTTCGTCAAGCAGGCCGACCTCTTCGAGATGAACCCGATGACCAACCAAATGGGCGCGTTCAAGGGTGAACAGCAATTCACCGCCACGCTCATTTCCCTGGTTGAAGGCAAGGCCTCGAAGATCTACTTCACCGAAGGTCACGGCGAGCACGCGACCCAGGACAGCCAGAGCCAGCAGGGCTACGGCCTCGCGGCGCAGAGCCTGAAGAACGACAACGTCGAAACGGCCAACCTGAATCTCGCCTCCAGCGGCGAAGTGCCGGCCGATGCCGAAGCCGTGGTCATCGCCGGACCTTCCATCGCCTTCTCGCCCATCGAGGTACAGGCGCTGGATCATTATCTCGCCAATAACGGCAAGCTGCTGGTCCTGCTCGATCCGTATGTGACCCATGGGCTGGACGATCTCCTCAAGCGTTACGGACTTCGGTTCGACAACGATCTCGTCCTCTATCGCGGCCTGACGACCACCGGCCAGCAAATCACCGTGCCGCTCTCCCTGATCTATCAAGGCGGCTTCTCAACTCACGCGATCACCTCGAAATTCGCGCAGGCCAATCTGCAATTGCAACTGACCGATGCGCGTTCCGTCACGATACTTCCCGACGAAAAGGGACAGCCCAATCCCAAGGTCCAGTTCCTTCTCCAGACCGACGCCAACGCGTGGGGCTGGATCAGCAAGCCCGGTGCGCCTCCGGCCAACCCGCAGGCTTTGACCTATGACAAGGCGTCCGACATTCCCGGTCCGGTCACGGTCGCGGCCGTCTATGACGGCGGCATGATCACCGACCCGAAGACCCAGGCCCTGGTGCCCGGCGCCCGTATTGTGGCGGTGGGCTCGTCGAAGTTTCTGCGCAATGACGTGGCCGATACCGTGGGCGTCAATTTCTTTACCAATGCGGTTGATTGGCTGGTCAAAAAACAGGCCGTTCTCGATATCAGCCCCAAGATTCCGCAACAATATGGCATCGCCATTTCGCCGATGCAGGCCCGCACGATCCAGTGGACGGCCCTCATCGTCATTCCGGGAATAGCTCTCGTCCTGGCCATCTTCACCTGGCTTTCGCGCCGCAAATAAAGAGCCTGACCTTATATGTCCCGAAATAGTTCGATGGCTATTTACCTGGTCCTGGCACTGGGACTGATATGCTATCTCACCTTCATCGATAAAAAAATTCCCGGCACCAAGGAGCAGGAGGATTCCGAGACGCAGCTCTTCAAGCTGGATCCCGGGGACGTTACCGGTCTCGAGATCAATAATGTCCACGGCGTGCTCATCTTCCAGAAAAACGGCACGCACTGGGAAATCAAGAGCCCCGTGAACACTCCGGCTGATACCGCCGCCGTGGAGGAAGTCATCAGCCAGATCGCCTACACCCAACCGCAACGAGTCATCCATATCGATGCGGCCGACAAAAGCACCGATGCCACGTTGAAGGAATGGGGCCTCGCTCCTTCTGCCGAACGGGTCGTCATTCATACCAAGGATAAATCGTACGAGCTGCTCGTCGGACGCAAGATGGCGATCAACGACAGCGTTTATGCCCGCGCATCTGGCCGCAAGAATGAACCGGTGCGAATCATTCCCAACTCAGTGAAGACCATGGTGGAAAAGGATCTTTCCGATTTCCGCAGCCGGAATGTCTTCGACTTCGATCTCGATAAGGCTGTCACGGTCGCCTCGCGTATTGGCGATACCTCGACGACGCCGGCCCAGGAATGCGAAGTCGATTTGAAGGATAACAAATGGACTCTGCAAAAGCCCTTGGTGGCCCGCGCCTCCGAAACTGATGTGCAGGCGCTGCTCACGAAGATCCTTGCCCTTCGCGCGATTGATTTCATCACCGACGACGCCAGCAATCTCAGCCAATATGGCCTCACCACCCCGAGCGCCACGCTGACGGTTACGCTCAAGCCGGACACGGAGATGGTGCTCCAAATCGGTGCGCCGGTACCGAACAAGCCCGACCAGGTCTACGCCCAAAGGGTGAAATCCAACTCGGTTTTCACGCTTGCGAAAAGCAGCCTCGATGACGTGCTCAAGGCGCTGCCGAACGTTCGTGACCGCCACATCTTTCCCTTCGAACCTGGCCAGGCCACGAGCCTGACTCTTTCCTTTGGAAAGAAGGACCTCCAGATTCGCAATGAAAAGGGGCTTTGGGTGGCGCTTGGCTCCGTGGTCGGTCGCGCCGACGTGGGGAAGGTAACCGACGCCCTCGCCCGGTTAAGCCAGCTGGAAACAACGCCGGTCCTGAAAGATTCCGCCACCGATCTCAAGCCCTTCGGCCTCGACAAACCGCAGGGAAAAGTCATCGTCGAATCCTCCACATCCAAAACGCCGCGGACCCTGCTCATCGGCAAGGATGAGAACAAATTGCTCTACGTCCGCAATTCGACCGAGCCGTTTATCTATACCGTGCCGGAGAATGCCTTCGATTTCCTGCCCAACAACAACCTCGGCCTACTGGATGGCCGGACCATCGATCTGCAACTCAAACAGATTAAGGGCATGACCGTCACCGCTCCTTCCCAACCCCCTGTGGTGCTGACCCGCAGCGGTGGCGGGACCTGGACGGCTTCGAATGTGAAGGATCGTATGGTGGATTCGGTGAAGGCCGAATCCCAAGCCAGCCTCCTTTGCCAGTTGCTGACCAAGAACTGGCTCGGTGCCGCCCTGCCTTCGTATGAGTTGAACAAGCCGGTGTTGACCCTGGCCATTCAGGGTGACCAGCCCAAGCCGATCGTCCTGCGGGTCGGCGCCGCCCTCCCCGATGGTGGACGCGCAGCCCAAGTCGAAGGCAATCCCAACATCTTTGAGCTCTCTGAAGGCGATTTCGGCATTCTGAACTCGAGCTCGCTCCAGCCGATTCCGACCGAGGGGGCCGGGACAAATGCGCCGCCGGCGGCGAAGACCTTGACGCCCGTTTCCGCGAAACAGCAGAAGACGGACTGAGGCAAGTAGGAGACAGCCCGGACAGCAATGTCCGGGCCTCCGCAGAAGTCGCGCCGCCCTACTTCTTCGCGCTGGGCGAGGTGCGTTTCTTTGCCCGCCGTTCCGGCTGTTGCGTTTTGATCTGCGAGCGGGTCTTTTCCCGGGCCTGGGTCATGCGGCCTCGCATCACGAAACGAATCGGACACCCGCGCAAATCGAACGCCTCGCGCAACTGCAGGTCGAGGTAGCGCTCATAGGCGGAGGTCAATAACTCGGCGCTGTTCACGAACAGCTGCAAAGTCGGAATCTCCCGCGTGCCTTCCTTCGCTGCCTGTTGCGCGGCGTAGAGAATCTTGAACCGGCGGCCCTTCACCAGCGGTGGTGCGTAACGCTCCATCGCCTTCGTGATCACGCGATTCAGCGGGCCGGTCTGGAAACGATAGACGCGATTTTTGGCGATCATGCCCACGGTCTTCAACAGGCCTTCGATCCGCTCGCCCGTCTTGGCGCTGAGAAAAAGCACCGGTGCGTAGGAAAGGAAAAAGAGATCTTGTTGCACCTGCTCGTAATATTCCCGCTCGCGGGACCGGCTGGCATCACCCTGCTCCCGTGCGATGTCCCACTTGTTCACGACGACGAGGCAAGGAGCGTGGGCATCCTGGATCAGGCCTGCGATCTTCTTGTCCTGCATCGTCACTCCGGTGCTGGCGTCAACCACCAGGATACAGACGTCGGCGCGGTTGATCGCGTGCGCGGTGCGGCCCGTCATGGCCCGTTCGAGATTGTCCTGCATCCGCCGCTCCTGGCGCATACCCGCCGTATCGATGAAAAGAAACGGCTCGCCCTTCCACGTATAGGCGATATCGACCGCATCGCGGGTCGTGCCGGCAACCGGGCTGACAATGGCGCGCGGCTCGGAAACGAGGGTGTTCACCAGCGACGACTTGCCTACGTTGGGTCGGCCGACGATGGCGAGGCGGGTAGGCCGCGCCGGTTTGACTTCGTCGGGGTCCCGGGCTTCCGGTTCATCCCAGCCAGCGGTCACGGCATCGCGCAAGTCATCGAGACCGCGACGATGTGCGGCGGAAACCGGGAAGACGCCCTTGAACCCGAGGCGGGAAAATTCACCGTCGAGATTCGCCTGCTTGTCGCCATCAACCTTGTTCGCGGCGACGAAAACGGGGCGGTGACTTTTCCGCAACAGCCGGGCCACGGTCTGGTCCAGGGGAGTAAGTCCCTCCCGCGCATCGACCACAAAAATGATCTCGGTGGCCGCAGCCAGGGCCAGTTCCACCTCATGCGCGATCGCGTCGCCGAAGCCCTCGCGATCCTCCACGCCGATGCCGCCGGTATCGATCAGCGTAAATTTGTGTCCGCCCCAGCGGCCATTGGTCACAAGCCGGTCGCGGGTCGTGCCCGGCCGATCGAAGACGAGGGAAATATCCCTCCCCGCCAGACAGTTGAACAAAGCGGACTTGCCCACATTGGGACGTCCGACAATCGCGATCGTGTGCTCCATAAAATCTTTCTGTTTTCTTAAGCCGCAGCTCCGGTATGGCCGCTGTGGTGAAGCAAATTAAGTCCCTGTCGAACATAGATCACCGTGCAGACAAGTGCAAAGCCTGCGCCCAACGCGCAGAGCCAAAGAGTGGCGTGGCCTAGCTTCAACAACACAGCCGCGATGGCCAAAAAGGTGAAAAAGGTGCTCAGCTTCCCCGTCCAGTGCGGTTTGACTTCGACCTGATGCAAAAAATGCCGGACGACGAAGTATCCGCCGAGAAGCAACGCGTCGCGGCTGATGATGATGGCGGTAAACCAGATGGGAAAGGAGCGCAGATGATCAAGCGGCACGAGCCCGAGCGTCACCAGTGCGGCCAGGAGCAGGAGCTTGTCGGCGATGGGATCGAGGAGCGCGCCGAGGGCGCTCCGCTGGTTCCAATGCCGCGCGAGGTAGCCGTCCAGGGCATCTGAAAGCGAAGCGACGAGAAAGACCAAGATCGCCGCGTAGCGCCACGATTCATCCGCGTGGCCCTGATGGTCCGTGTCATCATAGGTGATCACGAGCGTGACAAAGACCGGCACAAGAATGATCCGGAGAATGGTGATGCGGGTGGCCCAAGTCATGAAAATAGGAGGTAAATGGAATCCGCCACGCAGCGGAAAGAAGTCACCTTGGCGCAGACGCGCAAAAACAACAGGAAAAATATTGCGCCGATTTCCGTGTGGTATATGCTGCTCATTCCAAAGATTATGGCTGACGTCGCAAACCGCTATCCCGAAAACCTCCCAGGCAAGTATTACGTTGATAACCAGTGTATCGACTGCGATCTCTGCCGCGAAACCGCTCCGAGCAACTTCGGCCGCAACGATGACGGCGGTTACTCGTACGTTTACAAGCAACCGACCACCGAAGACGAAGAGAAGCTTTGCAAGGAAGCCATGGAAGGCTGCCCTGTCGAAGCCATCGGCGACAACGGCGGTTGATTTTTCCAGGAGGGCAGTTGCTCCTCCTGTAGTTTGGATCTTTCCAATTGAGCCTTGGCGTTCAATTGAAGTTCCTTCCCTTCGAGTTAACCGGTACTCCTTGTACCGGTTTTTCTTTTTCCACACCGCACCGCAGGCGACGGACCCAACGGTTAGTGTGAGCCGTAGGCTTCCACGATCGACGTGAAGACAAAATTCGGATCGTAGCCTTTGATCGACTGCGGATAGTGATCGGGATAAGTCAGGCGGATATAACGCGCCGGAGTGCGAGTGAGGAAATAGGTGTGCCGCTCCTCCATGTCCGGCGTAAAGACGTAGCTTCCCACCTGCTTGTAGTCGCTGCCGTCGGTGCTTATCGACACGTTAATTGTCTTGGTCGAACCAAAGTTCGGCACGCCGACGACCACACTACTCAAGGTAACAGTCCGCTCCAGATCGATGGTCACGTACTTGGGGAAGTTGGGACTCTCCGTGGTCGCAAAGATATGCGAGCCGCTGGTCAGGCCGATATTCCAGCCCTTGAGATTGGGATCGCTTGAGACAAACGGCTTGTCCTTGGCCAGATTGAGACTTACCGAACTCCCCATGCCCGATCCGGTCTTGGGAGCGTAGTCACCCATGTCCACGGGCGCGGCATTCGGCGATTGCAGGAGGGCTGAGCCCTTCCAGAGGAAAAGCCCCACCAAAATAATCACCACGGCCACGAGACCGAGGATCAGCCAGAGCCGGTATTTGGCGCTGTCCGGCGTTCCCAGGATCACCACATCCTGCTGCTGCTTTTCGCGAAACTCGGGATCGGTGATGCGCCGCTTGGCGTCCTCCAACTGCTCGATGAAATCGGCGTAGGATTCATAGCGATCCTCGGGATAACGGGCCATCGCCTTGGCTACGGCGTAACTGGTCTGGTCGGAAATATCGGGGACGAAGGCCTTGAGCGAAACGACGTTTCCGCTGAGATGTTTCATCGCCACGGCGTTGGGATCCTCCCCTTCGTAAGGCGGGCGGCCCGAGATGGCGTGAAAAAGCGTCGCCCCGAGGCTGTAGAGATCGCTGCGAAAATCCTCCGGCTGGCGTTCCAGTTTTTCCGGCGCGACGTAGTAGGGCGTGCCCCAGATTTCACCGTCGAAATGGTCGGTGGTTTCGAAGGAAAGAGAGAGACCGAAATCAACCACCTTGGGCGTATTGTTGGCGTTGAAGAGGATGTTGCCTGGTTTGATGTCGCGGTGAATCAGCCCTCCGCGTTGCAGCGCGCACTCCAGTCCGCGCGCCACGGCGATGCCAATTTCGATTCCCTCCAGCTCGGTGATCCGGCCGAGGTTCATGATCTTATCGTCGAGCGAGCCGTTCGAAATATATTCGACCACCATGTAATAGACGCCGTCGTGCTGCCCGAAGGCATAGACCTGGACGATATTGGGGTGATTCAAGGAGGCGGTGATTTCCGCCTCGCGCAGAAAGGTCGCCATGAATTTCTGGTCGGAGACCAGTTCGGGCCGCAACACCTTGACGGCCACCACGCGATTGAGCGTGACGTCGGTTCCCAGGTAGACCGCGCCCATGCCGCCCGCGCCCAGTTGCTTTTCCAACAGGAAATCGCCGAACTGGCGGGTGATCGTGAACTCGTTCGAGCAATACGGACAGGTGATGCCATCCCCCGGTTCGAGTCCCGTGACATCGATGATATTCTGACAGCGGGTACAGGCAATCGTCACCATCTTGTCGGCGACCGGATTTTCCATAGCGTATACTGGCAAGAACAGGCTCAAATTGCAATTATCGAAACCATGAACGCCGACTCGCCCACGATTTCCTTTACCGCCGACGAAACGGGCGCCCACCTTGGCGAGAGGTTGGATGTTTTTATCGCGTCGATGTTACAACGCTCCCGCAATCACGCGCAGGCGCTGCTAAAGCAGGGCCTGGTGCAACTTCAACCGCATCCGGAAAGGGCCCAGCCCAGCTATCGCCTGCATGCGGGCGATACGCTCGCCATTCTGGCCGAACCCGAACCGGACCGTACGGATGAGCCGTTGGGCGAATCGATTCCACTCGAAGTGGTGTATGAAGACGAGGCCTTTCTCGCGTTGAACAAGCAGCCGGGATTGGTCGTCCATCCGGCGGTCGGACATCGTTCGGGCACGCTGGTTAACGCGCTCATCCATCATCGCGGCGAGAACCTGGCCACCCGGGGCGGACGCGAACGGGTGGGGCTCGTGCACCGGCTCGACAAGGATACGAGCGGGGTGATGTTGATTGCGAAGACGGACGAGGTGCACGAGAAACTCGCCCACGCCTTCGCCGAGCGGGACGTGCGTAAATTCTATCGCGCCCTCGCTTGGGGCGGCTTTCGGCAGGGCTCCGGGCAATGCCTCGGAGCCATCGGCCGCCACCGGATTCATCGCCAGAAAATGATGGTGCTCAAAAGTGGTGGCCGCGCCTCGCATACCGATTATCGCGTGTTGAAACAGGGCGCATTAGGCGCCGAGGTTGAATGCCAATTGCATACGGGCCGGACTCATCAAATCCGCGTGCACTTATCGCACTTGGGACATCCAATCTGGGGCGACCTGATTTATGGCAAGCATCATGCGCTGGCGGACGGCTTTGAGCCTGCACGGCAGATGTTGCACGCCGTCCGGCTGGAGATTCACCATCCCCTCACCGGTAAACTGCTGAAGCTGGAGGCTCCCCTGCCTGAGGATTATCTCGTGAGCCGAAAGCGGCTCGTGGGTTAAGAACGATACTCTGCGCCGCCCAAGATGATTCGAGGAACTGGCGAAAAAAGCCGTCATCCTGAGCTTGTCGAAGGATCAGTTCGGTCGCCTTTTACCGAGGCAAAACTGATCCTTCGACAAGCTCAGGATGACCAATTTTAACGCGGCTCTTTAACTGGAAATCGCTCTAGGCTTCGACTGGCACGCCGACGGGCATTTCCACTTCCGGTGCGGGCTTGTAAATGGCCGTCATGGCCTCGGGTTGGAGGAGGCGTTTCGGCGGAGCCTGCAGGTCCCAGACGATGCCGCATTTCTCGAGGGCGAGAAGGATGTAATAGGTGATGTCGATCTCATACCAGAAGAAACCCTGGCGCGCGGAGAGCGGGTAATGGTGGTGGTTATTGTGCCAGCCTTCGCCCATGGTAATCAGGGCGAGCCAGATGCTGTTCTTGCTCTCCTCGCCGGTTTCATAACGGCGCGAGCCGAACATGTGACAAAGCGAATTGATGGCGAAGGTCGTGTGATAAAGAATCACCGTGCTGATGAAGAAGCCGACCACGAGGCCCATCCAGCCGTGGACGAGGAAGCAGAACGCTGCGGCCGCCACCGGAGGGATGAATATCCACTTATCGAGCCAGACGAGCTCGGGATATTTGGTCAGATCCTTGATCGCCTTGGGGTCATATTCATCGTACTCGGTGGAAAGCACCCAGCCGATGTGCGACCAGAAAAAGCCTTCCAACTTGGCGGAATGGAGATCGTCGTCGGTATCGGAATGGCGATGGTGATGGCGATGATGAGCCGCCCACCAGAGGGCTCCCTTTTGCGCCGCCGCCCCTCCGAGAAAGGCGAGGAAGAATTGAAAGGCGCGGCTCGTCTTGTAACTCCGGTGGGAAAAATAACGGTGAAAAGCGCCGGTAATGCCGAACTTGCGGGTGAAAAACATGAAAGCACACAGCAAAACCGCAGTCCAATCCAGTCCGGTCCAGAAAACGGCAAAACACGCCAAGTGTACGCCGATAAAAAGAAGGCCGGGGAAAGAGATACGGAAACTGCGATGCATAGGGGATACCATTATGGAGGAAATAGGGAGGGGTACAACTTAAAAACGGGATTTTAAGGGAATCTTAAATTGCAACTATTTGATGAACAGCCAATTATGAAGTCGATGCTTTTACGGCAAAAATGGTGTATAGTGGCCGCCATTTCATGGATTTCCCCCGCTATTTTATTATACGCTTGAGCAGCCTTTTGGGATGCATCCTTACCGGCCTAGGAATTTTGCCGCTATGCGCCGGGGCTTTGCCCGTCCAAAAGCACCTGGAAATCACCGGCACCCAGCGACTCGAATTGACCTACGACTATACCGGGTTCTGGCCGCGCGGATCGGGTTATAGTGCGACGTTTCATCTGCCTGTTCCGCCCGAAACCGGGACGCAGCATATCGAACGTTTCCAGTCGAACTGGCAAGGTCACATCCAGACCGACGAGGCGAATCCTCCTCACCGAATCCTGACGGCCACGCTGCATCACGGGCGGGCTGATGAACGTGAATTCCATTGGCGGGTGCAGGTCGTCGGGCTCTTTCAACGGCGGCAACTGGTCGATGGCCCTCCTCTCGCTTCCGATCATTCGGTCCTCGCACCACCGGTGGGAGAGTTCCTGGAATCGACCCCCTCCATCAACTGGGATAGCGACACCTTTCAAAACTGGCTGACATCCTCTCATCTACGCCGGGCCGACGACGAAGCGGCGGTCGATTACGGGGCGCGGGTCTTCGCTTACTTGAAGAACGAAGGCCGTTATTCCTATCCGCCGGAAACGGCCTGGACCGCAGCGGCGGGCTGTCGTCGTTTACGCACCGATTGCGGCGGGTTCTCCCTCATCTTTGTCGCCGCCTGCCGCGCGAATAAAATTCCGGCGCGGCTTCTGGTCGGACAATGGCTCAAGACGCGCGACCTCAGCGATGGGACGGTGGACCTGACTGGCCGGCAGGCGCACGTCATCGCCGAATTCTTCGATCCCCAGGTCGGCTGGATCCCGGAGGATATTTCCTCGACGCTGCTGAAGGTGCCGGGCTTTGCCGACACGAATTTCTTCGGACGCGATCCCGGCTACTTCTTCGCGTGGCACGTGGATACCGATTTCCATTTCGCCGTGCCGCAGAATCCCAATGTGAAAGTGCAATGGATCCAGAATCCGTCCCTCTGGTTCAGCGCCGACGCCGAAGATGCCAGCGAATCCACCTCGCACCACTGGACGGTCGTCAGCGCGGGACGTCCGGCGCTTCCAACGAATTCAGCACCGTAAGGACGTCGCGAGCCTGCCACCGGGTCGAGGCACGGAGATCGCGCCAGACGATTTTCCGGTCCTTGATTAGGAATGTTTGCCGATGGGTCATGCCCAGAATCGTCGGCACACCGAAGGCCTGGGACAGTCGCCGTTCCCCGTCGGCGAGCAGCTTGAAAGGAAGCCGGTGTTTCTTGCGAAAGCGTTTGCGGGAGATGGCCGAATCCGCGCTCGCCCCGAGCACCGTCACCTTGTGGGTGGTCAGCTCCTCGAATTCATCACGCAGGCTGCAGGCCTGTGCCGTGCATCCGGGAGTATCGGCCTTTGGGAAAAAATAAATCAGCGTGAAGCCGTCGTGATAAAAATCGGCGAGTCGGACTTCGTTCCCCTCCTCATCCAAAGCGGTGACATCGGGCGCGGGATCGCCAACCTCCAACGGCTTTCCCGCCGTTCCCAAGCCAAGCCAGGTAAAGAATCCCATATGAAAAGCGTAGATACCCAGGGGCGATCTTCAAGAGCCACTTAGTTGCTTCTTCAACGCCTTCTCATATTCGACCCGCAGGGAGGCCGCCGACGAAAAGGCTTCCACCGGACGGCCCTCGACATTCCGAATGGAGACGATTCCCTTGAGGCTGTTGGTCAGGAAAATCTCATCGGCCTCGAAGAGATCGTCCAGGGGGAAATGCCCTTCCTCCACCTGCCGCCTTTTCAGCACGAAACCACGCACCACGCCGCAACGGCAACCGGCCTCATGCGCGGGCGTGAAGAGTCGCTCCCCTCGCCGCCAGAAAAGATTTCCGCCCGCGGCGCTGGCCACATGCCGATGCTCGTTCAACAGGATCACCTCTGGCGTTCTCGCCATCCGCCGCGCCTGCGCGTGGGTGAGATAACTGACCGTTTTAAATCGGGCGTCCCAATTCTGCGAACCGAGCCGCACGGTGGCCACGGATACTTCGATCGGCTCAACTGGGTCACATTTCTCCGCCTTAAAAAGAGCGCGGGTTCCTTTCGGCGTCACCACCCAGCGCCAGCGGCCGGAACGCTTCGGCAATTTCTTTTGGGCCCCGGGAATATCCAAGGTCAGGTTGAGCCCGAGCATGGTCGCGGCGCGGCGCAATTCGGCGCCATGCTCCTTTACGAAGAGCGGGATGCCGTCCACCACGCGCAAGGTTTCGAAGACCCCAAGCCAGGGGGCGAATTCGGTTTTCGCTAGCTTCATGGCATTCACATTGCCCTTGCCGCCCCGGCACACCAACCTAAAGTTATAGGAGAAACTTATGGCCTATCTCGATACCACTTTGAAACTGGACGACCTTCCTCCGGGCGAAAGCCGCTGCGTGCAATTGGGTGACGTTCAGGTCGCTCTTTTTCGCCAAGCCGATGCGCTCTTTGCGCTCGATAATCTTTGTCCCCACCGGGGCGCGCCGCTGCACGAAGGTTTCGTTAGCGACGGCCAGGTCACCTGCCCGTGGCACCAGTGGCAATTTCAATTACAGGATGGTCAATGCCGGAATATACCCGGTGCGCGCGTGCCCGCCTATCCTGTTGAAGTGCGAGACGGCACGATCTGGATCAACCTCAAGGACTAAAAAATCATGAAATCCGCCTACGAACTCGCCATGGAACGTTTGGAGAAAAATGCTCCCACCCCCAAACTGAACGAACATCAAAAGGAGCGCATCAGCGAGTTGAACTCGCTTTACGGTTCCCGGATCGCGGAGAAGGAGACCTTCCTCCAGGGCGAAATCGTCAAGGAAAAGGCCAAGGGTGATAGAACTGCCGTGGATCAGCTTCAGGACCAACTCAACCGCGAAGTGCGCCGTCTCCACGTCGAATGGGAGGAAAAGAAGGCCCACGTTTATGCGGAAACGGTAGACGATGAAGCCGCGCTCGAGACGCTGAAAACCGAAAGCCCCGCCGTCGATCAGCAGGAATCGGCATGACGCTTTCCGATCAGCAGGAGGCGACGCTTGCCCGCCTCGCCCAGACGCTGGACGAGTATCTCGCCGCGGTTCCACGCCAACAGGAACCGAATCCGCCCGATTTAATGGCGCTCTTTGCCCGGCTCGATGCCTTTGAAGCCGAGGTCGATTCGAGTTATCCACCCCAGCTCCGGCATTACCTGCACCAGAAGAGTTATCGCAAGGCGCATCTCTATCTTCAGGGACGGGACGCGGAGAACCTGAGGGGCAATTGCGGACGTTAGACCACTAAATGGCCGCAATCAAATTGCTGTCATCCTGAGCTTGTCGAAGGATCAGCTTCCGGCATGCACCCGAGTTTAGCGGGAGAGCCGCCCTTGAGACAGTTGAAGTCAACGGAGGCTGATCCTTCGACAAGCTCAGGATGACTGCCTTTTACCAAAGATTCCACAGCCGCACGCCCCCCACGAAAGACCGTAGCCAGCGCGCGCGATTTTCGCTAGGGTGACCGGCTCATCTATGACTATGAACACACCTCGCGCCGTCCTCTTTTCGGGACAGGGCGCGCAAAAGGTCGGCATGGGCGCCGACCTCGCCGACCAGAGTCCATCCGCGTATGCGCTTTACGACCTGGCTGACCGCCATTTGGGCTGGTCGCTGAGCGAAACCAGCTTTCGCGGACCGGATGAGGCACTGACCGAGACCCGCGTCTGCCAGCCGGCCCTTTACGCGCACGGCATGGCCCTTCTGGCCGCGTTTCAGGACCTGACCGGCAAGCCCCTGCGCTTCGAAGCCGCGGCGGGCCTTTCTCTAGGCGAATACACCGCCCACGCCGCCGCCGGCTCGTTCACTTTCCAGACCGGCCTGCAACTCGTCGCCGAGCGTGGCCGGTTGATGCAGGAGGCCTGCAATGCAACCGTCGGCACGATGATCACGCTTCTCGGCGCGACGCCCGAGCAGGCCCGCGAAATCGCGCAAGCCTGCAACGTCGATGTGGCGAACCTGAATTGTCCCGGCCAGATCGTCCTCTCCGGCGGCAAGCGGGAAATGGAAGGAGTGGCCGCCATCGCGAAGGAAAAAGGCATCCGCAAGGTCATCCCGCTCAACGTGGCCGGGGCCTACCATTCGCGGCTCATGGCGTCAGCGGCAAACGGGCTCGCCCCGCATCTGGTCAGGGCCGAGATCACTACGCCCACCGTGCCGGTGGTGGCCAATTTCACGGCGGAAGTCGTCTTGGAGCCGGATGCCATCCGCTCCGCGCTTGAATCGCAGGTCTGCGGTTCCGTGCGCTGGGAGGAATCGATCCGGCGTTTGATCGCACTGGGATTCATGGATTTCGTCGAGTGCGGCCCGGGCGGCGTGATCGCTGGAATGTTGCGGCGCATCGATCCCGCCGCGCGTTGTTTATCATTGGAATCTTACGCCGACCTCGTTAAATACGCCGATGCCCTCAATGGGTAAGGGCCTGCGTCCTGCCCTTGAAAATAATTTTATGAGTGAAAAATATCTGACTGGAAAAGTCGCCCTCGTCACGGGCGCGAGCCGCGGGCTGGGCAAGGCGATTGCCGTCGCCCTGGCGCGTGAAGGCGCGGCCATTGCCGCCGTGGCCCGCAGCGAAGAGGCCCTGAAGGAAACGCTGGAAGCCATCCGTGCTGCCGGCGGCACAGCAGAACCCTTCGCGGGCGACGTAAGCGACAACGCGGCCATGGACGCCCTCGTGGAAAAAGTGACCGCCCGTTTCGAACACATCGACGTCCTGGTCAACAACGCGGGCGTGACTCGCGACGGCCTGCTGGCCCGCATGACGAGCGAGGCCTGGGACACCGTGATCAACACGAATCTCAAGGGCGCGTTCAACCTCACCCGTCCCGTGGGCCGCCTGATGGTGCGCCAGCGCGCGGGCCGGATCGTCAACATTTCGTCGGTTATCGGACTGATGGGCAACGCGGGCCAGGCCAACTACGCGGCCTCCAAGGCAGGCCTGATCGGTTTTAGTAAATCGGTCGCGCGGGAATTCGCTTCGCGCGGAATTACCTGCAATGTGGTCTGTCCCGGTTTCATCGAGACGGATATGACGAAGGAATTAAACGCCGATATGCGCACAAAATTGATGGAGCGCATCCCGTTGCAACGCTTTGGCCAAGCGGAGGATATCGCCGGAGTGGTCGCGTTTTTATGCTCTCCCGCAGCCAGTTATATAACCGGTCAAATCTTGACTGTTGACGGAGGCATGGTCATGTAAGGCTGCGCCACGAGACCAGCGTTCAAGTCTGTAAGATCGAAACGGGTGAACTTGACGCAAAGAAAAAGTTTGCCAAAGGGCGAATGCACCCGTAACAACGCACGAACACCAAAAGGAGCTAGAATTTTTTATGGCGGAAAAGTCGATTGAAGAGAAAGTCAAAGACATCATTGTGGAACAGCTTGGCGTGAACCCTGAACAGGTCACCTCCCAAGCCAAGTTTATCGAGGACCTGGGAGCGGATTCGCTCGATACCGTGGAACTCGTGATGGCCTTTGAAGAAGAATTTAACGTCGAAGTCCCCGATGAAGAGGCTGAAAAGCTGCAGACCGTCGGCGACGTGGTGAAGTATATCGAGGACAAGGGCTCCAAGTAGTCCCCAGCCGCAGAGCGGAAAGGCACCCTCGTGAGGGTGCCTTTTTCGTTCCCTGCGGCCTCGTTTCGAGTAGACTATCTACCTATGACTTCAAGGCGAGTTGTTATCACCGGTATGGGCGCGGTCACGCCGCTCGGTCTGGATGTCCAGACGACCTGGGCAAACCTCCTGGCCGGTAAAAGCGGCGTCACCCCGATCACCTCGTGGGATGCCTCGCGTTTCGATTGCCGGTTCGCCGCGCAGGTCGAGGGCTTCGAACCCCGGAAATACTTCTTCAACGAGAAGGACGCGCGTCGGGCGGATCGGTATTCGCAGCTCGCCATGGCCTCCTCCAAGGAAGCCGTGAAGCATGCGGGCCTGGAACCTGAGAAGCTCGACCTCGACCGGGTCGGCGTGTTGATCGGTTCCGGCATCGGCGGACTTAAGACCCTGGGCGAACAGGATGAAAACCTGATCATCAAGGGTCCGAATCGCGTCTCGCCGTTTATGATCCCGATGATGATCACCAACATGGCGGCTGGTCTCGTCTCCATGGAGTTTGGTTTCCGGGGCCCGAATTTCTGCGTGGTGACAGCTTGCGCCACCTCGAATAATTGCATCGGCGAAGCGTGGCGCTTGATCCGCGACAACGAAGCCGAGGTCATAGTGGCTGGCGGCAGCGAAGCGGCCTGCGTGCCCCTGGGCATGAGTGGCTTCGCGGCCATGAAGGCCCTCAGCACGCGCAATGACGATCCCACCCGGGCCTCCCGTCCCTTCGACAAGGACCGCGATGGCTTTGTCATGGGCGAAGGCGCGGCGGTTGTCATCGTCGAGGAGCTCGAGCACGCGAAAAAGCGGGGCGCGACCATCCTGGCCGAGTTGACCGGATACGGCCTGACGGCTGATGCCTATCACATGACTTCCCCCAGCGGCATCGGCGCCGTTCGGGCGATGCAGCACACGCTCAAGCGCGCCGGAGTCAACCCGGAAGAGGTCGATTACATCAACGCGCACGGAACGTCCACGCCCGTCGGCGACGTCGCGGAAACGGAAGCGATCAAGACCGTCTTTGGCGACCACGCGAAGAAGATGCCGGTGAGCTCGACCAAGTCGATGACCGGGCATCTGCTCGGCGCGGCGGGCGCGGCGGAACTGATCGCCTGCATCAAGGCAATCGAGGACAACATCGTGCCTCCGACGATCAACCTCGATAACCCCGATCCCGCCTGCGACCTCGATTACGTGCCAAACAAGGCCCGCGAGTGCAAGGTCGATGTCGCGATGAGCAATTCGTTTGGCTTCGGCGGCCATAACGCCACGTTGCTCGTCCGGCGTTTCGTCGGGTAGTCGTCTCCGTGGGCAGGCAGGGCTCTACGCGCCCCATATGAGGCACGCCTTGGCGTCCTCCCGCAAAACTCCTTGGATAACCTGCCCGGTTCCGATGTAATGCGGTGGTTCGCCCAGCTATTTTCCCGTTCCACACCAGACCTTCCTGATCACCATGAATTCGATTAGCGCCTACGCGCCGGGCCGCGCCGAACTGCTCGGCAACCACACCGACTACAATGAGGGCTTCGTCCTCGCCTTGGCCGTCGATCGCGGAACCACCATTACCGGACAGGTCCGCAACGACCGGATGATCCGGCTCCATTCCCGCGAGCTGGATAAAACGGAATCGATTTCATTCGATCATCTCCTCGCGGAAAAGGTCGCCGATTGGTCGCGGTACACCCTCGGCGTGGTCGATCAATTCCGGCGCAACGAGCTGCCGCTGGGTGGATTCGACGCGGAAATTTCCGGCAACCTGCCGCTCGGCGCGGGCCTGAGCAGCAGCGCGTCGCTGGAGAACGCCACGGTGCTTTTTTTGCTCAAGGCATTCGGAGGCAAACTCGAGCCGCTGCAGATCGCCAAATTTTCACAAATGGCCGAGCACGATTTCGTCGGCGTGCGTTGCGGTCTTCTCGATCAAATCGCCTCGCTGATGAGCAAGGCGGCCCATACCACCTTCATTGACTGCCGCACCTTCCAGGTCGACCATCTGCCGCTCAGCGACAAGGTCAGCGTGATCATCGCCAACTCGGGCGTGAAGCATGCCCTGGTCGAAGGCGAATACAATCAGCGGCGCGAGGATTGTGAAGCCGCGGCGCGCGAGCTTGGCGTCAAGGCGTTGCGCGATGTTTCCCTGGAACAGCTTCAATCCTACAAGAGCAGGATGTCGGATCGCATCTACCATCGCGCCCTCCATATCGTGGGCGAGAACGAACGTGTGCAACTCGGCGCAACCGCCTTGCGCCAGGGAGATCTCGCGCAGTTCGGCGAACTGATGTTCGCGTCGCACGAAAGCTCGCAGGCCAATTTTGAAAACTCGTGCCCGGAGCTCGATCAGTTGGTGGCTGCGGCACGGCGCACTTCCGGCGTCTTTGGCGCCCGATTGAGCGGCGGCGGCTTCGGCGGGGCCACGATCAACCTCGTGGAGCAGGGTCGCGAAGACGAAGTGGTGCGGGCGCTCCAGGCCGCCTTGCCTCAGGTGAAATGCCTGGTGACGACGGCAGCCGACGGGGCGCTCGCTTCTGCGGTTGCTCCTTCAGTCCGTTAAGAGGTCCTCCCCTTTATTGAGTCAGAGCGTGTGGCCCATCTTCGTCCGCTTGGTGCGGAGATACGCCTTGTTGTGCGGATTGGCCTCGATGCGAATCGGCACCGTTTCTACAATGCGCAGTCCGTAGCCCGCCAGACCCACGACCTTCTTGGGGTTGTTGGTCAGCAATCGGATTTGCCGCACACCGAGGTCGAAGAGAATCTGCGCGCCCAAGCCGTACTCGCGAAGATCGGACGGGAAGCCGAGCTTGAGATTCGCCTGGACGGTGTCGAAGCCCTCCTCCTGTAGTTTGTAAGCGTGGATCTTCGCGGCGAGTCCGATGCCGCGGCCTTCCTGCCGCATGTAGAGAAGAATCCCGCGACCGGCTTGCTCGATTTGTTTCAGCGCGGTGTGAAGCTGGCTGCCGCAATCGCAGCGGCGCGAGCCGAAGACGTCGCCGGTAAGGCACTCGCTATGCACACGCACCAGAACCGGTTTGCCATCGCCGACATCGCCCTTGACCAGCGCGAGGTGGTGCTCCTGGTTCATCGTGGCCCGGTAGAGCAGGAGGTCGAACGTGCCGTAATCGGTGGGCAATTGCACGCGCTGCTCGAGTTCGATGAGCTTCTCGCGGCGGCGGCGGTACTCGATCAGATCGAGGATCGTGCAGAGCTTGAGCTTGTGCTTTTTCTTGAATTTCAGCAGGTCGGGCAAGCGCGCCATCGTGCCGTCGTCCTTCACGATCTCGCAGAGCACGCCGGAGGGATCGAGCCCCGCCAGCCGCGCGAGATCGACCGACGCCTCGGTATGGCCGCTGCGCTGCAGCACGCCGCCCGCCTTGGCGCGTAGCGGAAAAACATGCCCCGGCTGCACGAGATCACCCGGCACCGATTTGGGGTTCGCCAGCAGGCGGATGGTCTTCGCGCGGTCCTCCGCACTGATGCCGGTGGTGATGCCATGCGTGGCATCGACCGAAACGGTGAAGTCGGTTTTAAAGCTCTCGCGATTGTCGAGGACCATGCGGTTAAGACCGAGTCGCGTCGCGCGTTCCGAGGTCATCGGCACGCAGATCAGACCGCGCCCGAAACGCATCATGAAGTTGATGCTTTTGGCCGTCGCCTTTTCGGCGGCCAGGACGAGATCGCCCTCGTTCTCGCGGTCGGCATCATCGACGACAATGACCGGCTTGCCCGCGCGGATGTCGCGGATGACGGCGTCGATCGAATCGATGCCGGGTTTGGCCTTCTTGGAAAGCTTCTTGGGTGTGCTCATCTTCCTCAGTTTAGCATGGGTCGCGCGCCGCGCAAAAGCTAGGCGGCGTTAAGCACGATTTGTTCGGCCTGGACGAACGCGGCGGGCAGGCCCTCCGCGTTCGTCCCACCGCCTTGCGCGAGTTCGGGGCGGCCACCGCCTTTGCCACCGATGAGAGGCGCGACGGCCTGGATGATCTTGCCCGCCTGGATTTTCTTTCCGAACGCCGGCGCGACCGAACAAAGCAGGCCGACCTTGCCCTGATCCACCGTGGCGAGAAGAGCCACGCCCTGCCAGCGCGTCTTGAGCGCATCGGCGAGAACAGGCAGGTAAGCGGCGGGCGCATCGGGGAGAGTCTGCGCAAGGAAAGGAATTCCGTTCACGTTTTGCGCCGAGGCGATAAGCGTTTCCGCCTCGGTGGCGGCGCGCTTTTGGAAGACGGCTTCCTGACGCTTGGCTTCCTCTTTCTCCTGCTGGGCGACCTGGGCGACCGCGTTGCGCAGGGTCACTTCGCGCGATTCCCAGTGCCGCCAGAGGGCATGGGGATCGGGATCGCCGGAATGGGCGCTGAGCTCGAGGAGATTGACGTTGCGCTGGCGTAGCGCGGAAAGCTGCTGGTCCTGCTTCGGCAGCTGTTCATGGACGTACTCGATCAGCGCCGCGCCGCTGGCCGCCTCGATGCGGCGAATGCCCGCCGCGATGGCGCCTTCGGAAAGAATCTTGAAGAAGCCAACGTCGCCCGATTGGCGGACATGCGTGCCACCGCAAAGCTCCCTGGAGAAATCGCCGATGGAAACAACGCGGACTTTATCGCCGTATTTATCGCCGAAGAATTGCAGGATGGAGGGGTCGCCCTTGACCTCCGTGTAAGGACGTTCGGCCCAACTGACCGGCACGTTGGTCTCGATTTGTTCGTTGATCAGCTTTTCGATTTCGACGAGTTCCTCCGGCGTGAGGGCCGCGCCGTGGGAAAAGTCGAAACGAAGCCGGTCCGGCCCGACGTAGGAGCCGCGCTGGACGACCGTGGTACCGAGAACTTTCCGCAGCGCCCAGTTGAGCAGATGCGTGCCGGAATGGTGCGCCTCGATCTTGCCGCGGCGTTTCGGATCGACGCGGAGGATGACCATGTCCCCCGGACGGGCGGAAATGGGCTGGGCCAGTTTGTGAAAAAAGACCTGTCCGGAAGCGGAGCGGATCGTGTTGGTGACCGCGTAAGTCTGGTCGGCGTATTCAATCTCGCCGGTATCGCCGACCTGCCCGCCCATCTCGGCGTA
>JAMFSY010000063.1 GCA_026225555.1 Methylacidiphilales bacterium
TAAAAGATCGCTCGTCCCCCCATCTCCACCTTGTGAAGCGTCATCGGCCCCCCAAGCCCAGATGGAGCCGTCACCAGTTACGGCTAAAGCATGATCGCCTGCCGCAGCTACGGCAGTCACTCCACTGAGCCCGGGAACCTGTTGAGGTATCATCGCCGGATTAGCAACCTGATTATCCCCCTGTTGGCCGCGGCTATTGTCACCCCACGTCCAAACTGTTCCATTCGGCTTATTGGCCATGGTGAAGCTGTCCCCTGCCACAAGACTGCCCGAAGTTCCAATGCGGTAAATCGCTGTTGTAACGGGACTATTCGATGCGCTTCCATCTGCGGCCATCAACTTAAGTCGCTCACTGGAAGATACAATAAGGTGACCGCCGTTGGCTATCGAGGCACTGCTCGTTGTGGGGATCGTTCCATCCGTTGTGTAATAAATAGTGGCATCCTGCGTGGCAGAAGTTACCACGACGGTTTGAGAAGAGGTATAGGCTCCCGGTGCAGGTGAAAGAGAGGGAGCACTGACGGTTGTTCCCAATGAAGCCACATAGGCATCAGCTTGAGCCTTGCTCCAGGCATTTTCCGAAATCAACGACTGGATATCCGTTCCATAAGCCATTGGCCACGTGGCATCGGGATGATAGATCCCGTACTTATCGGCCATGGCGACCTCCGCCTGGGTACGCTCGGTGTTACTCAACACGCGGTCGTAGATAAGAATCTCCGATATATCTCCAAAGTAGGGCACTTCAAAATTACTGGAATTTCCCACTGCAAGACCGCCACCGATATCACTCGCCGTGGCGTTCCCATATCCGTTATAAGCTCCGCGGAGATAAAAATTAACCGCTCCGCTGTCTCGCCCATAAGTAATGGTATGGATGACCTCTTCGCCTACAGCTGAAGAAGATCCTCCTGCAGCGCCTGAATTGTTAAGGTCAAACTGGTCGGTCCCGTAATTATAGACATAACTGCGGGTTGATCCGTCTGCCGTGGGCTGGCCTATCATGGCCGCCATCGAATAACTCCAGTTGTTACTGGCGGATCCGACAATGATCATCGTTAGATCGTTGTTGGCGGGAATATAATCGGGAGCGTAAAGAGCCTGGCCACCGTCGAATTCCAATGTTGGATGGCCGCCTACATCCGTAACAAGCGCCGGAGCGCCTGCTTGAGAGGAGACCCCTAAAATGTGCCCGGAAGGACTTTGATCCACCCATTGCTGGACGTTGCCACTATCGTCTGTCGTTATTCCCACATTGGCTTTAAGCCAAACCAAAAGTCCCTGCGGAGGAACGGGAGGGGAACTCGCTATGAAGGCGACATAAGCATCCGCCTGCGCCTTACTCCATTGATTGGCCGTGATCTGGGCTTGGACATCGCTGTCATAGGCCAGGGGCCAAGTGGCATTAGGATTGTAGAGACCATATTTATCAGCCAGATAAACTTCGACTTGCTGAAGTTCCGTGGAGGAGAGCGCCCGGTTATAAATTAGAACCTCGGAAATAGAGCCGGTTAACGGATAGTTGAGCCCCGTATCGGTTGTCCCGATGAGAAGAGGAACTCCATCGGGATTATTCATCACGTCGGTAAAGGGCTCCGTGGCCAACGTCTGACCGTTGAGCCGAAAGGTGACGTTGTTCTGGTCATACGTAAATGCCATCGCCTCGTACTGGCCGTAGGGAACGGACCCTTGAGCAGCGCCATCGACATAATCGTTAACCCATCCCCCCACCGGCCCACTCAGTAGCCCCATGCCGTAACCATCATCCTGATCCCCGCTCGTGGTTTTGGAAATAAAGCTGCCGTATCCGTTACTCGACGAGGCATATTGAGCCACCACCACCATGGTGATAGTCGATGGCTTCAACGTGGCCGCATCGTTTGCCGCCAAGTACTGGCTGCCATTGAAACTGACACTTGGTTTGCCGTTCACACCGCTGGAAAGAAAAGTGGGTTCTTGTCCTGAAGTCGTCTGGCTCACGTCATTGTGGTCAGCTCCCTGATCGGCCCACGCACTGATATTGCCGCTGCCATCCTGAGTTATGCCGGAATCGGCCGCGAGCCAGAGCGCCAAGCCCGACTGCACACCGCAATAAGCTGTAAAGGAAACGGTGGTCGTACCAGTGCTTGAAGTCGCGGTGACTTGGATTGTGTTGTCATGCAAGGTGTCATTGCCAGCCTGATAATAAACCGTGGCGTTACCACTACCATCCGTGGTGAGGCTGATGCTGGTTCCTGTCGCTCCTCCACTGGTCTGGGATAGCCCCGGCCACTATCTCAGCTCATGTTTGGTACAAGGGCAGTAGGCCAGTGCCGAGAGACCACCAGGGGAATTCCATACCTCCAATGGCTGCGATTCTGAATCGAACCGAGACATTTCGGCTTGGTGCTAACCAAAGCCGAGGTGACATCGCCTTCCTTGAAGCCGTCGAAAGCGGAGCGGTTTAGCTATGCGTACCCGGCAGTCACCTCTCAAAGAATTGGAGTGCTCCAGGAAATGGCAGGGTTTGGATGTGCCGGTGTAAATCTCGATTATTGCCGCTACCCCGTCATCGTTGGATATGATGCCCCCCTTATAAGTGGCTTCGAGACAGTGTATGGGACTAATCCAACGACATTATCCCCCAACGATTCTCGATGGGTTGCCTCTAAGTGCCAGTGGATCGATGGTTTTATGGCCTCCGCACGTCAGGCCATGAACACCGCCGGAGTGGGTGGACATCCTGTGAAGATTTCCGTTCGGCTTCCATCGGATGGTTATACTTCCTATGGGCTTGATCCCAAAACTTGGATCAGCCAAGGTTCCGTGGATACACTCATCCCCGCTTATCCAGGCGAAGATGTTTGGTATGATGTGCTGCCTTGGATTGACATGACGGATGGAACCAACGTAACGGTGTCTGCCGGCATCGAATATTTCCTCGATCAAGTTGGCCTTCGGGAGTTAACCGATCAACAAATCGCCGATGGCGTCACAGAGGGAACTACCGTTACCTACGCACTCGAGGATTACTTAAGGAGATCCTCTGAATTATACGCATCAGGAGTGGATTCTCTTTATCTTTTCAATAACTTTGTGGCCCAGCCTACGCCGAATTCATTAAATCAACTGGGCGATAAAAATTGGGTGAGAAAATGGTCGGAATTTTACGATGGCCAAAAACTAAGATCCGAAATCATCACAATTCAATAATGCTTGGCGATAGTTCCGGACGCCGCGAATGTTCCTCCTTTAATCCACTCCGGCATAATAAAATGATGCGCGCAGGTTGTCCTTAATTTAGAATTTCAGAGGGTTCAGCTGGGTTTCCCAAAGGGAGCCGCACATCGACATCACCGCAAAAGAAGAACGTATCTTTACTTGGCGTTGCTCAAAATGCGATGGCCAGGTACCCGATGCCGCAATAGTCAGTCTTACCGATGACGTAACTTCCGTTGTTTGTCGCTTCAATGCATTTCGGTGGAAACGTTTCCTAGACCGCTGCGGAGGAAGTTGAATTGGACGTTGGGATGATCGGCCAGAAGCGACATGGGACAGGAGCTATCCACGAATCGCTTGGAGATCATGAGCGAACTCAAGCGCATGCCGAACGGGTTGTCGTGATGGCCGGGATGCTGACCTTCTCGGCTTTCCAAGTTTCCCGGGGGCCGACCGCGCGACGCGAATTTCGCTCACAGACCACCCCGCGAGTCGCCGCGCACCCATCGGCAGCTTCTCCAGGTCCCGGAAACACTTCAGGCAACTTCGTGCTTCCTTCGCGTCAAACCAGATGCCCCGCTGGGATTGCAGCAGCAATTTCTTGATGCGGCGCGCTTCCGGCAGCTCCCAAAACGGCGCCCCCCCACTCCAAGACACAGATGCTGGCCTGTCACAAGAGTCAGCAGGGCTGCTTGTACGCGCCTACCCAATTTCGATTTCAAGCCGAGAAACGCAACTTAACGAATACAGGAGTGTTACGTATCTGCACGCTCATGCTCCTTAGGGCCGACCTGTTCAACAGACGTGGGTGATGACACAAACTGTTCGAGAGAAAATTCGCTTATTACGCTCCTCATGTTCACCGTTAAAATAGTTTTCATTCGCTTCCCTTTTCATCTGGCACTCGCACTTTCGCTGATGGGCTTGATCTTCAATGTCGGCAGGGCCGCGGACCAGCCCCGCGATGTCGCGTCATTCGACCGCGCTTGGAAATTTCACTTGGGCGACGCAATCGGCGCGGATCAACCCGCTTTTGATGACAAGTCATGGCGTGTGTTGGACATTCCGCATGATTGGATGATCGAGGGCGTCCCTGGCGCCGACCCTTCGACGATGGAAGGCCCTTTCGATAAAAAGTCTCCCTCTGGAGCCACCGGCGGATCAATGAATAGCGGAATCGGTTGGTATCGAAGAACCTTCACGCTTCCTGCCACGGCCAAGGATAAACACGTCATTATCCTTTTCGATGGCGCCTACATGAACAGCCAGGTCTGGCTCAACGGCAAACTCCTCGGCAGCCGGCCCTACGGTTTCAGCAGCTTCTATTATGACCTAACGTCGGATGCTCATTTTGGTGAAGCGAAAAATGTCCTCGCCGTGCGCCTGGATGTTAAGCAGCCGTCCTGCCGCTGGTATTCCGGCGCCGGGCTCTATCGCAATGTCTGGCTCATCACTACCGATCCGGTTCACATAGCCCAATGGGGCACCTACATCACCACGCCCAAGGCCACCTCCACCGGGGCGGAAGTCCGCGTGCAGACGAAGGTTCGCAATGACAGCTCCGCTCCAAGTGATGTTGCACTCACCATCCGGTTGCTCAATGCCGATGGCGATGAGATCGGCCATCAGGACGCAAAGAAGTCCATCGCGCCGCAGAGCGATGAATCATTTGATCAGACTCTATCGCTTTCTTCCGCAAAGCTTTGGTCGCCCGACAGCCCCACGCTTTATCGCGCCATTTCCGAAGTTCGCGTCAATGGTGCGCTCACGGACAGCACGGCGACGCCGTTCGGTATCCGCACCATCGCGTTCACCAAGGACAAAGGATTTTTTCTCAACGGCCAGGGCGTGCAGATTAAAGGGGTTTGCGACCACGCCGATCTCGGGTGTCTCGGCTCAGTCGCTTTACGTCGGGGTTACGAGCGGCAACTACAGATTTTGAAAAGCATGGGCTGCAATGCGCTGCGCATGTCGCATAATCCACCCGACCCGCAACTTCTCGATCTCTGCGACCAAATGGGTTTCCTCGTCATGGATGAAGCGTTCGATGAGTGGAAGGACAGCAAAAAAAAATACGGCTACGGCCAGTTCTTCGACCAATGGAGCGATCCCGATCTGACCACCATGATCGATCGTGATCGCAATCACCCCAGCATCATTCTCTGGAGCATTGGCAACGAAGTCCATGAAGGGAATAAACCGCAGGGGGGCCCCATGGCCACGCGCCTGGTCGCCATTTGTCACCGGGAAGATCCGACTCGACCGGCCACCGCTGCCTGCCCCCAACCGGAACTTAACTGGAAATTCGGCATGGCCGCCGCCCTTGATGCCTTTGGGATCAATTATCGTCCCGAATATTACGAAAAGAATAATCCCGCACCGACGGCGCCGCCCGATCCGAAGTTGGGCGACTACGATGGCCATCTTCCCATGTTCGCGAGCGAGTCATCCTCGCAGACGGATACCCGCGGCGAATATGGCTTGGAGCTCGACGCCCAGGGCAATGTGCAGGTTGATCCCAAGTCGAACTTTCAAATTTCCAGCTACGACTACTTTCACGTAAAGTGGGGTTGTTCGGCGGAGACTGACTTACTCCACCTGAAGAACGCGCCATGGGAGGCAGGTGAATTTGTCTGGACCGGTTTTGATTACTTGGGGGAACCGAACCCCTACGGGTGGCCCTCCCGCAGCGCCTATTTCGGCATTTCCGATCTCTGCGGCTTTCCCAAGGATCGTTTCTACATTTACCAGAGCCAGTGGAGCGACAAGCCCATGGTCCATATCCTGCCCATGAGCTGGAGCTGGCCTGGCTTCGAAGGCAAAATCATTCCCGTGCAGGCGTTTACCAATGCCGATTCAGTTGAGCTCTTCCTCAACGGAAAATCGCTTGGAACGAGGAATTATCCCGCCGATTGCGCGGAACAGACCTTCGTTCTCGAAAACAAAGATAAAACCGTCACCACCACCAAGGGGCCCGGCCTTCATTTGGCGTGGGATGTTCCCTACGAACCGGGGACTCTGAAAGCTGTGGCAAAGAAAAACGGTCAGGTTGTGGCCATTGACGAGATTCATACAGCGGGCGCGCCTGCCTCGATGACCCTCACGCCGGACCGGACTCAGATCACGGCCAACGGACAGGATCTCTCCTTCATCAAGGTGACGCTTCTCGATAAAGACGGAAATGTTTGCCCGAATGCGGACACCGAAATCGATTTCACGGTCGATGGGTCGGCGGCCAATCTCGCCGGCGTGGATAACGGTGACGCGACGAACCACGAATCCTTCCAAGGCCCCCAGCATAAGGCCTTCCACGGCTTGGCTCTCGCAGTGTTAAAATCTCAATACGATACGACGGGCGAGGTCACCCTGACAGCCTCCACCCCCAACCTCCCTTCCGCAAAAATCACGGTGAATGTCGTTGCCCGATGACCCGAACAGGGAAGGCCGACCTTTAACCTTAAAACGGTTGGAAGTTAGAGAACTCCTCCCGCGTGTTGAAAATCCTCCGGCATAAAGTATGCCCAACGATGGCCGAGCTACTTCCCGTCCGGCTTGCCATAATGGGCGTTGCAGGACGCAGGCAAATCTTCCCAGGCTGAGTTGTGCTTTTTACAGACCAGCTCGATTCCCTTCCGGAAAACAGCCGCTTTCCCGCCGATAAATGAAAACCGGAGCTGCCAGGGCGACAGTTTGACCGTAATCAACGAGGCAAACACCTTTTCCACGATTCCGGTTGCCACAGCTCTTGCAGACGTAATTACACACATACGCTGCGGCTTCCCAGGACCGGTGAAGATTGGCGATACATCCCGATGGTAACCAACTCAAGACTCACGGGCGTTTGGCCTTTGCCGAGTTCACCGAGGTCTACCAGATCGAGACCGATTTCAAGTCCAAGGTGGAAGCCGAATTTGGTAAGATGGTTGAATCAGTAGTCTATTCCATTCGAAAGGAGCCACTGAATGAAGACGACTGGGCATGCTCCTCGTCCGACGTCGGCAAAACAGAATTCAAGTTGGCCCGACGTCGTCATGCATACGTTCCAGCTATTTTGTGACGTCACGCGGCCGATGTGTATAAAAAAGTGCCATTTGTTATACAAGTTAAGATAAGTTATTATTTGTTATATGCCCTCCATCGCTCCCTTACACTCCCTCGAATTGGCCCGGTTTGAAACCACGCCCATCTTGAAGAAGTTGGCTTCTGCCAGTCGGAAGCTTGCGGAACTGAAAGGCGTGGCAGGCACCATACCCAATCAGGGAATGTTGATCAATACCCTGACCATTCAGGAGGCCAAGGACAGCTCGGAAATTGAGAATATCGTGACGACCCACGATGAGCTTTTCAAGGAGGCCCTCAGTCCGGCCACCTCGGTCAACGCCGCAGCCAAAGAGGTTTTGCGCTATCGCCAGGCCCTCTACGTCGGGTTTGAGGCCGTGGGCAAAACTGGCTTGCTGACCAATAACAACCTGTTGGAAATCCAGGCTGCCTTGGAGGAAAACCGCGCGGGATTCCGTCAGCTACCCGGCACTTCACTGAAAAATAACACCGGCGAGGTGATTTACACCCCGCCTCAGGATTTGAACGAAATTCAGGCGCTAATGTCCGATCTGGAACGATTCATCAACGAGGACAGTCTCTTTGAGGTCGATCCACTCATCAAAATGGCATTGATCCATCACCAGTTCGAAAGCATCCATCCCTTCTATGACGGCAACGGGCGCGCGGGACGCATCATCAACATCCTCTATCTGGTGAAAAATGGTTTGCTCGATAATCCCGTCCTTTACCTCAGCCGCTATGTCGTCCGGACTAAGGCGGATTACTATCGCCTGCTTCAGTCCGTTCGCACGCATGACGCCTGGGAAGAATGGGTGCTCTACATTCTGACCGGCATCGAACAAACCGCCGCCGAGGGCATTATCACCATTCAAAAAATCAAGGACGCTCTGCTTCAGTCCAAGCACCAGATTCGCTCGAAATACAAATTCTACAGCCAGGATTTGATCAACAACCTGTTCACCCACCCTTACACCAAAATCGAGTTCATCGAAAAAGACCTCAAGGTCTCCCGCCTGACCGCAACCCGGTACTTGGAAGCTCTCGCCAAGGACGGATTTTTGGAAAAGCGAAAGATCGGGCGCTCCAATTACTTTATCAACCAAAGCCTCGTTTCCATCCTCACCGGAAGCTCTACCTAATTCCGGCCGTACTCGGGGAGAGCTCTCCTCTCAAGGCTTCCGGCTTTATTGACATGTTTTTTACCGCAAAGCGGGTTTTCTAGCCTAAATCGCCGGCGCCAACTTTTCGATGGGAAGCGACTTAAGGCGCCAAATCCCAGTCGACTGACCGGGATGAGAGGTATCTCTCGGAAATGAGGTAAAGTGCACTCGGGGAGACTCGAACTCCCATGGATTTCTCCACACGCACCTCAAGCGTGCGCGTCTGCCATTTCGCCACGAGTGCAGGTCTTCCACCATAGACGGTGCGTTTGCTTTGTCACTGAAATTCCATGGCCCTTCGGCTGACCCCGAAATCGCGTCGAAAAGGGGTCGCGAAAGCGGAGGATTGAGGTACGTTTTTTCTATGATTGTGCATGCGGTTGAGACGCCCCTCTCGTTGCGTGAGCGGTACACGGGTCTCCTCTACGGGGCGCTCGCGGCCGATGCCTTGGCGTTGGCGGCCCATTGGGTGTACGACCAGGACGAGCTCGCCCAGCGCTGGGGTGAGATCACCGATTTTCAGGCGCCCGCGGCGGATGGTTATCACGCGGGGAAACCGCTTGGGGCCCAGACCCATTATGGCGACCAGGCACTCGTGCTGATGGAATCGCTCGAGGCGATGGGTGGCAATTTCGTAATGGATGATTTCGCGCGGCGCTGGCGTCAGTTCTGGGAGAAGTCGACCGCCTATCACGATCACGCCACGAAGGAAACGTTCGCCCATCTTCAGGATGGCCTGGGCCTGACCCGGGCGGGCTCGGCCTCGACGGAACTGGGCGGGGCAGCTCGGCTCGCGCCCTTGCTGGTCGCCTTGAGGAAAGAGGAGGCACCTGTGATCATCGCCGCCGTGCGTGCGCAGACTGCGCTGACGCATGCCACGCCCGCCGTGATCGATGCGGCGGAATTCATGGCGCGCACCGTTTTTCTCCTCATGCGGGGCATTTCGATTCCGAGCGCACTGAGGGATTCGGCCGGATTTTCCTACCGGGCCCTCCCAGCGGAAAAATATTTGCAGCGGGCAGAGGAAGCGCGGCACTTGCCGACGCGGGAAGCCGTGGAGCAACTTGGGCAATCATGTGCGCTGGAGAAGGCGCTGCCCTCTGTCATGACCATTCTTTTGCAACACGGCACCGATCTGGAAACGGCGTTGATCGAGAACGTGATGGCCGGTGGAGATTCCGCCGCGCGAGGCATGGTGCTCGGCACGCTGCTGGGGGCGGCCCACGGTCGTCGCGCGGTACCGGAACGCTGGCTCAGGGCCTTGCGGGCGCGGCCCATTGTGGAGTCCTTCCTCGAGTCAGTCGACTTGGGCGGCGTCAGCTAATTTTCTGGCCGGAAATAGCCATTGCCCGGCGGGAAACCGCCTGTTAACTCTTCCGTTGATTCTTCTCGGCGGTGCTGTCGGCCTCTCTCCTTTTCGGCATGAAAAACCGGTTTCTCTTTTCCCTCGGAATTCTTGTCGCCGTCATTCTGGCGGTGCTCGCCATCACGGGTTGGTATCGGAATGCCGGTTTTACGCCCTGGATGTCGCACGCTGATCTGGATCAATTTCTCAGCCAGTACGACAGCACGCCGCCGGGAGGACATCCCAACTATTGGGACAAGGGCCACTGGATCAATGCCGTGGAGGGCCGCTGGCATAACGGTATTCCGGAGTATCGCATCCGCTATGGCACCGTGCCGCCGCACCGGGCGCGCTGGTGGTACTGGTACCTGAACCAGGACCAGGAATCCTACTCCCGGCATGTGCATGAGTTGGCCGATCAGGGCTTCACGTTGCTCGATCCCAATTCCTTTCTCCGCCCGGATGGCACACGCCGTTATCAAGGCGTGTGGCAGAAGCTCATCCCGCCGGATGGCGGAAAGCCGGCCCAGATTGCGCCGACGCCGGAACTACCCCACCTTTCCACCCTGCCCAACCGGTCTCCGGCAACCAATGACTTTTGGTCCGGGCTGCTGGGCATCGTCATTTCCGACGACGAGACTGGGTCCCCTGGAGTAAAGATCGCGCGCATCCTGCCGGGCAGTTCGGCGGAGAAGGCCGACCTGAAGGCAGGTGATCGCCTCATGAGCGTCGATGGCCAATCCATCGAAGGTCTTTCCATCCCGCAAGTCGTGCGCCTGCTACGCGGACCTCTCGGCACATCGACCACACTCGTCGTCAATCGCGCGACCGTGAACAATCTCGCGCCCGAAGTAAAGCAGGTGGTGCTTCAGCGGGGACTTACCCACTTCTTCACAACACCGCAACCTCTCGCCTCCAGCGTTCCTCCGCCGTCAGCGGAGCCGTGCTACCTGGCCTTGGCGAGCGACCCCACGAAGGTCATTGGTTGTTACAATTATCTCGTCTATCTCGTGCCACGCCAAAGCCCGGCGGCGATGAAGTTCCGCCTCGTGCCCGGTCTGCTCGGCCCGGATTACGTTTCGATTCAGGCGGTGGATCAGCCGGACCATTACCTGCGCCATCAGAATGATCAGTTCAAGCTGCATCCTCTGCCGCAAAACGACCGGCTCTTTCAATGGGACGCCTCCTTCACCCTCCTCCACACCGCGGCGGGCGGCGTGGTTTTCCAACTAGCGAATTATCCGGATCGCGATATGACCGTGACGCGGGATACTTCCATTTACAACGCCGCGCTGCCCGATTGGGACAAGTGCATGTTCGTAATCGTTAAGCCGTAGGAAAGCGATTCAGAATTTACCGGCGATCATCGTCCGCTCGCGTATGTATAAATCACGAACACCAAAACAGCCGCCAGGATCAGCAGAATAAAACAGCCCGTGAGGCTGTAAGCCGGCTTGGGTGCGAAGACGTAATGACACCTCTCGCACAACACCATGTTCTTGCGATTGGCGTTGCTCAATAAGTAGGGGAGAAGGCCACCAAAAAATAGCAGCGCCGCCGAGCTTTGCTCGATCTCCACTCGCCGAAATTCCTGAGTCGAACCGCACCGGGGACAGACGTATTTTTCGTCGTCGCTCATGGTGCCGGTAGCTACACCCCGCGCAGCTGGTTCAGCAACGGGAGATCCGCCTCGGGAAATTGGTAATCGGTAAATTGCGCCGCCGTGATCCAGTTGAAGTCGGCCACTTCCAGCTTTTGCGGCTGGCCGGAAAGGATGCTCGCTTCGAAAAAATAGAGACGCACATCGCGATCGGGATAGGCGTGGACGACGTGATGGATCTGCGCGCCGATCTCCGTGTCGATGCCGAGCTCTTCCTGCAATTCGCGACGCAGGGCCGCCCGCAATTCCTCGCCCGGCTCGACTTTTCCACCGGGGAATTCCCAGTAACCGCCGAGTGTATCGTCGGCGAGCCGTTGCGTGATGAGGAAACGGCCCTCAAAACAGATGACCCCGGCCACGACATCGATCGGCGGATGCGTCACGATGCGTTGCTGCGGAGGCACGAGATATCGGGGGGGCTTAAGAACCTTGGTGCGAAAGAAGGGCTTCGCCGTGGCGTCGTCGCAGGCGAAGTCCCGTTCGGTCATTGCTTGGCTTGTCCCTTTTCCCAGTCGGCCAGGAACTTCTTCAGGCCGCTATCGGTCAGCGGGTGATGGAGCAGACCCTTGAGTACGGACCACGGCGCGGTGATGACATCGCTGCCGATGCGCGCGGCTTCCAGGAAGTGCATGGGCGAGCGGGCGCTGGCGGTGAGAATCTGGGTGTCGATGCCGTAGTTATCATAGATCAACCGGATGTCGCGGATGACCTGCATGCCTTCGGCGCCGATATCATCGAGGCGGCCAACGAAGGGGCTGATATAGGTTGCGCCAGCCTTGGCGGCGAGCAGCGCCTGGTTCGCGTTGAAACAGAGCGTGACGTTGGTCTTGATGCCCTTTTCCGTCAGGTGCTTCACGGCCTTGAGACCCTCGGCGATAAGCGGAATCTTCACGACGATGTTCTTGTGCCAAGTCGCGATGTCCTCGCCTTCCTTGATCATTTCCGGCGCGGTGATGCTGACCACTTCGGCGCTGATCGGGCCATCCACGATCTCGGTGATTTCCATGATCAATTGCTTGAAAGGCTTGCCGCTCTTGGAAGCGAGCGTGGGGTTGGTGGTCACCCCATCGATCAAGCCCATGGACTGGGCTTCCTTGATTTCGTTGGTATCTCCGGAATCGATAAAAATCTTCATGGAGACCACCTTACCAGCGTGGCTGCGCGGCACAACCGCGAAATGACCTTGTGAACAGATCGTAACCGTTCCGGACACCGACCCAGGTCGTGTCTAATTTTGAGATGAGTTCTAAGGCCTAGGGAGTCTTCTCCGTTTGCTTCCAGGTTTGGCGAAGGCGGGCCAGGGCCTGATGATGCAACTGAGAGACCCGCGAGGGCGTCACTTTCAGCCGGTCGGCCACGTCCCGTAGGGGGACATTCTGCAGATAATGCAAAACGATGATGGTGGATTGCGCGGTCGGAAGCACCGTCAGGCATTTATGAAGCGTGCGCTTATCCTCCTCCGAAAGCACCGCCGCGTCGGGACTTGGCGCATCGGGATCGGCCAGGCGCTCCGTCAGGGGCAGGTTTTCCTCTCCGCGCCCGTTGTCCCCCGTCTCGTCGAAGGAAACTAACTGATGAGGGCGAGACAGGGTTTGCAGGGCCGCCAGTTCCGCGACATCCACCCCCAGCGCTGCGGCCAGCTCGTTTACGGTGGGCTCGCGTTCCAGTTGTTCGATAAGATTGGCCGTAATACGTGTGATACGTCGATTGCTTTTGTGAACGGAGCGCGGAGCCCACTCCCAATGTCTCAACTCATCCAGCACCGCACCGCGAATACGCACGGCACAAAAACCTCGGAAGGATGCTCCCTTGGAAACGTCATATCGAGAGGCAGCTCGGAGGTAGCCGAGGACGCCCGCGCTCTGAAGATCATCTCTATCCAGATGGCTCGGCAACTTGGATGCACAAGCCCGGGCGAATCCTCGGGCCCACGGTAAAAATTCAAGAATACGGCGCTCTTCGCATCCCATAACGGGTTACTTATGTATTACACTTTGTAACCCGTCAATGAGATAATTGTGCATTCTTTTCATTCCAAGCTCAGGGACAACATGAGCGAGAAGAACGCCTATCGCAATGTATAAGCCAGCTTCTCGTTCCAGCTCAGCGTCCGAAAGTGCCGCAAGACTTGGGGGCGCTCCGCCAAGGGTACTCGACGCAACCGTCCCAGAAAAGCCAGCGCGCAACGTTGCGCCTCGCGATAGCGCGAGCGCAAGCGCGGCGTGGCGAAACGTCGATGCCCCGAATCGAACAACTGCCGTCGCAGCCAGCTCCCCACCGCGCGCGGGACGCGGCCGCCGCAAATGATATGCGCGAATCGGCTCAGGACGAGATAGGTATCGATCCGCGCCTGCGTTTCGAGGTTGCGCGCGTAGGCCTCGCTTTCGATTCCGCGCTCGCCTTCCTGAAAAAGAAGCGCGGCCTGCACGCCGTGGGCGATTTCCTCAATGAACGCGATCAACGCGGATATGTTCCGCTCGTTCAAGGCCTGCCGGGGATCGTTCGCCTCGAGCTCCGCGATGATCGGCGGCGAATAGAAGATCGCCACGTAAAGCGAGTCGCCCGCCTGCCGCAGAAAAGTCCGTCCCCCGGGCGCGAGATGCCGTGCGTCCTCGCCCGCGAGTTGGTTGAGCACGGCGCAGCGTCCCTCGCCGATGAGGCAGCTTTCGAGATTGATCGGAACCGGCGCGTAAGTGCGCTCGAGCAGTAGTTGGATTTCCCGCAGCAGGGTCATGGCAGAATGATCGAGGGAGGGGTGTGCATGTGCAGCAGCGTCTCCGTCAAATCATTCAGCGCGAGGCGCACCCGGCGGAATTCGCTGCCCAGCATTTCAAAAATCACGCCAAGATCGGTCCGCTTCGCGTGCGGATGCCGCGCGATGCTGAGGTAGGAGGATTGGCCCACCGACTCGTAAAATCCGATGCTCGGCGCGCCACGACGCTGGGCGTGGGCGTGAACCCGCTCGGCGAACATGCCGCTGAGAAAGAGCGCGTAATTGGCGAGATGCGTGCGCAGCGGATAGGCCTGCTCGGGCGGGCACTTGTCCAATTGCAAAAGAAGATCGGAGATATAGGCGAAGTTCGGCGTGACCGGCTGCGTCGTGTCGCGGGACCGAAGTTGATTGATGTGCGAAAACGCCAGCAGCACGGCCGCCACGTAATCAGTCAGGGCACGTTCCTCGATTGAGACGCGCCGCAACACGCGGCGCGTGAGAACGTAAAAGTAGAATGCCGCCGAAACCTGGAGACAACCGGTCCGGTCGACCAGCGAATCGTAAACGAGATCATGATCGAGAATGGCGTCGCGCTCGTTCTCATCACTCAGCAGAGAGACCAGGGAAACCGCATCCTTTTGCGATTTGGAGAGGACGCCAACGACGAAGGAAAAATCGTCGGCAGTGAATTGCGCGCGGCAGTTCGCTTGGATCACGTCCCTCCCTGTAGCACGGGGAATGCCAGTTTCCCGAGCGGGAGAACTGTCCTCGCTGGTCGCCTTCCGTGGTAGCCGCCGCACGCCGTACGGTGGTGTCTTTTCGAAGAGGCGCGTAGCGTGGACGTGAGAGCTTTTCCTCTCTTCTCCACCGCACGGCGTGCGGCGGCTACCTGCATTCCTTCGGGCCTTTTGCCACGAAAGCTTGCCCGGCGCAGGCTTCCCGATAGATTGATTGGCGTCATGTCCTCACCCGAAGTAACGCCTCCCGTCACGTTCCCGGCCCGGCTTGCCTGGCTTCAGCGCAATGTCCGAACGCATGTCCGCCCTTATCATTTCGCCGTCGGCGGGCTGGTGGGATTGATCACCGCGATTTTCGCCGCGGTTCTGGTGCTGATGATTTTGGTCGCGACCAATTTCAACATCCTTTCCTGGATCGAGTAGGTTTTTGAATGGCCGCCGCCCACAACGCGGCGCACCGATGAGAGTCTTTTTCATCGGCCCCGTCCTGTGCTAGACTGGACGGATGCACGGCCTCGCGCCTTCCCCGCTCTTCGCCGCCATCGCGATTCCCACGGCGAAGCAATGCCTCATGGCCCTCGCGCCGCTTCTCGCGCTGGCGGGCGGGCGTTGGCTCTTCGTTCATCTCGACGAAATCATTCACCGCCTCTTCCCCACGCTCGAGTGGAACCGGGAACTGGGCTGGCTTAACATCCGCGCCGAGCGCCGAGCCTCGGCCTTCTTTCGCTGGGTCGCCTACGTCGTCTATGCGGTACTGGCCATCGCACTCGCCGGCATCGCTTGGGGCGCGGTCGCCTTTCGCGAAATCCAACAGTGGAGCGATCCCATGGTCATGGGCGATCTGCTGCTGCGGCTGCCCGTGCTGGCGGCTTGCCTGGGCCTTTGGCTCTTTTATCTCGGGGCGGATTTGCTGCCCCAATTGCGCCGGGAATACGAACGCGAAGACCTGGAAAAATTCCGCGCCCAGCTCGCCGCCCTGGAAGAAAGCGAAGGGGCGCACCCTGGTTCACGCCTCAAGACCAAAACCCAGATCTGGAGCAAGTCACCGCTACCGCAACGGCCCCGCTTCGGAAGATAAAGCTACTTTTTAACGATCAGCGTCAGGTCCAAAAACGACCCCTTCGCCGCATTCCATCCCTGAGCGGAAAAGATCTGCCACGTTGGATCGGGATTCACTCCGGCCCGCATCGCCTGCCAGGCTCCGCTGGTCAGCAGGACCGCGCGCGGCCCCGGCTGGCGAAGATAGGAACCCAGGGCCTCGCCCGTCTTCGGCAAAACCTCGCCGTAAGCATGCGACACCCGGCGCATTTCCCAGATCGTGTTCGGCTCTTGGAAATCGACCACGGCAAATGACGTCTTTGGCGTGAGCAAATTTCCCGCCTTTTCCACCAGACGTCCTGTCGGGGAGGGATCGATCGTAGGCCGGAGCAAAAGAAGCAGCACCACCAGAATCGCCACGATCAATCCCGTCCAGATCATCAGCCGCAACGGCCTTTGCGGCGCGAGGCCCGCCGATTGCCAACGCCGCGCAAAGAGCAGCGCGAGGAACGGAAAGGCAGGCAGGGTGTAGTGCGGCAGTTTCGTTACCATGAGTGAAAAAATCCCGAAGAAGAGCGCCGCATTCAGGAGAAGATAAACATCGGTCTCATCTCGTTTCCAACCGGTGAAAAGACGTCGATATTGCAGGACGATCAGCGGTGACCAGGGCAATGCGCTTACCCAGAAAATCAGAAAATAAAACGGCAGGCCCAGCAGATACCAACCGAAGGTGCTGGCGCCGTGCCCCTGAAATCCGCTGACCATCCGGTCGCCAACATCGTGCCCAAGCCCCTCTTTCCAATAATCGCCATGGGTCTGGATAAACGCAGGCACCGCCCACCACGCAACGATGAAAAGCCCGAGCAAAAAGATCGCGCCCAGCGTGGCCAGCACCGGCCAACCGAAGCGGCGCATCATCCAAACCAATGGCAGCAACGGCAACAGCGCCTCGGGGCCCTTGGCCAGAAAACCTCCCGCGAAACCGAGAGCGAGCCATGTGCCCCAGATGTTCCAACTGCCGTGGCCCGTCTTCACCACCGTTAGCAGCTTCCAACCGGCAAAAGCAGTGAATGTGACAAAGAAAATCATCAAGGCATCCGCCGTCGCCACCCGGCCCTGCTGGATCACCTGAAAACAGAACGCGTACCCGAGTCCGGCGATCATTCCGGTCGTCGCACCTCCCAAGGCCGTGCCCCACGCGAGCAGCAGCAATGCCGTTCCGGCCGTGGCCAGGAGCGAGGGCAATCGCGCGGCGAAGGCATTCTCGCCCAGGACGGAATAGCAGGCGGCCTCGGCCCAATAGATCAACGGCGGCTTGGCATAACGCGGCTCGTGGTTGAAGGTCGGGACGATGAAGTTGCCGCTCTGCAGCATCTCGCGGCTCGCCTCGGCAAAGCGCGGTTCATCGCGATCCAGCAGCGGCCAGAGCGCGGCCTGTGGAATGGCAAGAAACAGGACGACGAGAAAAAGGAGGATGCCCGAACGCCATCGGTTGGACGGGGCCAGGAGAAAATCGGAGATCTGGTTCAAGCCCTGCCATTAAAGCTTTCGCGGCCCGCGATTGTCGATTCCGGCGACGCGCTCCATTCTGACTGGGAGATGAACTCTCTCTTTTATTATCACAAACCGTCCGTGATGCCGTTTCGCAACGTCGTGGAACTCGGTGATGACGAAATCGTGGAATTCATGCGCCTGAATCTCAGCGAGGACGCCATCTTCCACGCCCATCCTCGACGTTACATCCAGCAAAGAAGAGAGACCGAGGCGTGGTTATACGAAACCTTCTGTGCGCTGGGTGGAAAACCAGTCAGCCGCTTCCCCATTTACATGACGCTGGGGTCTTCCAGCTATATCGAAAGCCTCGGCCTTTATTCGGTCCGCCGGGAATTTCCACTAAGCCTTTTTCCCGCCGCGTCGCTCAGCTTCACCTTTCCGGATAGCTATGTTTCCCGTCGGCTGAGCCAAACAGGAGGAAAGCGCTTCAATCCGAAGTTCCATGGCAAGGTCTTCCTGCTGGATGAGATTCTCTCCCTCATGCAGGAAAACGACGGGCTTCATAACGAAGCCTGGAAGTCTCCGGGACAGGAGAGCGATATTTTCATCGAGGTCCAGATTTGGGACCCACGCCCGTTGCTCGAACAATGAGAGAGAAGCGAACTTAAAACGTTCCCTTCAACGACACGGAAACGCGCTGCTCCTGCCCGACATCGCCGGGGAGCGGATTGCGGTCGATCCGGTTGCTGTACTCGATGCTCGCGGAGACGCCCTGATCGAGCTTGAAGGAGGGGCCGGTGGAAAAGGTCAGCGTCTCGTCGCTGAACGAGGTGGGCAAGCCGAGCGAGGTGGCCGGATTGCTCGTTTGCGGCGTGCCGTTCGTGCCCGAGGTTGTCGGCACGGCCGGAGCGAGATCTTCCGACCCGTGCGAGTTGAGCACCTCCGCATAGCTGTGCCAGCTGATTTCGGGCAGGAGCGTCTGCGACCAATCGGCAAAGACCGTCTCGTTCAACTCGTTCGTGATGCCGGGAAAATCCTGGTACTGCTGCTGGCGCAGGCCCATTTGCACGGTCGTGGTATCGACCGGCTTCCAGACCAGCGATTGCTCCAGCGAAGGCAGCCGCGATGCGAGCGAACCGTCCGCCGTCGTCTCCTCGTAATGCCCCTTCAGCACCGCCGTCAGCGGAAGCTTGCCCAGCGGCTGCTTGAACTGCGCATCGTAAGCGTTGTCGCCCGTCGTGGCGCTGCTGACCGTGCCGGTCGTGGTGGTGTCGAGGTTGGCGCCGAGAGTCAGCACAGAATTGAAAGGCAGATGCCCCTCCGCGAGCAGGCCGCTCCCCCGCGTCTCCATCGCGCTTTCCGGCGAACCCGCGTCATCCATCGAATCGTGGACATTGCCGCTCAGCGTGAATTGCTGGCCCGGCTGGAATTGCAGACTCGCCTTCTGGCCGTGGGAAAGATCGTCGGGCGTCCCGCTCGTGGGGGATTGAAAGGAACCCGAGCTCTCGTTGAGAGTGGTCGCGCTGGTTTCGTAGGAAAGCGCCAACGCCGGAGCCAGGGGCCGTGTGTAGGTGACGCCGTAATTCTGCTGCCAGATCGAATTATTGGTCACCGTCGCGAAGGGATCGCCCACGGCCTGTCCCGTGGTCGTGGTGATTTTACCGCCCGCCGCCGTCGTGCCCGTCGTCTCGTCGGGGGACTTCAGCCAATCGTAGCGCTGCCAGCCGTTGGCGGTGCCAAGCGCGGCATCCATATCCTGGGCATGGGCGGACATTCCCGTCCACGCCAAGGCGAGGCTCAGCAGGCATCCTCCCTTCCTGACCCAGGGGATCGCAAGGCTTATTGGCATATCGGTAGACCCGGGCCGTATCTGATTGGCCCCGAGCACTACTCTACAGACGTTGCCAGAAGGTCAAAAGTTCAATCAAACTCATCCTCAAGGTAGGGACGGCAATCCCTGCCATCGACTTATCCTCTACCAAGTCGTCGCCAATTCCTTCAACGCATCTTCCGCCTTCTGTCGGGAGAGCCGGGCCGGGTCCTCGCCCTGGTTCAGGCTGTCCGCGATGATGAACTGCACGTCGGTGACGCCGATAAAGCCGAAGATCGCCCGGAGGTAGGGCTCCTGGAAATTGAAGGGCGCAAAAGGCGAACCGGCGGCAAATGAACCGCCGCTGCTCGTGATGAAGACGGCTTTCTTGCCTTTGACCAGACCCTCGTAGCCGTTTGGGCCGACGGCGAAGGTTTTCCCCGCGCGCACAATCTGGTCGATGTAGGCCTTGAAGGTCGAGGGAATGTTCAGGTTGTACATCGGCACGCCCAGGATAAATCGGTCGCAGCTCAGAAATTCATCCACCAGCTGGTCGGAGACCGCGATGGCCGCCTTCGACTCCGGGGTCTGCGCCTCCGGCGGCGCAAAGGCGCCCACCACCCATGGCTCGGTGACATGCGGCACCGGATGATGCCCGAGATCGCGCAGGAGCACGGTGTCCTGCGGATGCTGCTGCGCCCAGAGCTGGGCAAACTGGGTGGAAAGAGCGCGAGAGACAGAGCGCTCCCCGCGCGGGCTGGCGGTGATGACGAGAATTTTGGACATGGGGGGTTTTCCTTGGAACGAACGGATTGCGTGAAACCGAATCCCATGGCTACCCATGGCGCGGAGCCTTGTCAAATCGGGAGCGTCGCCCCCCTCCCGCGAAAATCGCAGACGCGATCCCCCGCCATCTGCTACGCTCCCGCCTTTCATGGAAGCGCCGCGCTACACCGTCATCGTGCCGATGCTCCGCTTTCATGCGGATGAGCCGGTCCTGGCCAGCCTGCGCCACATGGCGCCCGCCACCGCGCTGGAGATCTTCGTGGCGGAGGGAAATCATCCCGCCCGGCAGCGCAACGCCGCGCTGGAACGTGCGCGCGGGGAAATTATTGTCTTCCTCGACAACGATTGCGCGCTCGCCCCCGGCTTCTGGGCCGAGCTCGAAAACGCCTTCGCCCGGCCCGAGGTGGAAGTGATCGGCGGCCCCGCGCTGCTTCGCCCCGAGGCCAAACCGCTGGAGGCGATCTTCCATGCGCTGCTCACGCATCCGCTGGTCGTCGGCCCCGTCTCCGCGCGTTACACCGGGCGCGGCGAGTTCCGGCCTGCCACGCAAACGGAGCTGATCCTTTGCAACATGGCCGTACGGCGCTCCCTCTTCGCCAAGATCGGCCCGCTCTCCACCGAGCTCTATCCCAACGAGGAGAACGAATGGCTCGAACGCGCGCAGGTCGCGGGCGTGGGCATTTACTACGATCCGCAACTCCAGGTTTACCGCCCCCATCGCGCGACCTGGGCCGCCATGGGCAAGATGCTCCTGCGTTACGGCATCGGGCGCACCCGTCAATTCTGGGTGAGCGGCTGGCGCGCGACCATCTATCAAATCCTGCCGATTATCCTGCTCATCCCGGTGGCGGCGGTGGCATTAGGGAGACCGGGCGAGGAGGCATTCATCGCGCTCTGGCTTCTGGTCGCTCTCGCCGTGATGCTGACCTGCGACCGCCGGCTGAAAGCGTGGCAGCGCATCGTCGCCGGGCTGGTCGCGCCGCTGATTCCGCTTACCTACGTTCTCGGCCAGCTTATCGGTTGGCCCGCCCTCCTCTTTCCCAAGCCCGCCGCCGATCTCAGGATCACAGTCCTGAACGAGCGCGGGGAACGAGTGAACTCCCCGGCATCCTGAATTTCCAGCTGGACGCGTTTCTTTCCAGAAAGTAAGTGACGCTGGATGGAAAAGGGTTTATCAAAATTCCCGAATCCGATTAGTCGGCAGGTCTAAACCAAAATGAAGCCCTTTCGCTCCCTATTCCCATGGAAGTCGTTGCGAGGGTTCAGCCTCGTGGAATCGGCTCTATCCATTGGGGTGCTTAGTTTTGGCTTCCTTGCCCTCGCCCCCCTGCTGGCGCTCGGCCTGACCAGCGCCCAGATCGCCGCAACCCTGATCGAGCAGGCCAAGCAGGGCACGCTCGCCACCGGAACGATCTATCTCGATTCGGGAAGCAACCCCTGCGCCTCCAATCAAGCGGCCTATGCGGTTCTCGGAACCTCCACGCCCCTCAGCGCGGGAACCACGCGCCTGGCACTCCGGGTCACACCTGTGGGAGCTCCCGGTTCCGCGCGGATTTATGCGGACGTTTTTCCCACGCCGCCCACGCCTTAAGCAGGCCGCAGGCCGCGGATTCAGCCTGCTCGAGGTGCTTGTCACGCTCGCGCTTCTCCTGATCGTCCTGACCACGTTGATGCAGTTCATGTCCAACGTCGACCAGGTCTGGAAATCGACTGCGACCGATCCGTTCGCAGAGGCGGCGAACGCCTTTGAAACCGTCGCGCATCACCTCGCCGGGGCCACCTTGGAACCCTACCAGGATTACGCCGACAATACCGGCGCATTCCGTAGCGCGGCTTCGCCCGTCACCTTCACGCCGGACCATCTCGCGCGCCGCTCCGATCTCACTTTTGTCTGCGGCTCCAGTTCGGGCGCCAACGGCTGGCTCACGGCGAGCGGCCGGGTCACTACGGGCGGCTGCGCTTTTTTCATCGCCCCCCGGGGATACACGCAGACCAACGCGCATCTCGGCCTCGATCATCTGCTCAATGCCCTCGGTTACTTCGTTGAATTCAGCGACGAGACCGATGCCCCCGCCTTCATCCTGCCCGTGACGCATCGCTGGCGGTGGCGACTGAAGCAGCTTGTACAGCCGTCGGAATCGCTGGCCGTCTACGGTTCTGCCACCTCCCTGCCTTGGGTGCAGTCGATGGTGCAGACCGGCGCGCCCACCTCGGTACTGGCGGAAAATATCGTGCTGCTCGTCGTCCTGCCGGAACGGGCCGCGACCGATACAGGCGCGGCCCTCTCCCCTGATTTCCATTACGATTCGCGCGACGCCGGAAACCCGCTGACTCGTCATCAACTACCGCCCCGTCTCCGACTGGCACTGATGGCGATCGATGAACCTTCCGCACAGATTCTCGCCGCGCAAAACGGTTCCCAGCCGCCCGCACTCGTGCCGGAAAATCTCTTTACCGTCGCCGCGCAGCTGGATGCCGATCTGGCTTCGCTCGACGTCGCACTGACGGCGCGGAAAATCCAGCATCGCCTTTTCCAGCGCGAAATCCTGCTTCCCGCCGCCGCGTGGACGGACACGCCCTCGTCATGAGCTTCCCATTCCGCCCCCGATTATCGCGCGACGGCTTCGTGCTCGTGGTGGCGCTCGGCGTGCTGGCCGTGATGACCTTGTTGTTGCTCGCGTTGATGCAAGGCGCGTCCCATCAGGTGCGCAGTGCAGAAAACGACGCCGCTTTCGCCCAGGAAAAGATGCTCGCCGATTCCGCCGTCGCGCTGGTCATCGGCCAGATCCAGCAGGCTTCCACGCAACCCAACCAAACCTGGATTTCCCAACCGGGGCTGTTGCGCACCTATGGCCTTACCGCCTCCCGCACCCCCACGGCGAGCTACAAACTTTATTCCACCGCGACCCTGGCCGAGATGACCGATACCAGCGGCACACTCGGGTTCATCGCCAGCGACGTTCCCGCCGATTGGAATTCCAGCGCGAAGATTAATCTCTACACCGATCTCAACGCGCCGCAACAAACCACGGGCCTGATGGGACTTCCCGGCAATCTCATCTATCCCGTTCTTGATCCCGAGGCCGTGACTTCCGTCGAGGGCGTGAAGATCGATGCCGGGCACAGCGTGGAGATGCCGGTGCAGTGGCTTTATCAATTACAGGACGGCACGCTCGGCCCCGCGAGCGGCGGCACCAAGGCAAATCCCATCGTCGGTCGCATGGCCTTCTGGACCGATGACGAAACCTGCAAAATCAATATCAACACCGCGGCCGGTGGTTCGCCCTGGAATACGCCGCACGCCAATTCCACCGACGATGTGGCCTGGTCCACCACACAGCCCGCGTCCGGCGAATTTTCGCGCTATCCGGGACATGCCGCATTGGTCTCCCTTGCGCCTGCTTTCCTGACCGGAACTCTCTCGCCCCAGCAGTTGCTCGGCCTGAGCCCGCGTTACGGCTGGGGCGGTTCCGAGCTCGGGGCCAAGACCACGACGCCGGGTCAAACCATCCCGGCCAAGACCGACCGGCTTTATGGCTCGCTCGATGAACTTTGTTTCGGTGCGACGACTTCCTCGGGCCAACGCGATGCCAACCCGATCACGCCCGCGCAACTCGAGCAGGCCCGCTTCGTCCTGACCGCGCACAGCAATGCGCCCGAAACCACGATGCTCGGCGAGCCGCGCTTCGCCATCTGGCCGGTCGCGGATGCCGCGCAGGATTCGACGCGCACGACGGCGGACGACCGCGCCATCGCCAGCGCCGCGACGGTCGGCACGCGCGACTATTTTTTCCAACGCCACAATGCGCTGAGCGCCACGGACGATCTCGACAACTCGACCGCCTGGGGTCAAAGCAACACACAACTTTTCAATGATCTGGTCACGCGGGGCGGTCTGACGCTTCCCGGCTATGGCACCACCTTCACCCAAAAATATTCGGGTGCGAAATGGCCGCAGCTCATGCTGGAGATCATCGATTACATTCGCGGCCTGAATGCGATCGATCCGAGTCCCGCGCCCTTCGTGCCCTATGCAGCGGGCGATTCAACCGGACTGGGCCGCGCGTTCATCGTTCCTTTAACGGCGACCTACGGGACCGGCGCGACGGCCCTGCGCGGCCTCGGCCGCTGTCCGACACTCTCCAGCCTCACGGTCGTTTTTTACGTCTGCGGGTTTGGCTTCGATGACAAGGCGCCGGACATCGATTACGAGGCCACGCCCGACCTTGATGGCTCGGATTGGAAAAGCAGGTTCGATCTTCAGTCGCCAACCAATCGCTGGAGCCATGTGAACAGCGAGCTCATCCGCGCCTTCGTCGTGCCGTGCACGTTTCATCCCGGTTGCGCTTACCCGGAGGTGAGCGATGCGTGCGACATCGAGATCGACGGGTTGAACGGCATTCAGCTTCAGAGCGTGCCGGATCCGACCAAAGTGAGTGACTTTCAATTTCCCACCAGCACCAACTCGGCCCTGCTCGGCACTCCCCGCAAGGTGTTGCTGGATCGCGCCTGGGGTGGAAACGACGGGCCCGTTCCCTGGCGCGCGACCGGCGAACTGCTCGCCCAACAGACCACCTCCACTTATCCCTTCGCCGGAGTAAATTCGTTTAAACTTCCATTCAGCTCCTCCATCCAATATTCGCCCACGAGCAAAACGCTGGCGCAGCCTTTGCCCATCCCTTCCATTACGTTCACCGGGACGACCGTCACCGTGCATATTCGCGATGCCGGACAGAACACTCTGCAAACCCTCACCGTCAATCTTCCCACCTTCACCATGCCCGCCCCGGGCATCGACCAGGAAGGCGACCACGCGGATGGCTCGACGCCGGACACCTCGTCATCCGGTTGGAACGCCATCAAGGCTCCATTCGTCCCGCCCTCGTATTACATGAACCTGAGGAACCGGCTTCTCGCGACCCAGCGCAGCCGGCCCTTCATGATCCAGCCGGGCGATATCAGCCGCAGTGTGGAAGCGAACACCGATCTCCGCGTCATCGCCAGTCTCGCCACTGTCCCCGCGACCTTTTTCTCGCCGCATCCTCATTACCTGATCCAGGGCGATTCGGCGGCGCACAATCTCCGCTTTGCCGATGGCATGAGCGCTTGGGGGGCGACCGGCTTCAATCAGCCGATCAAGTCCGCGCCCTACGCCACCAATCCTACCACGGCGACCGGCACAGAATGGATTACGGGAAATTCGATTTCCCTGGGCGGCGGCTGGTCGACCAGCGCGGCCTGCAGCACGCCCACGACCGCCTCGGCCAGCGCCTCTGTGGCGATGGACTCGGCCCAGACTCCCGGCGACTGGGACACCGGCCCCGGCTTCAGCCCTGACGGCGCCCAAATCAATCTGCCCGACGCGGGGACCTCGCTCGATCCGGACACCGCCTATTTTTCACTCGCAAGCGGGAAGATAGGCGCGACGACACGGTTCTCGCCCAACGCGCTGGTTGCCTCGCCGGTGATCTTCGGCTCGCTGCCGGCGGGAATCGATCCGGCCACGTCCATGAATTCGGAACCTTGGCGCACGCTTCTTTTCTGTCCCAACCCGGCCGCGAATTTTTGCGCCACGCCGCCCACCGCAATCACGCCCGGCATGCATCCCGGTTTCGCCACGCCGCCCGATTATCTCCTGCTCGACAATTTCTGGATGCCGGTCATCGAGCCGTATGCGCTGAGCACCTGCATGGCCACGGCGGGGAAAATCAATCTCAACGAGCAAATCGCGCCCTTCACTTACCTCCATCGGGATACAGCCTTCTACGCGCTCCTAGATTCTCTGCGCATTCCGGCGATTCCGGTGAGCATGGCCAATCCCTACAAAACGGCGGGCCCGGCAATTGGTTCCATCTGGCAACCGGTGGACAAGGAGACGACGATCGCAGCACTGGACAAACGCTTCGCCGCGGGAAGCGTGGACGCCTACCTGAGTGAGAGTGAGATCTGTACCGTGCCGCTCACACCGCTCATGTCGCCACCGGTGACGGATCCCGTCGGATTCTGGACCGGTTCCAATGGCGCGGGACGGTTGACCGGCGACAATTTGCGCGAGCTGCCCTACGCGCAACTTTATGGCCGCCTGACCACGCGTTCGAATTCCTACACCGTGCATGTCCGCGTTCAAGTCCTGAAGAAATTGTCGGGTGACCCGCAGCAAAATGTGTGGAAGGAAGGGACCGATCTCGTGCTCGGCGATTGGCGCGGGGCGTACGAGATCGAGCGGTATCTCGATTCCGCCGCGAAGGCGCCGACCGCCGGGCAGCCGCTGAGTCCCTACCGGTTCCGCATCGTGAGTTCGCATCGGTTTGCGCCCTAGATTCGCACGGCCTATTTACTAGATGGCCATTCGGCCTTTAATTAGACGATGTCCGGATTCGAAGCCTTGCAACAACTGCGACTGCCGGACGCCTGGCAGGCCCAGGCCATCCGCGCGCTGGCGGCGGGCGACGACGTCATCGTCCAGGCGCCCACCGGCGCGGGCAAGACCTTCATCTTCGAGCAATTCTTCCAACAGCGTCGCGGGCCCGGCCAGGCCATTTACACCGTTCCCACCCGCGCGCTGGCCAACGATAAATTCGCGGAATGGAGCCGCCTCGGCTGGCGCGTCGGCATCACCACCGGCGATCTCGCGCATGATCCCGAAGCGCCCCTGGTCGTCGCCACACTCGAGGCGCAGCAAACTCCTACGCACGCCTCGCTCTACGTCATCGACGAGTACCAGTGGCTCGCCGATCCGCTGCGCGGGAACCACTACGAGGGCACGATCCTCTCGCTCCCGCCCCAGACGCAATTGTTGTTACTGAGCGGCAGTGTCGCCAATCCCGGCGCGGTGCGGGACTGGCTGTTGCGCCTCGGGCGTGGGCGCGGCGTGACGATGGTCGAGCAGAAGGAACGTCCCGTGCCGCTTGACGAAGTGGAGATCGATTCAATCGCGCGCAACGTCCCGGACTCAATCACCGGTTACTGGACGCGCCGTCTTGCCGCCGCGTTGCGCGAGGATTATGGCCCGATCCTCGTCTTCGCTCCCCATCGCCGCGAGGCCGAAAAAATCGCGCGCGAAGTTTCCATTCGCATTCCGTGCCCGAATCCGTTGCGGCTCACGAAGGAGCAGGAATTTGCCGCTGGACCGGAGCTGACGCGGCTGCTCGGCCAGCGGGTCGCGTTCCACCATAGCGGGCTGAGTTACATGCAGCGTGCCGGGTTGATCGAGCCGCTGGCGAAAGGCGGCCAACTTCGCGTCGTGGTGGCTACGCTTGGGCTCAGCGCGGGCATCAATTTTTCGCTTCGCTCCGTGTTGGTCACCGGCACGAGCTTCACTGCTGGCGGCCTGCCGCGGGAAGTCTCGCCCGCCGAATTGCTCCAGATGTTCGGACGCGCGGGACGGCGGGGACTGGATGAACAAGGCTATGTGCTGGTCACCGAACGTTCACCCCGGCTCGGCCAGGCGCGGGCGGGACATTTGCGGCGGAGCGCGCCACTGCCCTGGCGGCCCTTGTTGCAGGCGCTCGGAACGGGCCAGCCGATCGAGGAGGTCTGCGCCGCGTTCCAACGAAAACTTTTCACGACCGAATTCATTCCTCTGGGCATCGAAGCCACGCAACAGATCCACGAGCCGCTGCCCTGCGGCCTGAAAACAGACGCGGGCCGCGCGCGGCTGGTGCGCCGGGTCAACGATCCCGCGCCGTTTTGCTTCCCCTGCAAATATCGCGAGGAATGTTTTCAGCTCGACCCCAAGCCGACGCTGATCTGGCTCTGGAATCGGCTGGGGCTCCTCGACAAGCAGCTTCATCTCACCCGGCGCGGGCGAGTGATGGCCCATTTCTCCGGCGCGGAAGGGCTGGGTGTGATCGCGGGTCTTGAGGATGAGAAATATCCGCTGAACGATCTGCTCGAGGACATGGCGAATCTTGTCGCGGGCGACCGCTTCTGTGGCAACGAACCTCGCTGGGGCGGACGACTTGGCTATGCGTGCCAGAAAGCGTTCAAGCGTTTCCAGAGCGACGGCTTTCTGGCCGACGGCGTGCCGATCAATTACGGGGCGGGCGGCGCGGAAATCGTGCGGTTGTTGCGACTGAAGAAATTCGTCCCGATGGAAGGTCTCCAGGAGCACGTGCATCGCGGCGATGTCGATCGGCTGCTCATCGAATGGAAAAGCCTCCTGCGCCAGGTGGCTCACGCCGCGCCCGATCTCGCCTGGCCACGCTGGACGGAGTTCCAGGAATTATGCCGCCAGGAATTTGCGCAGTACGAGCGCACCAGTTTGCCGACGCTGCCAATTATCACGGCGGAACAGCAGAAGCCGCTGAGTCACCGACTCGGGATGGCCACGCTGCATTGAGCTCCCGCTTCCACCGCGGGAGTTACTCGTAAATATAATTGTCCCGCCGCAGCTTGTTGATTAGGTCGTGGAAATATTCCTGCTGCGCGCCGCCGATCTGTTCCAGCCGGCGATAAACCTCGATGGCCCCGCGCCAATCCTTTTGCGATTCGCGGATGCTCCCGGCTTCGAGGCCGGCCTTGATCTGCCAGGAGAAGTTGGCCGGTGCGGCGGTGGCGGCTTCGTCTCCCCCGACGCGTCCGTAAAGCACATCGAGATAGAGTTTCATCGCCGCTTCGGTCTTGCCCATTTTCTCGAGACATTTGGCGCTACGCACGGCCGCCTCGTTGCGTTCGGAAACCGTGCCCTCCGTGCCTTTTAAAATCTGGTCGAACGCGGCCACCGCCTGGGTGTAATCGGCTGGGTCCTTCGTGCCCATTTCGAACAGGCACTGACCCTTGAGCAGATTCGCCGCCACGAAATGCGGCCCCGTTTTTTCCGTCGCCAGGACGGCATCGGCCTGGGTCGTCGCCTGGATGAAATTCAACTGCTGCTGGTAGACCCGGCCCTCCCACAATTGCGCGTCCGCCTTGAAGGGGGAATTGTCCGGCACCTTTTGCAGGAGACCCAGCGCAGCCGGATAATCCATGTGCGCGGCGGCGGCGCGCCCGGCAAAGAAATAGGCCTCCGCGGCTTCGTCGCCGTTGGGATATGCGGTGGTCAATTGCTGAAAGGCGTCCTGCGCCTTCACATAGTCCTGGCGGTAGTAATAAAATTCGCCGAGCCGGAAATAGGCCTCGGCCGCGTTGGGCGATTTCTCGTATTTCTGCGCCAGCGCGGTCAACATTTGCTCCACCTGATCGTCGCCCAGCTTCTTCATTTCATAGGAAACGAGAATGCCCCGCTGGGCCGCGAGCAGCGAATCGTCGGGAAACTGGTTCACAATCATCTCGCAGGTCTTCACCGTGCCATCGAGGTCGCCGGTCTGATATTGCAAATCGGCCAGCGCTTTCAGCAGCGCCTCCTGGTCGGGCCCGCCCCCGTCGAGTGCAATCGCCTTCCGGTAGGCGTCCTTGGCATCGTCCATCCGGTTGGCGGCGGCGAGAAGATGGCCTTCGGTCAGCGCGATTTTTTTCAGGTAGACGCTTTTTGGAAATCGCTTTTCGAAGTCTGTTTCGGCCTTCAGGAAAGCGTCGGTTTTATTCAGGTATGCCTGCGCGAGAAGAAAATTATAGGATGCCTTTTCGGCGGGCTCATCGTTCCCGACGGAAAGGAGCGTGAACTGCGCCGCGGCTCCCGCGTAATCCTTGACCTGGTTGAGCAGCACGTCGCCCAGCTCGAAACGGGCCGCGCGCACGAGTTCCGGATCGGGGCCCGCGTCGATGCTGCTTTGCAGCGCCTTCGTTGCCTGATCGGTTTTCCCGGCGCGGGCGTAAAGCAACCCGAGTTGATAATTCGCTGAGGAAACCCATGGACTTTTTCCATACGCAACGAGCAACGATTCGAGAATGCCGATCGCCTTGTCGTCCTGCCCGTCCTCGGCCAGGACGGAGCCAATGGCGAGGAGCGCCGCCGGGGCCGACTGGTCCTGATCTCGGGCGAATTCCTGGAGCTTGGCCACCGCCTCCGGCAGTTGCCGCGCCGCGCGCGCGGTTTCGAGATAGGCGCGGAAGGCTTCCATCTGGGTGTCTCCATTTTCCGTTAATTGATAGGCCTGTTCATAGGCCAACATGGCTTGGTCATCCTGATGCAGCTTATGATCGACGCTACCCAAACCGAGAAACGCCTGCGCAACCAGCGTCTTTGGGGAAGCCTTGATCGGCGCGGCATCGGGCAACGGCGGCAAATCGCCCGTGATTCTTTTATAGGCCGCCACGGCCTTGTCGAAATCGCCATTCGCGGCATAGGCCTCCCCCAGCCAGTACTCCGTGCGAAAGACCAGTCCGACGTTCGGCTTCGCGGCCAGCAAGCCCTCGAGCCCGGCGATGGCGTCCTTTGCTTGATTCTTGGCCAGTTCGATTTTCGCCAGCAGCAACTGCGCCTCCTGGCCGGACGGGCCGTTCGGGCTCCCCTTGATCAGCCCTTGAATCACCGGCATGGCATCGAGTTCCTTGCTCTGCTTGAAAAGCGCCCAGGCGAGGCCGAGATTGGCGGCGTCGTTGCGCTCGGCGCTGTTTTTCAGGGCGAGAAGCGCCCGGTATTTTTGTTCCGCCTCAGGCCACCGGCCGAGATCGAGCAACGATTCAGCCTGCCAAAAGAGCGTGTCCGAACGAAGATTCTCCGGCACTTGCTCCAGCGGAAGATTCAGCGCGGCCAGACCGGCATCGCTGCGCCCCAATTGATAAAGCGCCCGGGCCTGCAGGAGCTCGGCCTGAGGCAGAAGTTCCGTCTTCGGATATTTTTTCAGAAGTGCCGCGACCTCGTCATTGCAAAGATCGAACGCGCCATCCTTGTAGGATTGCTCGGCGGTACGCAGAGCCTTTTTTTCGTCGTCGGCGGGATCGGCGCGAAGGGACGCGGCGAAGCAAAAAAGGACGCTCAGCGTCAATGCGGCAAATCGGTTCATAACCTCAACCCGCCAGCTCGACCAAGGCTTCTTTCACATTGCGCATCAGGGGGGCAATCGTCTTGTCGGTGAAGTCGAAGGCCAGGCCGCTCGCCTCAAAAAGTTCCGGCAGGGGCCGCGAGCCGCCGAGGCTCAGGCCGTTAAGATATTTGTTCAGCGCCGCATGCACATCGCGCCGCGAAGCCTGCCAAAGCTGAAGCGCGCCGAGTTGGGCGATGCCGTACTCGACATAATAAAAGGGGAGTTCGAAAATGTGGAGCTGCCGATGCCAGATGTGGGCCCGGACTTTTTCGAATCCGGTGTAATCCTCCGTGCCGCCAAACCGGTCCATCAACGAAAGCCAGAACGCGGTCCGCTCCGCGCGGGTGTGCTTGGGATGCGTGTAAATCCAATGCTGGAACGCATCGACCGTGGCCATCCACGGGAAGAATTGGATGATGCCCTCGAGATGGGTGCGTTGCGCGCGATTCGTTTCCTCCTCGGAGTAAAAGGCGCGCAAGTGCGGCGCGGCGAGCAGCTCCATGCCCATTGAGGCGACCTCGCAGAATTCGATCGGCGCGCTGCGATAGGCATGCAGCGGCTGCTCGCGCGAAGCGAGCGCGTGGAAGGCGTGGCCCGCCTCGTGCAACATCGTCTCCACATCGCGATGCGAGCCGACCGAGTTCATGAAGATGAAGGGCACGCGCGCCTCGGAAAGCGTGCTTTGGTAACCGCCCGGCGCCTTGCCCTTGCGGTTGTCGAGATCGACCAGCTCCTGCTTGCGCAGCACGTGGTAGAATTCGCCGAGCCGCGGATCGAGCTTGGAAAAAATCGCCTGCGTTTTCTCCAGCAACTCCGCCGATTCCTTGAAGGGATGCAACGGCGCGCGATGGTCGGGATCGACCGCGAGATCCCACGGACGCAGCGGCTTGACGCCCAGCTTGCGGTGGCGTTCAGCCTGCAATTCGCGGACGAGGGGCACGATGTGATGCTCGACCGCGTCGTGAAAACGCACGCAATCCTCCGGCGTGTAATCAAAGCGCTCGAAGGCGGCGAAGGTATAATCGCGGAAATTCTCAAACCCGGCGGCGAGCGCGATCTCGTGACGCAGGACGAGCATCTGATCGAAAATATCCTCGAGCGCGTCGGCATCCTTCAGCCGCCGCTCGGTCACGATCTTCCATGCAGTCTCGCGGCGCGGACGGTCGGGCTCTTCCTGGATGCGGGCCATGCGGGCCAGCGTCTGTTCCTTGCCGTCGAACTCAACCGTCATGCCACCGGTGATTTTCTGGTACTGCTGCGCGAGCTTGGCGATCTGGGTTTCGCGCGCGACGTTTTCCTCCCGGTAGATTTTCACCTGCGCCTCGACGCTGCGGCAAAAGACCTCGTAAAGCGGCGGGAGTTGCTTGAAGAACGGCGATTGTACGAGCTGCTGCATCAGCGTGAAGTGCCCCGGCTTGATCCACGGATCGACGACCTCGATGATGTGCATGTAGGCCTTCTCGCGCGCCTCATCATCCGTCTGGCAGGTCATCGCGATGTAGGCCAGGGACGAGGATTCCGCCAGCGCGGCGGAGACTTCGCTGTGGGCCGCCAGCCACGTTTCCAGCTCGGCGACGGAATTAACGGCGACGAGTCTCTTTTCCAGCCGGTCAAAAATCGGGGCAAGCTGGGCGGTATCGGTCAGGTCGATTTTTTCCGGGAGAAACTGGCGGGGCGCAAAATGAGACGTCTGCATCCCGCTAAGATGGCACTCCTGCGGAGGGCAGTAAACTGCGCAGATTGGGAAGGGTCGATGGGGATTGGGAAGCAAAAGTCGGACGGCAGGGACTGCCGTCTCTACCTTAAAAACAAAAAGCCGCGAGCACGAATGCCGCGGCTTTTTGCTGGCTTGGCGCAGGTCTTTAGAAGAACAGCGGGATGATGAGAATCGCCACGATGTTCACGACCTTGATCATCGGATTGATCGCGGGGCCGGAGGTGTCCTTGTAGGGATCGCCCACGGTATCGCCGGTCACGGCGGCGGCATGCGCCACGGAACCCTTGCCGCCGTGGTTGCCTTCCTCGATGAACTTCTTGGCGTTGTCCCACGCGCCGCCGGAGGAGGTCAGCGAGATGGCGACAAAGAGGCCGGTGATGATCGTGCCGACCAGCACGCCGCCGAGCGCCTTGGCGCCAAGCTGCGGGATCGCCGCCACGGCCAAGACCGCGATGATCGGTAGCAGGGCCGGGAAGATCATTTCGCGCAGGGCCGCCTTGGTCACGATATCGACGCAGGTGCCGTACTCGGGCTTGTCGGTGCCGAGCAGGATGCCGGGCTTGGCCGCGAGTTGGCGGCGCACTTCACGCACGACCGCGCCAGCCGCCTTACCCACCGCGTCCATCGTGTTGGCGACGAAAAGGAAAGGCAGCACGCCGCCGATGAAGAGGCCGATCAGGATGATCGGATCTTCCAGGGTGAAGTTGATCGGGATCGCCGCGGGATCGCGCAGCAGGCGATGCGCCTGAAGTTCGCGGACGTAGGAGCTGAAGAGCACCAGCGCGGCGAGACCTGCGGAAGCGATGGCGTAACCCTTGGTCACGGCCTTCATTGTGTTACCGATGGCGTCGAGTTCGTCGGTGATCTGGCGGACTTCCTTCGGCAGCTTCGACATGACGGCGAGGCCGCCCGCGTTATCGGTGATCGGGCCGAAGGCATCGAGCGAGATGATGATGCCCGAAAGGCTCAGCATGCTGACCACCGCGATGGAGACGCCATAGAGACCATGGAAGTAATACGAAATCAGGATCGATAGTCCAATGAAGAATACCGGCAGCAACGTCGCATGCAGACCGACCGCCAGGCCCGCGATGATGTTCGTCGCATGGCCCGTTTCCGAGGCGCGCGCGATTTTCTGCACCGGCGCGTACTGCGTGGCGGTGTAGTAGTTCGTGATCATGACCGTGATGAACGTCATGGCCAGACCGACCAGCGTCGGCACATAAACCGAGACCCATTCGTTCGGAAACAACGTCCAGCTCAACGGCAGAAAGAGGAGAGCCGCGATCACCGCGCTCGCCGCCACGCCGACCAGCAGCGACTGCGACGGCTTGAAGTTGCCGACATTGATCAACAGGATGCCGAGCACCGAGGCGATGACGGCCAGGCCGCAAAGCATGAAGGGGAAAACGATGTACTGCGGATCGTTCGGGAAGCCCAGCGCCGCGACGAGAATGCTGCCGATCAGGCTGACCGCGAAGGTCTCGAAAACGTCCGCCGCCATGCCCGCGCAATCGCCCACGTTATCGCCCACATTGTCCGCAATGGTCGCCGGGTTACGGGGATCATCTTCGTCGAGGTTCTGCTCGATCTTGCCGACGAGGTCCGCGCCGACGTCCGCCGCCTTGGTGTAGATGCCGCCGCCGAGCCGGGCGAAAACGGAGATAAGACTGCTGCCAAGCGCGAGGCCGACGATAGCGTCGAGCGCCGCCTTGTGGCCTTCCGTATTATCGGCGAACCAGGCGTTCGCTCCGAGGTAGAAACCACCCACGCTCAGGAGGGCCAGACCCACCACCAGCAGGCCGGTGACCGAGCCGCCGTTGAAGGCCGTGCGCAACGCGTGCTGCGCGCCGATCGTGGCTGCCTGGGTCGTACGCACATTGGCGATGACCGCCACGCGCATACCGATGTAACCGGCCAGCAGCGAGCAGGTCGCGCCGATGACGAAACCGAGCGCCGTGGCGCCGCCCTTGAAAATGAAGATCAGGATGAAGAGCACCACCGCGATGCAGCTGATGGTGAAAATCTGGCGGCGCAGATAGGCTTTTGCGCCCTCCTCGATCGCACCCGCAATTTCGCGCATGAGCGCCGTGCCCGAATCCGCCGCGCGGATTTTAAGAGCGAGGACGACGGAGACGGCGATAGCCACCAGACCGAGGACGAGCGCCGTGGCAATGCCGTTTTGTAGTAGAAAGGTCTCCATAAATTTCGATTGAGGGGATGATGATTTGGGTGAAGAGGGCGAAGTGTAAGCAGGCAGAGACGAAGCGCAACCCTAAATAGTTAGGGGATGCCCCTGATTAGAAATCTTCCATAATAATTGTCGAAAGCCGTCCTTCCTCGAAGGGAATTGAAGCATCGGAAGCTTGCTAAAGGCCGTCATCCTGAGCTTGTCGAAGGATCAGTTCTGCCTCCGGTAAAGCAAAAGGCAGCCGACCTGATTCTGCCACACGTGTGTGCGACAAGCTCAGGATGACGGTCTTTTTGACGTGACCATTTAATTGGAAAAGTGGTCTAGGCCGCGCGGAAAATGGTAGCCACACGGCCCTTTTCTTCACGCTTCCCGGCCCTATATTAACTTATGTTGTGGTGGAAGAGTCGCGTCCCGTTTTTTGAGATCACTCCCTGCCCCCAAGGCAGGCTGGCCATCATGCCTCGTCCGCTCGGAGGTGAGCGGCTGAGGGAAGAGTTGGCCGCCCTGAAGGCTCTCGGTGTTTCGGACCTGGTTTCCATGTTGCCGCTCTTGGAGGAGACCGAGCTCGAATTAATGGCCGAGGCGGAATATTGCGTTGCGGTTGGATTGAGATTTCACAACCATCCCATCCCGGATCGGAGTCTTCCGCTTCAACCTGACTTCGACCGGTTCATTGATTCCCTGGTGCCAATCCTGAGCGCCAATGGCTTTATCGTCATTCACTGCCGCGCCGGTATTGGCCGATCCTCGGTCGTCGCCGCCGCTCTTCTCTGCCGTTTGGGCCTCACCCCCGCGGAGGCGTTGCGGCTCATATCCAGAGCGCGTGGATTTGAAGTCCCCGATACGGAGGAACAGCGGGCCTTCATCCTGAATCTCCCACGTCCGGATTCGCCGCCGCCTATAACTTGTGGAAAACGGTAGTCATCCTGAGCTTGTCGAAGGATCAGTTCTGCTTCGGTAAAAACAGGAGGCAACCGACCTGATTCTGCACACACGTGTGTGCGACAAGCTCAGGATGACCGAAATTTTGAGAGCGAGCCTTTTTCAGCAAGCTCCTATAGCTTGATATCCGTCGAGATATGGACTTTCTGCTCGCCGAGCAGGGTCTTTTTCAGGCGTTCAAAGAAGCTGAGCTGCACCGGCGTGTTCTCCGCCGTGATCGCCCCGCCGTAGCTGCGGGACAGGATCTCGACTGGCAACGCGTGATGGCGGATAATCAATTGATTCGCCTGACGGAGCCGTCCGCTGAGACATTCCGCCATGCCCATGAGCAGGGCTCCGCCGCCGCCGGAATGTTCTTCGAGATAAAGCCGCAGCGCCGCCAGGTCCATGCTCCAGAGAACGGCTTCTTCCAGCACGCGCACGGTCGCGGAGGCAACGCCCGCCTCGAGCAGGCTCACTTCACCGAGACATTCCCCCGGCTCCGCCACGCTCAGCCGCACTTCCTTGCTGCCCGCCGTCACCTCCAGCTTGCCGGAGACGACGATATAGAAGCGGTTCTGCGCCTCGCCCTCGCGGATCAACTCAGTTCCCGCGGGGAAGGATTGATAAAAGCCGTAGGTGCCCAGCGTGGCCAGCGACTCCTCGCTCAGGCCCGCCAGCATGCCGAGCGGAGGCAGCGCGGGCGGAATTTCATGCCAGCCCTCGGTGCCGGAATCAGCGGGCATGATGTTCACACCATTCGGTTCGGGACGATTTTCCATGAGGGATTCTGATTGAAACAAATTGCTTCCAGCCGCCTTTCAATCGTACCGTAACCGGGATTTTTAGCGATCAGTTTCATGATTCCGATCATTCTACCCCGGGAGGGAATCCTAGCTTTCATGGATGACGAATCCCGCGAGAGATTGACGTCCTATGGCAGCATCCTGCCTGCCTCAACGGGGCAGGTCCTGATTCAGGAAGGCGAACCGCAAAGCTGCCTTTATATCGTGCTCAGCGGCCTCTACCACGTTTCGACCCACATCCGCGCGCGCGAAGTCCACCTCGATGCCGTCAGCGAGGGCGATTGTTTCGGCGAGGTCGCCATCTTCCAGCCGGGCCCCGCCTCCGCCTCCGTGACCTGCGCCAGCGAAGGCGCGCTGTGGTACCTCGAGTCGGCCAGCCTGCAGCACTTCCTCAGCGATGGCAGCCCGGCAGGCTGCGCCCTCTTGCTCGGCATCAACACCATCCTGAGCCGCCGCCTCAAGCGTGCCAACACGGTGATCACGGCCAACGAAATCGTGCCCAGCTTTCTCAGCGTCCGCACGCGCAAGCTTCCCGACATGGCCGAATTGCAGCGTCGGCGCGAGTCCCGGGAGGAATGATTTCCGTCATCCCGGGCCAAGCCGGCAGATCCTGCAACGCCTTGGCCGGGCCCGTCCAAAACCGCCAAATTCAGAGGGCGGACAACCGCCTATAAGTTTTCCTCGCACACTCGGAAAAAAGTTTGTGGAGAAACTTCCACAATTCCGGTTGCCCGAGCCAGAGCCGTCTGGTAACCACATGACGGGTTATAACCTAGACCGCGCTTACCGTCTTGAGATCAATGGGAAGCGAGCCGGAGAAGCGATTATTTCCCGTTGAACCATGGCCAACATCTTTCCCAAAGCGACCAATTTGATCGTCCTGAAGGCGGGCTTTGCCCTCTCGATCGTCGGGATGTTGGTGGCATTGGCCGTCTGGTATTATTTCACGCCGAAGTACTCCCGCGTCGGCTACGAGCCGGTGCAGCCGGTCTATTTCCAGCACGATCTCCACGTCGGCCAGCTCGGGCTCGATTGCCGCTACTGTCACAGCTACGTCGAGGTCAGCGGCCATTCCAATTATCCCACCACGCAGACTTGTATGAACTGCCACACGCAGATTCAGAAGGACAACCCGAAGCTGAAGCCGATCCGCGATAGCTGGGCCAGCGGTCAGCCGGTCGAGTGGGTCAAGATTCACAACGTCCCCGACTACGCCTACTTCAACCACTCCGCCCACGTCAGCCGCGGCGTGAGTTGCGTGAGCTGTCACGGCAAGGTCAACGAGATGAATGTCGTCTACCAGAAGGAGCCGCAGAGCATGGCCTGGTGCCTGAACTGCCATCGCAACCCCGCCGAATATGTCCGCCCGCTCGCGGCCGACAAGCCGGGTGCGACCTCGCCGATTTACAATCTCGATTGGACGCCGCCCAAGGGCACGAGCCAGGGCGACCTGGGCGCGAAGCTGGTCCACGACTGGAAAATTAAACCGCCGACCGATTGCGGGGCGTGCCACCGATGAAACGTATTTTTAACCACCCTCCCGCCCCCACGACGGGCAAGAAATACTGGCGCAGCCTCGAGGAATTCGCGGACACGCCCGAATTTCGCGCGCGGCTGGAACGCGAGTTTCCCCAGGGCGCGGCGGAGCTGGAAGGCGACGAGGTCACCCGTCGCGGCTTCATGCAATTCATGGGCGCCTCGCTCGCGCTCGCCGGCATCGGCCTGACCGGTTGCCGCCGTCCCGAGCTGCACGGCGTGCCCTACACCAAGGGCGTCGAGTGGCAGATTCCGGGCGATGCGCTCCACTACGCGACCGCGATGCCCCGTCGCGGCGGCGCCATTCCGCTCATCGCCACCTGCTACAACGGCCGCCCGACCAAGCTCGAAGGCAACAAGAACGTCCCCGGCTTCACCGGCTCGACCGACGCCATCGCCCAAGCCGCCATCCTCGATCTCTACGATCCCGACCGCTCCAAGGTCGTCCTCAAGGCCAAGGACCGCGGCAAGGATTACGTCGAAGCGACGATGGAAGATTTCTGGGAGCAGTTCGTCATTCTGCGCCGCGATTATCTGAAGAATGGCGGCGACGGCCTGGCCATCCTGACCGAGCCGAGCAGCTCGCCGACGCGGGCGCGCCTTCAAACCGAATTGCAGAGGCAATTTCCCAAGCTCCTCTGGGCCGAATACGAGCCGTGGACGAGCCAGTCGCCGGTCGGCCCGGTGGCCTATGATTTTGAGAACGCGGACGTCATTGTCTCGCTCGATTGCGATTTCCTCGGGGCCGCCGAAGGCACCGTGCAAAGCATTGGTGGATTCGCGGCGGGCCGTCGTCGCCTCGGCAAGTCGCAGGAAACGATGTCGCGCCTCTATGCCATTGAAAGCCGCCTCTCGTTGACCGGCTCGATGGCCGATCATCGCCTGCGTATTCCCAGCAGCAGCATTGGCGGCATCGCCTCGCTTCTGGCCGGGAAAGTGGGCGCGGGAGCGGGTGGCAGTTTCGCCGCCTTCAACGATCCGAAGATCGATGCGTGGATCACCGCCCTGGCCGCCGATCTTTCCAGTGCCAAGGGCCGTGCGCTCGTGGTTTGCGGCAGCCAGCAACCCGCCGCCGTCCATCAAATCGTTACCCAGATCAATCAGGCGCTGGGCGGGGCGGGGACTTATCCTCAGCCGCTGGCCGCTTCGGGCACGCTGAGCGATCTCGCCGAGGCGATCAGCCAGGGCACCATTAAGACGCTTTTCATTCTCGGCGGAAATCCCGCATTTAACGCCCCAGCCGAACTCGGCTTTGGCGATCAAATCGCGCAGGTGGAGCAGGTCATCCGACTTGGACTCCACGTCGATGAAACCAGCGCGGCGGCGACTCTGCATGTTCCCGCCGCCCATTTTCTCGAATCGTGGGGTGATGCTCTGGCTTACGACGGAAAGACCTACCTTTCCTTGCAGCCCCTGATTCTGCCGCTTTATGAGGGCATTTCGGAGCTTGAACTGTTAGGGCAGTTGGCCGGTTTGCCCGCCCCCAAAGGGCCTCAATACATCCAGGACACTTTTGGCCCGGTGATTGGAGGAGGCGCTGGAAAATCAGAGTTCACGACCGCCTTCGAAGACGCCTGGCATCAGTTCGTCCACGACGGCTTCGCTTCGACTAATTTTCAGCCGGCCGTGGGCACCATCGTCAAGAACAGCCCGGCTCCGGCCGCCTCGACCCAACAACCCCTCCAACCCGGCGAATACGAACTCGCCTTCACGCTCGGCACGATCGATGACGGGCGCTACGCCAACAACGGCTGGCTCCAGGAAATGCCCGACCCGGTGACCAAGCTCACCTGGGACAACGCGCTGCTGGTCAGTCCGAAGACGGCCACCGCGCTCGGCGTCAATGTCGGCACCGTGAACGATAGCGGCAGCGATCTGCCCGACACCGATTTCTCCCCCCGCACCTCCAACTCGCCCATCGCGGTCGACCCGATCACGGCTTACCCGATGGTCAAGGTCACCACGCCCGATGGCCGCTCGCTGGAGCTCCCCGTGCTCGTCGCGCCGGGCCAGGCCGACCAGACGCTGACCCTCGCGCTCGGCTGGGGCCGCATCGCCCCGCGCCTCACGCAGGCGCAACGCGATGTCGTCACCGCGCCGCTCCGCGTCGCCGATGGCGCGGGCTCAAACGCCTACCTGCTGCGCACTTCCGCCACGCCCGGTTTCGTCACCGGCGTCAAGGTCGAGAAGATCGACCGGACCTATCCGCTCGCGATCACGCAAGAGCATAATTCCATGGAAGGCCGCGGCCTCGTCCGCGAAGCCGCGCTGGAAAAATATCACGAGGATCCCGCCTTCGTGCAGGAGATCGGCATCGACAAGGACGCCCCTCAAGGCGAGCTCAAAGGCTACCAGAATTACGAGTCGGGCTACATCCCGCCCAAGCTTTACTCCAGGACCTACGAGCCGGAACGGCCCGCGTGGGGCATGGCCATCGATCTCAACACCTGCGTCGGCTGCAACTCGTGCATGATCGCCTGCCAGGCGGAGAACAACATCCCCATCGTCGGCAAGTACCAGGTCATCCGGGGCCGCGAGATGCACTGGATCCGCATCGACCGCTATTTCGCCACCGACGTCACCGGCCTGCCCGACGGCAAGCCGACCGACTCCGCCTACCTCGAAGATCCGCAGGTGCTCTTCCAACCCATGGCCTGCCAGCAGTGCGAGAACGCGCCATGCGAGCCGGTCTGCCCGGTCAATGCCACGGTGCATAGTCAAGAGGGGCTCAACGTCATGGCCTACAACCGCTGCATCGGCACGCGGTATTGCGCGAACAATTGCCCTTACAAGGTCCGCCGCTTCAATTTCTTCAACTACAACGACCGCCCGATCCAGAACGTGAAACTGCCGGTGCTCGGCGAAGTCGGCGAGCTCTACCTCGGCCCGCTCGCCGGCAAGGACGGCCCGCTCACCTATAAGGGCTCGCCCGATTCGCTCCAGCTCCAGAAGAACCCGAACGTCAGCGTCCGGATTCGCGGTGTCATGGAGAAATGCACCTACTGCGTCCAGCGCATCGAGGAAGCCAAGATCGGCCAGATGCGCAAGTCGGTCCAGAACGGCGACGGTTCCGGCGATATCACGCTGCCGACCGACTCGTTTACCTCCGCCTGCGCGCAGGCCTGCCCGGCCGAGGCGATCGTCTTCGGCAATCTGAACGATCCCAACAGCAAGGTCTCCCTCGCCAAGCAGGACGAGCGCAACTACGGCGTGCTCGCTTATCTCGGCACCGCGCCCCGTACGAGCTATCTCGGTCGTGTGCGCAATCCGAACCCGAATATGCCCGGCGCGGAACACATCGGCCATACCAGCGTCTTCGAAGAGGAATCGCCCGGCGCGCAAAAGAACGGCGCCGACAAGCCTGCCCGTCCCGAGAACGTCCCGCCCGGCGCGGCCCACACGAACGCGAACAAGCTTAACCTGGAGGAGTTGATCGGCTAGAACAGCCGACACACCCACCGCCATGGCCGACAACTCCCTTCTTCCCGCCGAACCGGCGCATACCTCCGTGGAACGTCACGACGATCCGCCCGAGTACGCCCAGGCGCGGCAGGAGCTCATCCGTGAGCCCTACGTCACGAACAACCGCAGCGCCGCCTGGGTCGGCGACCACATCGCCTCGGTCGTGCAGAATCCCGCGCCGCTCTGGTGGTGGATCGCGGTCAGCGTCGCGGGCGGCGTCGCCTCGCTCACCGGCATCGGCCTGATTTATCTCATCACCACCGGCGTCGGCGTCTGGGGCGAGAACAACTCGGCCAACTGGGCCTGGGACATCACCAATTTCGTCTTCTGGATCGGCATCGGTCACGCCGGAACCATGATCGCCGCCATCCTTTATCTCACGCGCCAGAAATGGGCCTCCGGCATCAATCGCGCGGCGGAAGCGATGACCATCTTCGCCGTCATGTGCGCGGGCATTTATCCGGCGGTCCACGTCGGCCGCGTCTGGTTCGCCTGGTATCTCGCGCCGATCCCGAACGCCAACGCCATCTGGCCGAATTTCCGCAGTCCGCTTTTGTGGGACGTCTTCGCGGTCTCGACCTACCTTTCCGTCTCGATCATGTTCTGGTACGTCGGCCTCATTCCCGACGCCGCCGCCATGCGCGACCGGGTGAAGAACAAGATCGGCAAGTATTTCTACGCGGTGCTCTGTCTCGGCTGGCGCGGCAGCGGGCGGCAGTGGGCCAATTACGAGTTTTGTTACCTCATGCTCGCGGGCATCGCGACGCTCCTCGTCATCACGACCTGCACCGTGGTTTCGAGCGATTTCTCGACTTCCGTCATCCCCGGCTGGCACGGCACGATCTTCATTCCCTACTTCGGTGTCGGCGCCATTTACGGCGGCTTCTGCATGCTGATCATCCTCCTCGTGCCGATCCGCCAGTACTACAAGCTGCAAGACCTGGTCACGTTGCGTCACATCGATATGTGCTGCCGCTACACGCTGCTGATGGGCCTCTTCGTTGCCTACATCTACGGCATGGAATTCTTCATCGCCTACTACGGCGGCAGCCCGAACGAGCGTTACACGTTCTATGATCGTATCCGCGGGCCTTACTGGCTGACCTGGTATGTCATGATGTTCTGCAATTGCGTGGTGCCGCAGCTTTTCTGGATGAAGAGCGTGCGCCGCAATCCGTGGCTCGCCTTCGGCATCGTGCTCTTCCCCAGCGTCGGCATGTGGCTGGAGCGCTTCGTCATCATCGTCAGCTCGGTTCACCGGGATTTCCTGCCCTCCTCGTGGGGCATGTTCTACCCGACCTGGATCGATATCATCACCTTCACCGGCACGTTCGGCGTGTTCTTCCTGATGTATCTGCTCTTTGTCCGTTTCATCCCGGTCATTGCGATCTCCGAAGTGCGCAGTGTCCTGCCGGAAGCCAATCCGCACGCGGCCATGTACCATAAGGAATCTTCCACCGGAGCCAGCCATGAGTGAGTCGCCCCTGGTTTGCCCCGTCGGCTCCGGACAGATGCCGAAGAAGCTCTACGCCGTCGCGGCGGAATTTGGGAATCCCGCCGAGCTCTATCACGCCGCCGAACAGGTGCGCGACAAGGGCTACAAGTGGTGGGATACCTACACGCCCTTTTACATCCACGGCCTCGACAAGGCGATGGGCCTGGGCAAATCGTGGGTCGGCAAGTTCACCCTCGCGGGCGGCCTGCTGGGTCTCACCGTCGGCTTCCTGCTCGAGACAATCAGCTCGGTCTACGTCTACCCGATGGACACGCAGGGCAAGCCCTACTTCAGCCTGCCCGGCTTCGTGCCGATCATGGATTTGCTTACGATTCTTACCTCCGCCATTGTCAGCATTACCGGCATGACCATGCTCTGTATGCTGCCGCGTTTGCATCATCCGCTCTGGGACTGGGACGCCTTCACCCGCGCCACCCATGACAAGTTCTTCATCGTGATCGAGGCGAACGATCCCCGCTTCAGCGAGAAGACCACGGTCGATCTCCTGCGCGAAATCGGCGGCACGAACCTCACCTTTATCGGAGACGAGGAATGAAGCTGCCTTATTTCTTCCTCGCGCTTCTCGTGGTCGCCATCGGTGTCGTGGCCATGGCTGGCTTTCGCGGCCATCACTTTACCCAGCCGCCCTTCGAGGTCTTTCCCGACATGAACTATCAGGACAAGGTCAAGGATCAGGTCGGCAGCACCTTCTTCTCGGACGGTGTCGCTTCGCGCCCGCCCATCGACGGCACGGTCGCGGAAGAGATGCCGCCCAAGATCGATTACTGGGCGGGCGGCAAGTGGGACAGCACCCATTGGGGCGACGGCATTCCCGTTCACGACGCGCGCGACGGCCAGTCCGCCTTGCAGGTCGATGACGTGAACATGGCCCGGGGCCGTGAGCGTTACGCGATCAATTGCGCCGTCTGCCATGGCGCGACTGGCGCGGGCAACGGTATCACTTCGAAGTATGGCCTCAACGGCGCGGCGAATTACCATACCGACCGGCTCCGCCAGGCGTCCGATGGCGACATCTTCAACACGATCAGCAACGGCAAGGGCCAGATGCTCGGCTACGCCTACAATATCGGCATCGATGACCGCTGGCGGATCATCATGTATATCCGCGCGCTCCAGCACAGCGAGAACGCCTCGTTGCAGGATGCCTCGCCGGAGGAACAGCAGGCGCTCCAGACGAAGGGCAAAAAGCCATGAGCGGCCATCCCTCTTCCCTCCAGCTTCCGGGACCTGATCGGCTCCAACCGGGCCGGTTCGCGTTGACGACGATTTTCGCCGGGCTTTCCGTCCTGGGCATTATCTTCTCGCTCGTCGGCGCGCTGGTGAACCCCACGCAGTTCGCCTACTCGTGGTTCTACGCCTTCTACTTTTTCTTCACTATCGCGATTGGCTGCTTCTTCTGGACGATGCTCCATTACGCGTGCGATTCGGAATGGTCGGTCGTGGTGCGCCGCACGTGGGAGACGATTCTCGGCCTGCTGCCGCTCTTCTTCGTCCTCTTCATCCCCATCGGTTTCATCCCCGAGCTCCGGCAGGTGCTGTGGCAGTGGATGCAACCGATCCATGCGACGGACCACGAGCTCACCCTGCGCTCCGGTTACCTGAATTTCCCGTTCTTCTACATCCGCGTCCTGGTTTACTTCGGTTACTTCATCATCGCGGGCCGCTGGTACTGGAAGAATTCCGTCCGGCAGGACACCGATGGCGACCCGCGCCGCACCCGCCGGATGCATGATCACAGCTACCTCGCGCTGGTCATCTTCGGCGTGCTGGAAACCTTTTTCGGCTTCGACTGGCTGATGGGCCTTTACTGGCGCTGGTCATCCAGCTTGTTCGGCGTTTACAATTTCGCCGTCTGCGTCCAGGCCAGCCTCGCGGCGACCATCATCATCATCGCGATCCTCCGTTCCGGCGGCCATCTGAAGATGCTGACCTATGAACACTTTTACCTCATGGGTAAACTGCTCTTCGGGTTCACCATCTTCTGGGCCTATATCGCGTTCGGCCAGTTCCTGCTTATCTGGTTCGCGAATATCCCCGAGGAAACGATCTTCTACAACGACCACAATCGCGGCCTGTGGAAATATCTCTCCTACATCATCATCGTGGGCAAGTTCATGTTCCCGGCGATCTATCTTCTCTCCCAGGATAACAAGAAAAGCCTCCGTGCGCTGACCGCCATCGCGGTCTGGATTCTGATCATGCACGGTGTTGAGCTCTACTGGTTCATCATGCCGTACGCCCACCAGAACAGCATCATCCCGAGCTGGCAGGATTTCGTCACCCTCATCACTGTGGGCTCCATCCTCGGCCTGGCCTTCATCCGCACTGCGGCCCGGGCCTCGCTCTTCCCCACTCGCGACCCGCGCCTGGTCGAGTGCCTGAACGTGACCAACTAATTTCTCGACCATGTCCGACACTCTCACCCCACCGCCTCCGATCAAGATCCGCTGGTTCTTTGGCATCTTCGCCACGTTCCTGATCTTCGTCGTGATTGCGGTCTATTCCTCGCAAATGGCCCAGGACACTTCCGCGGTCAGCGAGCGCGCGACCACTCGGTACGACAATCTCGCCAAGCTTCGTGCTGAGGATGAAAAGACGCTGACCACCGCCGACTGGGTCGACCAGACCAAGGGCACCGTCCGCATCCCGATCGACGAGGCCCTCCCGCAGGCAATCAATACTTTGAAGAGCAAGCCCGCCGCGATGGGCGCGGAAATTCCCGGAAGCAAACCTGCGGCCGCACCGGCCCCTGCTCCGGCAACCGCCGCCGCGACGACCAACGCGGCCCCCGCCACCAACAGCGCTCCTTCCGCCCCGGCCAAGTCCGCCTCCCCTCCGAAGAAGAAATAACATGGCCTCCACCACCCCCATCCCCGTGAGCACGAATCATTTCGTCTCAAGCGATCCCGAGCTGGCCGCGGTCGACGCTTCGGTGCGCTGGCCCGTGATTGCCTGCTTCCTTTCCGCCGTCCACTGGCTCGTGACGGGCACGTTCCTCCTCGTTTACGCCTCCTCGCTGACCCATCCCCGCGACGCGCTGCCCATCCTCGGCTGGTTCGTCGATCTCTCCAATAATTCCAGCCTCTTCACCTACGGCCATATTTGGCCCGCCGCGGTCGATGCGCTGATCTACGGCTGGGCCTCTACCGCCGCGCTCGGCATCGCCATCTGGGTCCTGGCGCGGACCAGCCGCAATCCAGTCCGCTCCCCCGCCTCGCTTTTCACCGCCGTGGTCTTCTGGAATCTGGGCGTCGCCATCGGCCTGACCGCGATTTTCCTCGGGCAGGGGAGCAGCGTCGAACTGCTCGAATTCCCCGCCTACGCGTTCTGGGTGCTTTGGATCGCCTACGCCATTTTCGCCACCTGGGCCATCGTCACCTATCTCTCCCGCCGTCCCGGCTACGATCATCTCGCGCAGGGCTGGATCCTGGCCGCGCTCCTTGCCTTTCCCTGGCTGATGGCCAGCGGCAGCATTCTGCTCAGCTCGCATCGCCTTCCCGGTTCAGGCGTCATCCAGGGCTTGCTCGATGCGTGGTATGTCCATGGCGTCTACACCCTCTGGCTCGCGCCCATCGGCCTTGGCCTCCTTTACTACCTCGTGCCCAAGATCTCCGGCCTGCCGCTCCGCTTCTCCCGCAAGGCCAACATTGCTTTCTGGAGCTGGTTGATCCTCGCGCCCTGGACCGCCGTGCATGATCTCGTGGGCGGACCTTTCCCCGCCGATACGGTCACCATCGGGCTCGTCTTCAGCGGCCTGATCTTCCTGCCCGTCGCGCTCATCGGCATGAACCTCGTACCGACCGCCCTCGCTGGTGAGGAAAAGACCCATGGTGGAATCGTCCTCCCCTTCCTGACCCTCGCGGCCGTCTTCTTCGTAATCGCGGGCATCTCGGAGCAGATTCTCTCCATCCGCGGCGCGAATGAGCTGCTCCGCTTCACCATGTTCCGTGAGGCGAATCTTTTCCTCTGGCTCTACGGCTTCTTCAGCTTCGTGGTTTTCGGCGCAATGTACTACATCATCCCCCGCCTGCTCGATTTCGGCTGGCGTTCCGGCCCGCTCGTTCGCGCTCATTATTACGCCAGCCTCTATGGCATCCTGCTGGTCATCGCGCTGCTTGGCTTCGGCGGCGTCATGCAGGGCTTCACGCTGGAAAATCCTGATCCGCAGGTCACCATCGTCACCGCGACGGAAGTCGCCGAGTCGTTCTCCATCGCGACCACGATGTGTCTGAGCCTGCTCTCGATCGGCAACGGTATTTTCGCCATTCATCTCGGCTGGATGTTCCTGACTTGGGTCCATATTCGCGTGCGCGGCAATCGCCTCGCCGCGGAAATCCTGCAGGAGCCTTATCATGCGCCCGGCTCGGTGCCGATCAACGTCCCCACGGAGGCACGCGCGTGAGCCCAACCCTCCGTTTTCGCACCTTTGTGGGCCTGATCTTCGTGGCCTTTTTCTTCACCTGGATGGTGCTGGTCGTCCTGCCGTGGAGCGAACTCGGCCATCTCGCGCCGATCCAGGATGAATCGGGCGGCACCAACATCACACCCTTCGACAAACCCAACGAGGCCCATGCGGGCGAGCAGGTCTACGCCGCCAACGGCTGCGTCTATTGTCACACCCAGCAGGTGCGGGCCGCCACTTCCGGCGCCGATATCGTACGCGGCTGGGGCACGGCCAATGATGAAGACGGCAAGCCCATCACCCGTCGCTCCTATCCGCGCGATTACATCTGGAATCACCAGGTCTTCCTCGGCAACAGCCGCAGTGGCGCGGACTTGACCAATGTCGCCCAGCGTTATCCCGATGCCAACGGCCTGTACCGCTATCTCTACGCTCCCAGCCTGACCGATACGCACAGCAGCATGCCGGCCTACCGGTTCCTCTTTGTCACCCGCAAGATCCACGGGCAGCCCTCGCAGGACGCGCTGGTCCTGAGCGGGGCCGACGCGCCGCCCGTGGGTTACGAAATTGTCCCCACCTCCGAAGCGAAGGCGCTGGTCGCCTATCTCCTCTCGCTCAAGAACGACTACCATCTTCCCGACGAAAAGGGCCCCGTGGCCCCGCCCGCCGCCAAAAGCTGAGCCATGAGCACGACGCAAAATCCCGAGCTGCAACCGATCGATCCGCCACGGAAGCATTCCACCGTGCAGCCGGAATCGCCCGATTTCGTCGAGACGCCCGACATCGATCCCGCGCCGGCTTCGGAACGCGAATCGTTTCCCATCTGGCTTTATCTCGTCTGCGGCTTCGCCCTCTTCCTGGCCGGAAGTTCATTCTCCGGTTTCGGCGGCGCGGGCCATTATGACCAGGGTCCCGGCGCGCCCATCGTGGCCAGCAGCGGCCCGGCGGAAGCCGCCAAGCCGCTCGATCCGATGGCCCTCGGCAAGCAGATTTACGGCGGCAATTGCGCCAACTGTCACCAGGGCACGGGCGAAGGACAGCCCGGCTCCTATCCTCCGCTCGCCGGATCGGAATGGGTGCTCGGCGATAAAAGCGCTCTCTTTGCCATCATGCTGCACGGCCTGCAAGGCCCCTTGACCGTCAAGGGTGGCTCCTACGGCAGCCAGCAGATGCCCGGCTGGGCCACCAACCTGACCGACGACAAAATCGCCGCCGTCATGACCTACATCCGTGCGTCCTGGGGCAATACCGGCGACGCCGTGAAGCCCGATGAAGTGGCCGCCGCCCGCACGAAATTTAGCCAGAGCGATGCCTACACCGAGCCCGCGCTGCTAAAGATCGCGCCGAACAAGTAGTGCCTTCTCGCTCCGCCATCCCGCTCCTGCTCCTGCTCCTGCGGAGGGCAGCAAGGGGGAGCTTCCCCCAGCTGGCTTTTGCGATCTTTCGGCTTTCGTTGCTTCTGCTTGGTGGCGTCATTTTCTCTTTTCCTGCCCGCGCCGATGTCACGGGAACGGTCACGATTCAAGGCCCGCCCAACAGCAAGGACGAGACCTTCTACGCCCGCGCCAATAATTGCGGCGAAAGCCCCGTGCGCCATACGGAGAATTGGAAGATCGGGCCCAAGGGCGAGCTGCAGGACGTCGTGGTCTGGATCGTGGCCCCGAGCTTGATGGCGGATCACGACGTCGCTCCGGCTCCCGAAATCGCGATCAAACAGATCGGCTGTCGCTACGTCCCGCACGTCATCGCCGTCCAGACCAGCATTCCCTTCAAGGTCGTCAACGGCGACCCCACTCTCCACAACGTCCGCGCCAAAGTTTCCGATGGCCCCGGCCAGCCGCCCGGCGCGGATGTCTTCAACTTTGGCCAGGTTTTCCAAGGCCAGACCGATGAACGCCAATTCGACTCGGCGGGTCTCTACACCCTGCAATGCGATGTCCACGCCTGGATGCAGGCCTGGGTCAAGGTGCTCGACAGCCCCTGCTTCGATGTGAGCGATGAGGGGGGTGCGTTCAAACTCCGACTCAGCGGCGATCTGAACGACGGCGACTACAAAATCGACGCCTGGCATCCCCGTTTCGCCGAGCCGGTCGAGCAAACCATTCACGTGAAAGGCGGCAACGCCACTGTCACCTTTCAGTTCGACGGGACGAAGTCGTTTTAGGGCGCTTTTTCCACCGCCCTCATGAAGAATTTTCCAACTAGCTCGAATAACTTTCTAATACCTTTGAAAAGCGCGGAGAATCCTTTGCGCCCGCTCTTAAAAACGTGTAATTAATTACCTGACTCTTTAACCACCGACCCCTTATGGACGATCTACCCCCCAGCGCCGAATCCGCCGCCGTTCCGGCCCCGGCCCATGCGTCCTCGCATGGCCACGACGCGCACGACGACCACGGCCACGAGCATCACGAGCTCGGGTTCTGGCGCAGTTACGTTTTCTCCACCGATCACAAGGTCATCGGCATCCAGTACATGATCGCCGGGTTGATCCTGCTTTTCTTCGGTTTCTGTCTCATGCTGCTCATGCGCTGGCAGCTCGCCTTCCCCGGCCAGGCGCTGACCTGGGACAACGCCCGTCTCCACATGGGTTATCAGTACCACGAGATTCTTTATCATCTCGGTATGGGCTACATGCCCTCGGTGCCCGTGCCGATTCCGGCCGATCCGAATCATCCCCCGCTTCTGCAAATCATTTTCGGCAAGAACCAGATGCCCGGCGGCGTCATGACCGGCGATTTCTACAACACTCTCGGCGCCATGCACGGCACGATCATGGTGTTCTTCGGCATCGTCCCGATCGGCTTCGCCGCCTTCGGCAATTACGTCATGCCCCTTCAGATCGGCGCGCCCGACATGGCCTTCCCCCGCCTGAACA
>JAMFSY010000064.1 GCA_026225555.1 Methylacidiphilales bacterium
GTTTCGCGGGCGGCAACTGCACGACCGCCGCCTGCATCCGGTCCAGCGCCCAGCGCAAATTCACGGCGGTGGGCCGGGTTTTCAATAAGGTCGAATAAGCCGAAGCCAGGCCCGCGTCACTCGGATCTTCACGCAAGGCGAAGCAAATGCCATAGGCGGCCGTCGCGCCAATCAGCGGCGCGCCGCGCACCGTCATGTTGCGGATCGCCTCCGCGCATTCTTCCATCGTGGCGAGATTCAGCGTCTTGAACTCATGCGGTAACAGGCGCTGATCAATCACGCCGATGGAGCCGTTCGTCTCCTCCAAGTTCCGCCAAATGGTCCGCCAACGTTTGCCTTGGTAATTCATAAAAAGCGCGAGAACCTTACTTCATTTTCCCAGTTCGGCCTGGATTTTTATCCCAAGGTCGGAAGTGGGATTTAACTTCAGTCCCCGTTGCCAGACGTCCTTCGCCGCAGGAGCCTGCCCCTGCTGCTTGAGGCTGAGCCCGGCATAATAATAGATCGCTTGGGCAGTCTCGGTGTTCAACGTGTAGGGCGTCTTCACCTCGCCATCCACCTGCTTGACCAGAAGCTCGAAATCGTCCCGAGCGGTTTGGCGTTTGCCAAAGATGGCCGGCAATTCAAAGAAATCGATCGCGCGTACAAAACGGACGGCGGGATTGTTCGGATCGGCGGCGACCGCGGCGTCGAGATATTGCCCACCGGTGCGGAGATAAGTCAGCTTGCTCGGCCCCGGCCACGCGTCGCGGCTATCGAGCGTGTAGACGCTGCCCAGGTACGCCTGCAGGAGATGATTTTGCGGCTGTTCCTTCGTCCACTTTTCCAGATCGGCGGTCAGCTTTTTGGTCTCCTCCGTGTCGCCAGCCACAGCTTTGCGATGCCGGGCCTCGACCTGCTGGATCAACGGATCGCTGAACGGGTCAGGATTAGCGGGCCCCGGCGGGGAGCCAGCGGCCCCATTCGTGGTCTGCGCCGCCAGCGGTAACGTGAAGACGAGAGGAAGAAGACGGAATATCCAACAAAATTTCATGCGCGAAAGAATTGACCCAGGCGTTGACCCATCAGCCGTGACCCCAGCAGCAATCCGCCGCCGAGCAAAACCATGGCCAGCACACCCAGCGCGCAAGCCAGACTGGCGGAATCGGGGCTGGGCCGTCCCATGACCTCGTAAATTCCGCGCGTGATGGGCGCGAAACGCGCCTCCATGGCGAGGAGGAGGCTATCACTGACCTCCAGCATGGCAAAGCAAAAGGTCAGGATCGTGCCCGCCAAAAGACTCGGCGCGATCAATGGCAAGGTGATACGCGAAAAGGTGCGCCAGCGTCCGGCACCGAGATTATAGGATGCCTCCTCCAGCGAGATGCTCGTCTGCTGATAACCGGCATAAGCCGCGCGCACAATATAAGGCAGGCGGCGTAAGGCGTAACTGATGACGAGGAGAAAAGTGGGATTGGAGCGTGGATTAATCCATAGCCACCAGCCGTGCAGGTTGTAGCTCATGAGCAGACCGAACGCGAGCACCAGGCCTGGTAAGGCGAGCGGCAGCATGGAAAGCGCATCGAGCAGGGATTTTCCCCGAAACTGTTCACGCGCCAAAAGATGCGCGATGACCAGCCCGAGCCCGAGATCGAGCAACGCGCTCAACCCGGAATAGAGGAGCGAATTGGCGATGCTGCCGGCGGTGAACTTGTCCGAGAAAACCTCCGCGTAATATTCGGTCGAATAGCGCGTGGGCAGCATCGTAAAAAACCAGCGCTCCGCGAAAGAGTTCAGGATCACCCCGAGATGAGGGAGGACGGCAATGAAGAGCAGGAGACTGACGACGACCGTCGCGGCCCGCCCCCGCCAGGGCGAAAGCGTTTCCTCCTGCATCGACCGGCTCACCCGCGCGGGCATCGCCTGGGAGCTCCCCTCCCCGAATCGGCGCACGAGGAGGAAGAAGACGAGAACAATCAGGAGAGTCGTCACCACGAAGGCGTAGCCGATCTGCTCGCTATTGGCGTCCACCGAGGCATTGAAAATCTGCGTGGGAACCGTGGTCGAAAAGTTGAAAATCAGCGGCGTGCCAAGGTCCGTGAAGGCGCTGATGAAGACGAGGCACGCGCCCGCAAACAGGCCCGGCCGCGCCAGGGGCAGCGTGATCGTGACAAAGCGACGCCAAGACGATGCGCCGAGATTCGCCGCGGCATCCAGAAACGCCGGATCGATGTTGGCCAGCGCGGCGCTGCTGCTGAGAAAGAAGATCGGAAAGAGATGGAGAATCTCGAGCAGGATGATCCCGATAAAGCCGCTGGAGCCGAGCCAATCGACCGGATGTTGCAGGGAGATGACGCCCACCTTGGCCAGGAAAAGATTCAGTGTCCCGAAGCGCGCGAAGAGATGCTTGATGCCCAGCGCTCCGACAAAGGGCGGCAGGATCAGCGGGGCCAGCAGCGCAGAACGAAGCAGGTGGCGACCGGGAAAAAGAAAGCGGGTGAAGAGCACCGCGAGCGGAACGGAAAGAAGCGCCGTACCGAGCGTCGACCAGAAGGCGATCTCGAAACTATTGACCAGCGCCATTCGGTAGAGCCGGTTCTCGATCAGCAGCTCAAAAAAGCCGAGGGTGAAGGCCCTATGCCCATGCCCGTCCGTCACAAAAAAAGCGCCGCCCAAAAGCCCGCAAAGGGGATAGATTAAAAAAGCGCCAAAGAAAATGGCCAGAACGGCAAGGAGCAGATGCTTCATGGCGGTGAAAGTCCGAGGGAGGAACTAGCCTTTTCCGTTCCGACAAGAAAGAGAAAATGAGGCGGACCCACGCAAAAGTGACTTTACGATTGCCGATCTTCCCGAGGCCTCTAGCCTCAGGGCCGTTACTCGCGCCCATGGATGCTTATCACCCCACTTCTCTCGCCCTGACTGGCGCCACCGGAGCCCTCGGATTCGCTTTTCTCGAACATCAATTTCGGCACCATCCGCATTCGCGCGCCCGTTTGCTCGTGCGCCGTGCCTCCGCCTCCTTTCAATCGGATACTTTTCAAGACTGGCTGCGGCCCCACGAGAATCGCGTCACGCTGGTCGAAGGCGATATGCGCCAACTCGGTTCCGAACAGCTCGCCTCCCTGCTCGAAACCGACGGTGGGTTATGGCACTTCGCCGCGCTGACCTCCCTGACGTCCGGCTCGGAAAAAGTCGCGCAGGACATCCGCGAAGTAAACATCGAGGGAACCGAACGGCTGGTCGAAGCGGTCCTCCGGAGTTCTCACCGCACCCCCTTCTATCATATCAGCACGGCCTATGTCGTTGGACAGCGGGAGGGCGTGGCGCTGGAATCGGAAAGCGCGATGGGCCAGACTTTCCGCAATCCTTACGAGGCCTCGAAGCTCGCGGCGGAATTGAGCGTCCAGCGCGTGTTCCAGGCGGGCGTTCGCGGAGCGATCTTTCGCCCTAGCGTCGTGGTGGACGATAAATCCGGCACAGGCGGCTTCAAGATGGTGGACGCCTGCGCTTATTCCGTCGCGCTGGCGGCGAAGCGGGGCGAGCCTTTTATTTTCCGGCTTGCCCCCGACGCCAGCATCAATCTTGTGCATAGCGACTGGGTAATTGCCGCGATGGGCGACTTGGCGCGACTGCCTTCGGGTTCGGGGCATACCTACCATCTCTCCGCACCTAAGCCCACCTACTTCCGCGACATCGCGGCCATTCTTGAAGGCATGGTTCCGGGCCTGAAGCTCGCCTTCGAACCGGGATTGAAGCGCTCCGAGTTGCCGACGGCCTCCCGGATTTTCGACAAGGCCATTACGGATCTACGGCCCTATCTGGAGACCCATCTTCACTTCGATCGCGCGAACACGGAGCGCGATCTCTCGCCCGATTTCAAAGAACCGCCACTGGACCTGATTCCCTTCGTGGGACAGCGCCTGCAATCGGAACTGGGCAAGATCGCCCATCGCAAGTAGGTCACGGCGGAAGATTGCCACAGCGGACCATTTGCTCAAAAATCACGGATGACTTCCCCCGCGGAAAAACGGCTGCGCATTCTCATCCTCTGGGGCGCCTCCCATTTCGAGGGTTATTGCGCCGATCTCTTCTGGAATAATCCCGCCTATGAAATCGAGATTGTCTCCGGCGATCGTTCCAAAAAGCGCTCACCCCATGCGGCCTCGTGGAGCCGCCTCTTCTCACTGCGCCGCCGACTCGCGCGCGGTGAATTCGATCTCGTCATCAGCGGCCCCATCCAGAATTCCGCGTGGCCCGTCCACCGGCGATTCTTCACGCGGCTGGCGGAAGCTTTCCGTTTCCTCACCTATAAGCACCGCATGCTCGACAGCTTCTGGGCGCGCTGGCTGCTGGCGGGCAGTTCCGTTCCCCTCGCGGTGGTCGATTTTCTCGATACCTCCTACGTCCTGCCCCAGGACTATCCGCTGCTCCGGGCCTGCACGCTCTACTTCAAGTTGAACCTCTACTTCTGGCCGCGTCGCTCCCTGATGCCGCTGGAAACCTTCTTCGGTCGCAAGCGCGTGACTCCTTTCACGCCCAAGCTGCGCCCGCTGACCAACGGCATTCCCAAGCGCTCGATCCCGGAAAAAGTCCGCCCGATGCGAGAGCGTGACATCGACATTTGCTTCACCGGCACCATCGTGCCGATCCGCAGCAAAGGCGACATCGACCCCTTCTCGAACCTGACTTTTAACCCCATCCGGCAGGAAGTTTACGAGCGCTGCCTGAAGCTGAAGGATCGTCACAAGATTTTCTGCGTAAACCAACTGGTGCCCTGGGAGGAATATCTCGAACTGCTCCAGCGCTCGAAACTGATCGTTTGCACGGAGAGCTTCGGCTGCGAAACGTGGCGTCATTATGAAGTGGCGGCCAATGGCGCCGTGCCGTTGATCAACTGGCCTTACGCACAGAATTACATGCCCTTGCAGCCCGACGTCCACGCGGTCTACTTTTCCCTGATCGGCGATGACTTTGAGCGGGCGGTCGCGCGCGCCTTGGGCGACCCGGCTAAGCTGGAGGAAATGGCGGCGAACACGCGCGCCTACACCCTCGCGCATAAAGAGCGCGGCCACGTGGGGGAGTGGATCGTCGAGGAGACCCTCCGCCAGCACCGCGCCGCAGTCCAAAATCAGGCTTAGAGCGATTTCCAGTTAGTCGCATTAAAATCTGTCATCCTGAGCTTGTCGAAGGATCAGTTTCGCCTCGGTAAAAGGCAACCGAACTGATCCTTCGACAAGCTCAGGATGACAGAAAAAAGACTGGCTTTACGGAGAAGGCGTGGGCGCACTTTCGTCCAGCAGGTCGACCGCCGAGGGCAAATCGACCAGCGCGGTATTATTGAACGACCATGCGATCTTTTTCTCCGGAGTAACCTCGAGAATCTGAGGCTCCTGCCCCACGGCGGCCAGGTCCTCGCCCGCCCAATTGCAAATCAGCGTATCGCCATTGGCCAGCCGCTTGGCTCCTCGAACGCAAAGCAGCGTCGCGCCGAGAAGATCGTTCTGGTTGATCTCCCACATGGCATGCCCATCGGGACTGATCTCGCGAATATAATGTTTACAGCCGCCGGAAATAAGCACGTCGCCGTTGCTTAACCGGCTCGCCGCCCAAGGCTCCTCAGCCGGGACGCTCCAGAGCAGCACGCCCTGCGGGTCGTATTCGCAGACCTTGTTCTCGCTCAGATAAGGGACGATGTAGGTCCCGGTCGCGGTCTTGCGCACGATCCGGAATTGATCATGCACCGCCGCCGTGGTCGGGATGACCAGGCTCTTCTCGATCGTCCGCGAGCTGGTGTCGATTTCCAGCAGGGTCGCCGGCGTGCCGCTTTGCATGACCAGCACCTCGTGATTGCTGATCGGTTGCACCGAATGGATCTCGGTTCCCGGAGGCGCGGGATAGTCCCACACCACCTGTTTATTGGGCGTGACCTCGCTGGCGCCATTGGTGTGAGCCCACAGGATATTGCCGCTGGGCAGCATGTGAACATCGTCGCAATCCCCTCCGGCGGGAAAAGACCAATCGATTTTATTGTCGCGAATGACTTCAATATCGGACATACCCGAACCTCCGACGACGAAAGGCGGCGGGCCGGATGCTTCCTTCGAGCACGAGACGAGATTCCAAAGTGGAACCATGAGGAACATGCCGGCAAGAAAACGAAAGTGCATGCGGTTTAGCAGGATTGTGTCGATCCGAAGCCATTTGCAGAGCTTATTTTTCGCGTCCTCCATCCCGCCCGCCGGGGAATGGGCCACCGAGACACTTGCGTCTCCTGCCGACTAACGGCATATTAGACCCCGATGGACGAATATCCTATTCCCGAGGGGGTCAAGCGCGGCAACGACAAGCTCTGCAAGCTGACGGACAATGCCGCGGCCAAGCTGAGCGGCCTGCTGACGCGGCAGGGACGGCCCAACGGCGCCCTGCGGCTTGCCGTGGTCGGCGGAGGATGTTCCGGCCTGCAGTACAAGATGGACCTGGTGGATGGCCCGGTGAAGCGCGACATCTTCGTGCGCTCGCACAACGTTAACGTTGTCATGGATCCGAAAAGCGCGCTTTTCGTTTCGGGCTCCCTGCTTGATTTCAGCGACGATCTGCAAAAAGGCGGCTTCAAGGTCACCAATCCAAACGCCGCAGCCCACTGTTCCTGCGGCGAGAGCTTCAGCGCTTAAGCGCTCTTTCGTCCTTCCGCAGGTCAGATCGCAAGCAAAGTTATTCTCGCCTCCATCGCGGTCCAAGAAAGCTTGTTCACGCCTACCCGCATGTTAATTTTTAGAGATGTCGTTACCGCTGTCTCTCCGGTCGCCGGTTCGTTTCGCGCGACTTTCCTTCGGTTGCCTCGCCCTCCTTTTTTGCTCCGGGCATGCCCGTGCCGTTGACGTTCCAGCAGCCACGGTTACGGAGGGAATCACAGCCCGACCTTTCGGTCTGACCTCGCGGAAGGAACCGGTCACGCTGCACACGCTCACCAATAAAAGCGGCATGAGCGTCAGCATCATGGATTACGGCGCGACGATCGTGAAGATCATGGCGCCGGATCGCGCCGGCAAGTTTGAGAACGTGGTGCTCGGCTACGACCACTTCACTCCCTACCTTCGCCAGACCTCCTACTTCGGCGCGATTGTGGGACGTTACGCCAATCGCATCGCCAAGGGCCGGTTCCAACTCGGGAAGATCACCTATCAACTCCCCATCAACGATCCGCCCAACAGCCTGCATGGCGGCCTGCGCGGCTTTGACAAACAGGTGTGGAAAGAGGAAGCCGTCGATTCGGATTCCCCGGCAATCCGCTTCAGCCTGCTTAGTCCCGATGGCGATCAGGGATACCCGGGGAATCTCTATGTCAGCGTGACTTACACTCTGACCGAGGATAACCAGTTGCGCATCGCCTACAACGCGACAACCGATAAGACCACGGTGGTCAACCTCTCCAATCACGCCTACTTTAATCTCGCGGGCGCGGGCCACGGGACCATTCTCGATCACCTGCTGACCCTCCACGCGGACAGCTTTACGCCGGTGGACGCCACGTTGATTCCGACGGGGGAAATCAAAGACGTGGCCGGGACGCCGTGGGATTTCCGGCAGCCGACGCCGATCGGACTTCACCTCAAGGAAGCCGGCGGAAAGCCGATCGGTTACGACCATAATTATGTCCTGAAAAAGGGCTTCTTCTCCGACTGGGCCGTCGCCGCCGAAGTGAAGGATCCCAAAAGCGGGCGCACCCTGACCGTATCCACCGATCAGCCCGGCATTCAATTCTATTCCGGCAATTTTCTGGACAGCAAGACGAGCGACAAGGCCTATCGCCAATACGAAGGTTTAGTCCTGGAAACACAACACTACCCCGACTCCCCGAACCAGTCCGGTTTCCCCTCCACCGTCCTGATGCCGGGGGACGATTACAAGACGACGACCGTGCTCGATTTCGGCGCGGAATAAGCGCGCTTACATTCTTGTCACTTTTAATCGGGCACTCGCCAACGGGGCGATGCCTGTTAGGGTGTCGGGCTTATGACTTTGCCCGCCTCTTTCCGGCGCCTTGCCGCCCTTAGTTTGCTCGTCTGCGCCACCGGTTGCCATCAGCAAACGGAGACTCCGCCCCAGACACCGCCGACGCCTCCCGCGCCGCCTGCACCCGTTGTCGCGCCGGCCCCGGTCGCGCCCGAAAAGCCCAAGATCACCAAGCTGGATGATCTCCCCCGCCACACTTATCCGGTGCAGGGCAGCGCGGTCGACCTCGTGACCTCGGACGAAAAATTTGCGCCCTTCGCCGCGGCGGTTCGCGGCGATGTGGAAAAGGATCTCGCGACCTACGATATCCAGGACAAGACAACGCTTAAACGGCTCAAAGGCACTCTCCTCACCCTCGATCTTCTCGATGGAAAGACGGACGAGGCGCGCAGCCTCATCGCCGAGTTGCAGGGATTGGAGGACAAGCCCGCGCTCAAAATCATGACCGGTTTCATCACCGTCGTCCGCCTCGATGTGATGGACGAGTTGAAGCTGACCAATCTCGCCGACATCTCCCAGCCCGCCTTCCAGCAGGCCTTCCAAAAGGAACTCGCCACCCGCGCTGACGCCCTGCCCTGGAACGTGGTGCAGGACGAACTGAAGTCGATCAAGGGAAGCTTCGAGCTGACCAGCAAGAATCTCGTTCTCGGTGAAATCCAGAGCGAAATCGATCCCGTGGTCAAGCAGGCTGGCGCGCTGAGCACCGACCTGGCCGACAGCATCGTTCACCTTCGTTCGAGCCTGGAAATTTCCATCCCCCTCAAGCAGCCCATCGTGGCGGCCCTTTCTTCCGTCATTGAAAAACACAAGGTCGCGAAGGCCGATATTTGGAATGCGAGCGCCGTCACCCTGACGAAGGAACAAAAGCTGACTCCCGTGGTCATCGGCATTTGGGACTCAGGTGTCGATCCCAAAGTTTATCCCACGAAGATATTCAACGATCCCGACGCGCCCAAGGACGGCGCCGAGCCCCATGGTCTCTCCTACGATCTCCATTCCAACCGCGTGCATGGTGAGCTCTATCCCCTCGGAGCCGACGCCAGGCGCCTGCCGGAATTGAAATCGCAGATCAAGGGCATCCTCGACATGGAAGCGGCCGTCGATAGCCCTGAAGCAGCCGACTTGAAAAAGAAGATGGCGGCCCTGCCCCAGGACAAGGTCAAGCCGTTCCTTGAAGACCTCGAGCTCTTCGGCAACTACATCCACGGTACCCACGTCGCCGGGATCGCCAGCCATGGCAATCCATTCGCGCAACTTCTGATCGCCCGCATCACCTTCGACTATCATCTCATCCCCGAGAAGCCGACGGTCGAGCAGGCGCGCAAGGACGTCATCGCCGACCAGCAGACGGTCGATTATTTCAAGCAGCATGGCGTGCGTGTCGTGAACATGAGCTGGGGCGGCTCGCTCAAGGACGTTGAGGAGGCGCTGGAAAAGAACGGCGTGGCCGACGCGGAGGAACGGAAGAAGGAGGCCCGCGAAATTTTCGATATCGGCAAGGACGACCTCTACAATGCGCTCAAAAGCGCGCCCGATATTCTCTTCGTTACCGCCGCGGGCAATAGCGACAATGACGTGAATTTCGACGAGGTCATCCCCTCCTCGTTCGATCTGCCGAATATGATCACGGTCGGCGCCGTCGACCAGGCGGGCGAGGAAACCTCGTTCACCAGTTTTGGCAAGAACGTCACCGCCTACGCGGACGGCTTCGAGGTCGATAGCCCGATTCCCGGCGGCAGTCACCTGAAGCTTTCCGGCACCTCCATGGCTTCGCCGGAAGTGGCCAATCTCGCCGCCAAGCTCTTCGCCCTGAATCCCAAGCTTGTGCCAGGCGATGTGATTGATTTGATCAAAGGCGGTCTGGATACCAACCCCGGCGACAAACGGATCCTGCTTTTGAATCCGAAAAAATCGGTTGATCTTCTGAACTCCCGGTCGACTCAAGCCAAATAGAAGGCGACAGTAACTCGGATTGTTACAATTAGGTGACAATCCGAATGTCTTTGTGTAAAGGGATTTATGCCAAAGAGACCAAGGAGTCCCGCCAAGGTGCGTCCCAGTTCCGCCAAGGAAGTCTCCGTTCTCGCCTGGATTCAGGATGCTTTTGGCAATGTCCTCCTCGTGCAGCAAACTGCCGGTGAGCAACTCTGGTCGCTACCCGGCGGAAAGGTGCGTTCGCGGGAGGCGTTGAAGCAGGCGCTACGCCGCGAATTGAAGGAGGAAATTGGCCTCACGGTCACTTCCGCCAAGATCATCGACCTGTTCGATCGCCCCTCCAAGAGCGCTCTCGCGGTTTTATTTCGCATCACGTTGCGCAAAGGCCGCCTGAAAATGGGTGACCAGGAGATCAAGGACATCGCTTTCGTCAGCAAGCTGCCGGCGAATGCCACGCCATCCGTGCGTTACTTCTGGGCCCGTCAGTTACCGGGCACGAGGCCTCGTGGCACGCGCGCCAATACGCTCGATTGAGTGGCCGTTTACATCGTTGGCGGCGCGAAAATCTCAGACCGACCGTTCTTCCTTCCAATCATTGGCCGGCCCGCAACTCAAGCTAGTTGGAAATATCGCGAACGGAAATGGCGTTTATCATGCTGACTCCGTTGAGGGAGGAAGTATTATTAGTCGCTGTGAACGATACGGCGGAAGTTGCTGCGGTGACAGTACCCACCGCATACTGCCCCGTATTCGCATTCAGCGTAATCCCATTCGAGGCATGCAGGTCGGTTAGGTAGTTTCCCATTCCTATCGAAGCGCTCCATATTTGAACTTGATAGGTATGCCCAACGGTCAAATGATTCAGAGTTACCGTTTGGGAGACGTTCTGGGCATACTCCGTGTGCCCGACCAGGACATTATAGTCCGCGTTGCCGCTAGGTGAATTGCCGCCTGTATAGGGATTACGACTGGAGGATAAGGCAATGTCTCCACTTGGATCGGTCACATTCACATTCCCAGTGGCAATAATATTGAAGGTAACGCCGAGGGCCGCATTAATGGTCAGCGGACTGCCTCCGTTAGCTCCCGAAGGAGTGAGGGCTGCATCAAAATAAGCCCCATTTGTCAGGACATCACTATTCTTGATGATATTGGTCGGGGCGCCCCATTGGATCTGTGAACTTCCCCCCGTATAGGTTGATGGGGAAACCGGCGTCAATATCCACTTCTGGTTCGCGGCTCCCGTATTGGTATTTGTGGTGATGGTCGTCCCGGTCGAGGTCAGGCATTGGGTGGGATATTTGCCATTCACAATGGAATAGGAGCCATCGCTGTTATGGGTTAGATTCCATGCCCTGTAACCACTGAGCCAACTGGCTTCTCCATACTGCTCCACATTTTCTCCGCTGGTTCCCGGGGATAGATCAAAGATAACCTGGTAGGAGTAGGCGTCCGTGATGGTGTATCCTCCACTCACATCGGGCGACAATCCCCATTTTTGGTAGATATTTCCGGCGTAAGTTGATCCGGAAACGATTGCGCCCTGAGTCAGGCTATTAAGCGTCAGCGCCGTGCCGGTACTTTGATTGGCGATTTTATAATAGCCGGTGAGGCCGGTAATGGGAGGCCCAAGGCTTTCCACATCCGCGGCGGTTAAGACCCAGGAATCGGACATCATTCCACCGTCAATATTATGCTCGATCGATTTATAGATCCACGTCCCGCTGGCAGACCAGTCACTCCAGGCCAGAAAGCCGACAATTTGAGGATAGGTGTTTTTGATTGTCGCTATCAACTGGGTTTCGAAGTTATAGGTGCCATTATAGGTTCCACCTCCAGAGCCGCTACCGTTGCCAAACTCCGTATAGAATATCGGCTTGCCCAGAGTGGTGAAGAAATTGTACTCATGCATGGTGGCCGCATCGTTATAGACATCGGAACCCACGATATCGACATAGGGGCTTCCAGGATAATAAGGCTGACAGGAAGGAACAGTGCCTGTCGCGTCATTAGGGCCAAAGACCCAGATCAAATTATTCAATCCTTTTGTTTGCGTAAAATAAGTAAATAGATCCTTCCAAAGTGCCTGAAAAGAGGCTGTATCCGTTGTATAGTACGGGGTCCAGGAGCCATTCATCTCATGCAAAGGCCGATAGAGCACCGTGATGTTATTCGTTTGGAGGTACTGAAGCTGGGCAGCGACCGCATCCATTGAAGCCAGCCACGCCGTCCGGTCAGCGCCGCCAGGTAACAGATGGTTCAGACTCTCGCCTGATGTCTGATTGGGAAAAGTGAGGCCTCCGTCCAGTTCAATCATGCATCCGGTTGTTTGTGCAAGGGTTACCAGTTGCGCCGGCATCATGGCTCCCGTATTGGTATCGTTGAGGTCGGCTCCAACGATGGCGGGAAGTTTGCCCGTTTGATTTTCGAGGCCCCAAATGAGATCATTTTCGTCCATGATCCCGGTCGGGGTATTCGTTTTCTGGAGGATGTTTTGTCCGGAGAGTATCCTTTTGTTACTTTTTGCACTCAGCCCGGAGATAAAATTATACAGGCCAGCCGCATTGGCGTTGGAATTACCATTTGCCAACCCACCTCTTGCGGTCTCAAAACAGCCGAAGACAAGGAGACAGCCAATAATTAGCGCTATTTTGGCGATGCTCCCCGTTGCCCTTAAAGTTGCCGGGTCGATCAGGGAGTGAGTGAGAAATAAGGAATTTGGTTTCATTGCCGTAGAATTGTGTAGTTAATTTCATTTATATTTTAATACCGATTGCTCCTTGGCTTGAATAGGGCCATTAATTTTGGGGCTAGAGGAGCAGCTTCGCTTAGGGGGCGTGAAGAAGCTGTTAATGTCGGACAGAGTGCAGCCAGCTGATGTAATTCTAGAGAGAGAAGCGCTCTTTACCTTCACTTGCACATCAAACCCTTCTATTAGGTGACTTCTAAGTTTGTCGCAAAATTTTAATAAATTGTAAATGCTTTTGTTTTTATTTTCTTAATGTTGCTTTTTGCCTGAAAGCCCCGACCCCGGTGTGATTGTCTCGGGAGGCTTGGCTCCGATCGCCTATGGCCTCATTGCCGACCACTCCAGTCGGAATACCGCCGTTCTGGCGTCTGGCTTGACCGCAATCGCGGTCGTGCCGCTCGTTCTTGCGTTACGTCCTTTTATTGTCGAGAACCCCTGAAGAGCGAAGTGAAGGAGTGAGCGTGCAGCCGACTGTCAGAGGGTCCAGCCAATGCTCGCGACCCAAACCACTTTGTTTCTTGGAGAAGCTCCCAAAGCAACTGGTACCAATAAAAGAAGGGAATTAAAAGTAGAAGCCCGGACCAATTCATTGCATGAGGAGTCAAACAAGGATCGTCTCGAAATAAAGTCCGGCAAGGCCCTCCGATTTGACGGCCGAACCTTCAGGGTCGCTATTGTCAATAAGAGGGAATTCGTTTTGTCATTGTCTTGTAGGTATTCGCCCGTTCATAGAGAAGACGTTGAACATCGGAAGGCAAGACAAGAAGACCTTGGGGCGGAGTCTCAAAAATGTAGTTTAACGTCACTGCTGCGGTTTTAATTTGGACGGGAAGCCGGGTTAAGGAATCAATGGTGGCTGTGGCATCCGATGTTGCGGAGTTCAACCCGGGAAAAGGATTTTGAATACTATCTTTAAAGACCATGTACTCTCCTTTTTTATTTTTCTGCACTCCTTTGTAGTTGCGAGGAGAAAGCCAGGCCAGATTCGGAAAATCGCTGGCAGTGTAGTCCGTGTAAAGCAGTGGGTCGATTCCTCCAGATCCAAAGGAATTCGGTGTATATATCATTAATTTTCCATTTGTGAATGAAGTAGCTTCGATCTGGAGGCTTCCCACATGCCAGCTTTCCTCTTTCGATCCGTCGCTATAGACCTTCTGCTCGTCATAGATATTATTCGTCTTCGTCACCGTGACAATTTGAAGAGCCGGGGCGAAGTGTTTTTCCTGGGGACTTCCGGGCTGTGCCGCATCTGAATAGGCGCACGTGATCGTCCATTTTGCAAAAGCGGGAGCGCGGTTTAGAAGAGGTCCCGGTCCCAGTGGGATCAACTCCAATTTCTCTTCCACCGGAGCCGGAGATTGGCCCCAGGCGGCGGAACAAAAGCCCAAGCCAGCGGCGAGAGTCAGAAGGAAAATCATGAAGGATGACTGCTTCATTGTCTGACTACCTCCAATTGCTGATCGATAACCTGTCCCGTCTGGCGGTCGATGGCGACATGAAGCCAGTAACGGGTTTCGCCTTCGACCACAAAATTCGAAAGCGCCGTCGCTGACTGGGGATAGCGTCCCGTCTGTGCGACCAAATCGATCAGGAGATTCCAAACGCGCACCTGGCCCGTACTCGCCAGGGGCCGAAGAGCAGCTTCCCGAAAGCGTTCGATATTATTCTTGGCGGGACTAACCTGCGCTCCGCCTGCGCCATAGAGGGAGGTTAAATCTCCACTGAAACCGGTATAGGATTGGGAACCGTCGATCCCACCTAGAGGGGCATTGATCGATGACTGGTATTTCCCCACGAGCTCCGCGAGGTTGGCAAGGGGCCCCTGCCCCGGCGTGGTCATGTTCGAGGTGCGTTGGATCAAGACGTTCGCCACCGATGTAGCTTCAGCCGCCGTCATGGGAGAGATGCTCCCCGAAGCTTCGACGCTGTTTAGCTCATCTGCGTAGGCGCCCGCCAGAATCGCCTGCAACACGGGTTCCTGACGCGTATTGAGATTCACTTTGCCCGCCACCAAAGGGCTGGAATTGTCGTCCGGCTGAATACAAAACACGTCCAGCAGGGCCGCCGCGCCGCTTTCCGGCGTAAACATGCTGAGGTTTCGCCAGGGAGTATCCGAAAAGACGTAGCCGAGCTCCGCCACGGAGCGGAAAGGCCGATTCAAGATAATGGGACGGCTTTGGCTCTGGTCGGCTACCGCGCTCGGGCCACCTGTCGTCGCCATCGGCAGTCCCGTGGTTGTCGTGGCGGGATCGCTCGCACCCGTCGGCACGTAGGCACCCATGGCGCGGCGCACCACTCCATCCGGATCACTGTAATATTGAGGCGAGGGATTATCGATCTGGTTAATCCACTTGAGGCCATCGCTAATCGCGGCGGGATTGTTTTGCGAAAAGAGTCCAGGCCGATAGTACATGGCCGAAGCTGGTAACTGCGAAGCCCCGGCCAGTCCCGAGCCCATCCAATTGGTGGTGGGATTTGGATACCAACCGCCGACATCGGCCATGCATTCAGTCTGCGGTTCGGACCACCAACCCGTGCCGGAAGACGTGCCCCAGCGGTCACTCGTGAGCACCTCGTTGGCTTCATCTACCCAGAATGAAACCTTGGAACCCGAGGAAGTAGCAGCCGTCGGCGGTCCCGTACTCGAGGAAGGAACCGTTTGATAAGGATAGTTGCTCAGGGGGGGGATATTCTGACGGCCCCCAGGGCCAGGATTACCAAAGCGCCTTGTGCGGGGGTCAATGCTACCGACCCACTCGATCGCTCCGATGGCATGATTCAGGGACACGTTGACCGTGTTGCTGTTCAATACTTCCATGAAGAGACCTTGACTCACATTGGGCACATACTTCTGGTCATAAGTAGTCCACGTGCCGTTATTGTCGTACTGGACCCGGAAGGTGTCGCCCGTATACCCGGCGGAGCTGATGGTACTATTCTCATTAAGATCCGCCGTCATCACATAGTAAGGAGCATTTGGATAACTTGGAGAATAGGCCCAACGAATCGGCCCCATTCCGTAAAAAAATCCCAGATAGGAAACGGGGGTACCTACCTGGGAAATATCGTTCAAACATTTTATTCCGGTGCCGAGCCAATAAGTCATTAATTCCGGATTGGAAGTATATAGGCTGGTCATGATGTTACCGGTGCCCAAGGCCAAATTGCTGCCGACGGGAATGTTTGGCTTGGTCAGAAGCGTTGGTTCGCGAAAGAGCTTTCCTCCGTTGTCGCCGAAGGTCAGGGCTGTGTTGCCGCCCTGCCAAGTCGTGTTGTTATCCGGATTCGATATAAAGTAGGAGCCGTTCGGCATCCTGGTCGTATCGATATTGGCATCGGAATACCACTCACCAGCCTCGGGGGCCGTCGTGGCGATCCATGACTCGGTTCGATTCCTATTCGTGTTGTAGCTGGAAGTGGCGTTACCAGTGGCGTCCAAGGGAGCGCCGTCCACGATGATCCGAAAACTGGAGGGACGAGGATTACCCAACGAACTGTTGACGTCATGAGGATTCCAGACTTCGGGTTGCCACAAAACGGCGTAGCATCCCGTACTTGATAAACTGGCATTGCTGGACCACGTGTCGGGACCAACGGAGGCGCCGCCCGACAATCCGATCACCGTCTGACTGGGAGCCGGACTGGGCAGTTGAGAGATAATCGTGGAGGCGCGGACACGGTAAAAGTAGGGGAGATTTTTAACCCCGCGAACTTCCGTGAGGGTGCCATTATTGAATTGAATCGCGGTGGGATAACCATCCGTGGTCGATTGGTCGATGATGTTGGCCCCGATCTGAAGAATTTGATAATCGAGAGTTGTGTCGTAGTTATAGTCGCTCGCCTCCTCAAGATGCCCGTTCGGATTCGTGGCGCCCTTGGCCA
>JAMFSY010000065.1 GCA_026225555.1 Methylacidiphilales bacterium
GGTCATCGTCTCTGGTGGCACCTTGAATGTCAATGGAGAGCTTCGCGATAATTATGCCAATTCGGCGCTTACCATCTCCTCGGGAGGCACGGTGAATACCGGGGCGACAGGCTGGATCGTCCAAACCCCATCAGTCGTCTTCACTTCTGGGACCCTCAATCTGACCGGCACCGGCGCCATCGCGAGCTCGTTCGCCACGGGGTTGACGGTCGGCGATTCCAGCGGAAGCACCAGCGCCAAGGCCCTGCTGAATTTGAGCGCCACTGCCACCACGTCTTTCAGTGCCCCGGGATTGAGTATCGCCTCCAACGGCGAGGTGACCGGCACTGGTAAAATGACCGGCACCACCACTCTATCCGCGAGCAAAAGCGAGATCGCTCCTGGCACTATCGGCGCGGGCACGGGCACCCTGACTCTCGCCGCCGTGGCCGCCCCATTGGGTGGCACCTTGGCCTTTGATCTGGGTCCAGCTTCGACGCAGCTCCTGTCTGTAACGTCCTTGACGGTTGGAACGGGCCAAACCCTGACCTTTGAGCTGAACAGTATCGGTTCGACGCCCGGAGTTTATACCTTGGCGACCTTTACCAGCGACACGGGTCTCACTCTCGCCCAGCTCGTGAACGATCCGACTGACGGCGTCCTTGGCACCTTCACCCTCAACGCGAGCAACATCGTCTTCAACGAGACTGGTCTGGCCGTACCGGAGCCAAGCACGTGGGCGCTTTTCTTCGCCTCGAGTGTGTTCCTGGTTGGTGGCACCTTCCTGCGGCGCCGCAATTCTGACCTAGGGCCTGTTAACGCGAAAGGGCGGTGACCTGCCCCCGGAACTGAGGCAGATCAAAAGTGTAGTTCAGTCCGATTGTTGATGTTTCTTGATGCGCTGGCAGACGTAGCGGAGGGCGAAGCCCGGAGCGAAGTCTGCCAGCGGTCGGCCACCTCCTGCGGAGTCTGGTACCGCAACGAGCTGTGAGGCCGGTTGGTATTGTATTCCATCCTGTAGCTAAGTGACTGACGAGCAACGCTGCCATGACCCCATTCCCGCTCAACCCTTCGGGCGAGGCGCAGCCGGGCCTAGAGCCGCATTGCTCATTCGTTATATAGCTCACACGCTATGCGCCTCGTTCGCGCCCTGCTCCAGGCCCGGCTGCTCCTCGCGCCATCCCGCCCTTTCGTGTTAACAGGCCCTAGTGTAAGGGAGATTTCTCAGTCGATTTCCGAGAAAGCTCTAGCCGCCATCCTGAGCAAGCGCAGCAATGCCGAAGAGGCGTCGCACGCGAATGCGGCAGGATGACGGGTTTTTGGGGCTGATCCTCCCACGCATGCGCGACAAATCCAAATAAAGAACCCCGCCGCAAACAGCGGGGAATTTACCCATAGAGATTAAGCTTGTAGTCCTAATTCCGAACTTCCAGTGGTCAGCATCCGCAGCCTCGCGGCTGTGCCCCAAATTAGATATGAAACAAACATTCCTTGTCACCGCCTTGTGTCTTTCTCTTCTCGTCACCGCCCAGGCGCTGGCTTCGGAAAATTTGCTGCAGGACCCGGATTTTAGCAATGTCGGACCAACCGGCGACACTTGGCAGGTGGTTGCGAATGAGGGTGGCAAGACGGACCCGGCTGGTGCCATTGCGGGCCAGGCATCGTCTTTGCATATAAAGGCCGCGACTCTGACGCAGCAAGTGACGCTGCCGGAAGGCCTCTTCGAATTGACGGTGGAAGCCAGCGGCAAGGGCGACCTGATTCTCGGCGTGGAAGGCGATAGCGACCGGATGCAGACTTTGGGGAAGATCCCGGGTCTGTACGGCTATTTATTTCACGTTGATGCGGGAGCGCACGCGGTGACGATTCATATCCCGATGGAGGGAACGGTGACCAACGCGGCGATTCAGCCCGCGACGGAGGAACAGAAGACGGCATGGGCGAACGAACAGAAGAGCATGGCGCAGTTCGGCTTTGTCACCGTCTCGGCGCAACGTCCTTCTCCGACCGCCGTCGCCCCGCTCCAATTCACCGGGAATGTCAAGCCGCTGAAAGCGATGACCCAGTTTGCTGTGCTAGATGAGCCGCGTATGGACCTGGGTTCTGTCGAGCATGTCGATCGCCTGGTCGATTGGCTGGGCGACAACGGCTTTGCGCGTCTGGATGCTCCGAAGCTCTCGGCATGGATCGTCGAGCGCATCAAGCAGGGAAACGCCTATGGCAGCGTGGTGGTCCTCGACCGCGGCTACGACCCCTCCGGACTGCTTGAAGGTCCAGTGGATGATCCGCAGTGGCTTCAGTATCTCCACGCCGGGGGCCGGATCGTTTCCGACGGGGGCCTGCCATTCACCGGGTATGCCCAGTCGCCGACGGTCGAGCCGTCCGACGGCCTCAACCCCGCCCAGAACATAAATCTGATCGACCTAATTTATGGCTGGAACTCTTATGGCTGGAATTCGCCCTATTGGGGGAAGGGCCACCTGCAGGTGGCCCCCACGCCGATGGCCAAAGCGTGGGGACTGGAAAACGCGGACGCTTCCAACACCGGCATGCCGGTCGAAAAAGCCTCGATTCCGTTTCACGTCTTTACCGTGGCGGCCACGGGCCGGCAGGGTGCCACGGACTGGTTCCGCAACCTGAACCCCGATATGCCCTGGAGCGGCCTAGTGAAGATATTGCAGGTTTTCGACGGCAATAACGACGCCGCGCTGCGCGATGTCTGGCGTGCTTCCCATTATGTAGGCGAGACGGTGTCGATCCCTTCGCTGCCGCCGCCGCCGCTGGCGCCCGCTCCGCCGAAATTGGCCTTTCATGCCAACGCGGGTGGAATGAGGGATCGGCACGAATTTGTGCGGGGCGAAAAGGTTGACATCGAGGTGACGGCGAACGCCTCGCTGTCGGCGAGCGAGGTGCGGCTGGAACTGACCGACACGTCCCCCGGCGGGACGCCGCTCTACCGCCGGGAAAAACCGCTGGTGCAGGGCAAAGGCGCCTTCACCCTCGATACGGCGCCTTACCATGACGGCGAATACAATCTGACCGTGACGGTCTTGGTGGACGGCAAAGCGGTCGAGACCGCGCCCGGGAAGATCGGGATTCGCTATCTTCAGCCGGAGGGTTTCAACTTTGAGGTATGGGAGGCTGCCGGGAGGAACCCGCTGCGGACGGACCTGGAGTTTGCGGATATTCACCAGGCCGGGCTGGAACTCTATCTCGCGGATGTGAACCTGGCCGGGGTCGATGCCGCGGTGCGCAATCATATGGGCTTCAGCTTGCGCTCCACGGTCAACTTTTTCATGGACCAGCCGAAGCCGACGTTCGAGAAAAATCCCGAGTATTTCCGCCTGGACAACAACGGGAAGCCGATTCCCTCGGTTTACGACGGCGGCCGGCCGGCGCTCGGCCTCAATCATCCGGAGATACTGAGCAGCGTGCGTCTCTCGGTGGAAAAGGATGTCAAGGCTGTGGCGGGGCTTCCGAGTTTTCGTCCCTATGTCCTTTGCAACGACGACTTCTCGGCGGTCTACTACGGCTGGGATTACACGCCGCGCGTGGTGGACGCCTTTAAGGCCGATACCGGCCTCGATGCGCCTCACCAGATGGAGCGTCCCGCGAAGGTGGGGCCGGTGGCCGGGGATAATCCCTGGGTGAGCTGGTTTCGATGGACGCTGATCCACGTCGATGGCGGGTTCTTCAAAGCCGAAACGGAGGGTGCCGTCGCGGGCCGTCCGGACGTCGTGATCGGCCCGATTCCCGGCGGGGCGCAGATCCCGCTCGTGCTCCTGCTGGGTGGGCCGCGAGAGTATCCGCCCTACAACTTCGGCAAGAATGGTTTCAACCTGATCTGCTCCTATTATTACAATACCTATTGGCAGCCGGTCCTCACCGATACCTTCTGGATGGAGATCGGCCGGATGGGAAACCGCGATTTGCCGGAATGGAATCTGGCTGATTCGTTCATGACGGCGGCTTATGTCCGCAATAATTTTTTCCATTATTTGGCCGGAGGTGTGAACGGACTCGTTTACTGGAAATACGGGAACCGCAACGCCAACACCTGGCCCGAGTACAAGCATCTTGGCGGCGTGGTGCGTCGCATCGGCAACGTGCAGGCGGGATTGCAACCCGCGCACCGCGACATCGGCATGCTCAATTCCTTCACGAGTGAGTGCTTTAATGAAGGCGAGACGCTCGTTCAAGCCTACGGCTACGAGAATCTGCTGCAGGCCCATTACAGTATCGACATGGTGTCGGAGGAGGAGATCGCCGAGGGACGCGCGAGCCAGTACAAAGCGATCCTGCTTTATGATATCCAATACTTGAGCCAGCCCTCCTTCGACGCGCTGGCGAAGTATGCCGACGGGGGCGGATTGGTCCTGCTCGATCAATCGGTGCCGTTCGACATCCCGGGCGCGAAACGTCTCGCGGTGGATATCGGCATGGGCAAGGGAAAGACACTTCCGATGCCCGCGGCCGGGGCGCATCTTTCCCAGCCGGGCCTGAGCTCTTACGGCCAGCCGAACCTCGTCGAACTGATCAAGGGAGTGGTTTCCGAGTACGTGCAGCCGCAGTTCGCCTCGTCCGACATTCACGTCGTGGCCTCTCTTTTTGAGGCAGGCGGGGTGCCCTACACCTGGTTCGTGAACACGCAGGACGGCAAGGAAAATATGTTCTGCCGGGAACGGATGGGCGCGGGTCAGCCCGGCGCCAACACCCCGGAAAAGATCACGGAACTGCGCGACTGGCAAGCGGCCGAGATGGCCAAAGGCCCCTACGTCACGACGGTGGAGTACGACTCGGTCCCGGGGGTGCCTTATGACCTGGTCAGCGGCAAGAAACTGCCACTGGTGAAGACGTCCTCCGGCCACTACGCGCTCACACTCAGCATGGAACGCTTCGGGGGCGTGCTGGTCGCTTGGTATCCATCGGAAATCACCGGCGTGGAACTTTCCGGCGCGAAGACCGCGACGGCCAACCAGGCGGTGCGCCTGACCGCCATGATAATGGGTCAGGGCAACGCCATCCCGGGCATCGTTCCCGTCGAGTTCACCCTGTGGGACCCGAAAGGCAATACCTCCGTCGTTTCCAGTGTGCGCGGCACCAAGGACGGCGCCGCGATCTTTGAATGGACTCCCGCCATCAACGACCCGGCCGGAACATGGACCCTCGAGGCCACCGAACTCGCCTCCGGCAAAACCAGCCGCACGCAGATCGCGCTTCATCCTTAGGTAAGCAAGCAGCAGCGCTGCCAAAGGAGCGTCGCCCACCTATGTGGCAGGATCGGCCCCGTCATGTTCTCGCAATAACCAGAAACGCCACGACTTAACCGTCGAAGGCACCTGCACCCTTAACACGGGTAGTATCATCTTCACCGGCTCCGTGGGCTTGATCAGTGGCGGAACAGGAGTCAATATCGTTCCGGAATCCTGCCATGCTTCTGTGGATATCCGACTGGTCCCCGGACAGTCTTGGAGGGAGGTCTATGCGGCGGTTCAGGCGTGCGTGGTCACCGCTGAAAGCCGCATCACTGACATTGGCTGGAAATTCGACGAGACGCCTTTTGTCGATCCGGCATTCGAAGTCGCCGAGGAAAGTCGTCTTGTCCAAACTGCCCTCACGCTTCTCAACCAGGAAAAAGCCGAGGTCGCCACTTACTCCTGTGACGCGAGTAAAATTGCCGCTGCTGGAATTCCATGCATCATCCTCGGTCCGGGCGATATCGCACGCGCCCACACCATCGACGAATCGATTGCGGTTGAGGAAATCGAAGCCGGGGTTGCTGCCTACACCGAACTCGCGCGCCGCCTGCTTCCTTCTGCCTAAGCGCAGGCCACCAGACATGATTATCCATTCCGCAGTTTAAGCCGTGTCCCGGATATCTTGCGCAACACCCGGCGCGTCCGACTGGCCACGGAAAAGACGTCGGTATCCAACGCGCCCCATTTTTGCTTGCCGCTGACTTTAATCGATTCGGAAGGCGGGAGATTTTGCGTTATACTTTCGACGAGACTAGGCGGGCTCATGTGGAGAAGTAGGAGCCCTCGGTCGGGGACGAAAACGGAGTCCGGTCGGAGTTGCCGCAAGTCCGCCCTCGGCAGTTTCTTTATAGATGCGGGGCATCTTCTCGCCAATTTCACGTAAGGCTCCGACTACTTCATCAAACGGGACAACGCTGCGAATGCCACTCAGGGCCATGGCTGCGGCGCCAAAGGCATGAAGCGTATAAAGCCCATTCCGCATCATGCAGGGAGCCTCGACGTAACCGCCGATTGGGTCGCAAACGAGGCCGAGGGTATTTTGCAGCGCCATGGCGGCGGCCTGGACAACCTTCTCGGGAGTTCCTCCATCAAGTTCGCAAACGGCTGCTGCCGCCATCGCGCACGCACTTCCGACTTCCGCCTGACAACCACCTTGAGCTCCCGAGAAACAAGCTCCGTAACCGATGACCTTGCCGATCCCCGCAGCGGCAAAAAGGCTGCGGCTTGCCGTTTCGTCGGAGGCATTTCGAGCCTCCTGCCAGGTGAGAAGGCAGGCCGGGGCAATACCGGCACTGCCTGCCGTGGGCGTGGCGACGATCTGACCGAAGGCGGCGTTCGTTTCGAGAACCGCCAAGCCATAGGCGATGCTCCGCTCGAAAGCAGGGCCGAGCGCGCTGACTTGATCGCCCATGCTGTGGGCGTGAAGACGGCGCGAATCACCGCCCGAGAGACCGCTGCGGCTTCGTTCCGTGATTTGCAAGCCCGTCGCCACGGACGCCTTCATGCGGCGGTAATAATCGAGCATGCGGGCGAGAAGCGCGTCGCGGTCTCCGTTGCCCAGCTCGGCTTCGCCAACCAGAGTCAGCTCGCTCACGTCCAGCGCGTGACGTTGGGTAAGCGCGAGCAAATCGGAAGCCGTGTGAAACTGGAAGTCCATTTTCAAAATCCAGGCAGCACCGGGAGCCGTACCATCCGCGTGATCGAATGAATGCGGCCAATGACGGAAAGCATGTCGCCGGGACACTTCCCATCGATCTCGACCGTGGTGAGAGACTGCGCTCCCCGTTCAAAGCGGCTGGTGTGAATGGAGGCCACATTGATTTCGGCGCAAGCGAGAACAGCGGTGATCCGGGCCAAAAATCCCGACGTATCCAGATGCCAGAAAACGAGGGTTTCGAGGACTCCGCGGATATCGACCGGGAAGAGATCGATCTGCTGGATCTGGATCGAGCCGCCACCGACTGAAGCGGCGCGGACAGTCAACGCCACGTCGCCACGCCGCAAATTAAGCTCAACGGAATTCGGGTGGGCCTGCAGGCCGAGATCGATCTCGCCGATTTCAAAGCGGAGCTTCTCTTTTTCGGCGAAGGCAAACGCGTCCTTGATGCGGGTGTCGTCGGGATGAAAGCCAAGAAGACCGCCCACAATCGCCGGGTCGGTTCCGTGCCCCTGACCCGTGGCGTAGAATGAACCATGCAGGCCGATTCGCGCCGTCTCGGGCGTGCCGCCCAGAATTTCCCGAGCCGCCCAGCCGATCCTGCACGCCCCGGCGGTATGCGAACTCGAGGGTCCCACCATGGGCGGGCCGATGATTTCAAAGACGGAAAGGCTCATCCATATCCTCAGGAAAGCCAGCGGTCCCGGTTCTGGGCAATGAAGGCGTCGTCGGTCAATTCGGAGTAGTCGCGGGTGACCCGGTTCAATTCATCGGCTTGCCCCGGAGAAAGAACCTCATGGGGATTGAGACAGTGACAGGTAGGCACGAGCCCCTGGCGACGGAGAACTTCGAGAATGCCGGGAATACAGCCCGCAAAACCGTGGGCCGGGTCAAAAACGGCCGCATTCATATCGGTAACGGCGCTGGCACGGGTAAGCCATTCGATGTGAAGTTGGCGGTGCTGGCGGTCCCGTTTGATCTCGCCGAGAAGTTCCACCGCCCGTTTTGTCCAGACGCCCCAGTGACCGAGCAACCCGCCCTCAATGCGGCGGGAAACGCGCCGCCCCTTCACACTAAAATCGAACGGCGACAAAAGATCACAGACGATATTGTCATCGTTGCCGGTGTAAAGCGCCACGTCATTCCGGCCCGCTTCCGTTACCGCGCGGACGACGTCGAGCGTCTGATAGCGGTTAAAAGGCGCAATCTTGATCGCGACAAGATTTGGAATTTCGGCAAAGCGACGCCAGAAGGCGTAGGAGAAAACGCGGCCACCCACGGAGGGCTGAAGATAGAACCCGATGAGGGGAATTTTTTCGGCTACTTTGTGGCAGTGCGCGAGAATGACTTCATCATCCTCCCCCTTCCAGGCCGCCAGGCTGAGAAGCCCCGCCTGATAACCGAGAGAGAGTGCAAGTTCCGCCTCGTCCAAGGCTTGCTTCGTTTGGCCACAAAGACCGGTGATTTTGACGAAGGGACGAGGTTCGGCTTTCAGCGACGCATCGATTTCCGCCGCCGCAAGTTCCAGGACGGGACGGAAAAGTCCATGCTTCGGTTCGCGAATTTCAAACTGAGTCGAATGGACGCCCACGGCAAGCCCGCCAACTCCCGCGTCGAGATAGTAGCGGGTTATGGCGCGTTGATGACGTTCGGAGAGCTTGCGGTTCGCATCAAGTGCGAGCGGCTGGGCCGGAATCGCCTGCCCGTCCAGGAGATGAGAGCGGAGATCCCTGTTAGAATTTTCCATCGCGAACCTCGAAATGAGTCGGCTTGCCCAGCGTGCCGCCGCCGTCCTGGAGCCACGCCGCAATCCAATCGATCATCTGGCCCAGTGAGACCGTGGGATAACCCCACAGACCAAATGACTTCGATGCATTGTTGAGCCACACCCGTTCCGCTTCGATTCCGGTGATCTTGGCTTCGACTCCAAAGCGGCGTCCAAATTCCAGCGCAAGAGAGCGGATCGAAATCGTTTCAGGACCGGTAATGTTGAGGGGAATGGCGGGAGAGACGGCGTGGTCAAGGGATTGGATGGCCCGGGCGCAGGCGTCACCCTGCCAAATCACATTGGCATGGCCCATGGTTACGTCCACCGGTTGGCCGGCGAGGACCTTTTGCGCCACATCGACGAGGACGCCGTAGCGAAAATCGATGGCGTAATTGAGACGGAAAAGGGCAACCTGCGTACCGTTCTTTTTTGCGTAATAGGAAAAAATCTGTTCCCGTCCGAGACACGAATTTGCGTAGTCGCCCACCGGTTGGGTCGAGTCCTCTTCGCGACTGCCTCCACCGGTGATCGGTGCGAACGAATAGACGCAACCGGTGGAAAAAGCGACGATCCGCGACTTGGCGTAATGCTCAGCCACATGCGCGGGAACCAGCGTATTCATCGCCCAGGTAAGTTCTGCCCCCTGCGACGTACCGAATTTCTGGCCCGCGAGGAAAAGAATGTTGGGAGCATCGGGCAATTTCCCAACTTCGTTTCGATCCAAAAGATCGCACGAAACGGTTTCAATTCCATGCTCCTCGAGCAGCTTCCGGCTTTGCGGACTCGAAAAACGTGAAACGGCTTTTACCCGGTGGGAAGACCCAATCTCCCGCAAAGCCGTCGCGGCCATGAGGCAGAGCGTCGGCCCCATCTTGCCACCCGCTCCGACTACGATGATATCACCGGGCAGGCGTCGGAGCGTTTCCAAAACGCCCGGCGTGGGACGGGCGAGAAAGATATCGATTTGGCCGGGTTCGCAGGGCAGCTTAGTGGAGGTCTTCACAAAGTAACTAGATAGTTACACTATTAACGATCATCCGCAAGCTTTATGAGAATAGGCAAGAAAACCGCACCTTCCGAAACCCGCGCGCGCCTTCTTTTGGCCGCGATCGGGCTTTTTTCCGAAAAGGGATACGATGGAGTCGCGGTGGACGAAATTGTGGCAAAAGCGCACGTCAACAAGCGCATGGTTTACCACTATTTCGGAAGCAAGGAGGCGATCTACCGGGAAGTTCTGCGGGAGGTCTACGTCCGCCTTACCAAGATCGAATTGGCCGTGGTCGCACCTGACGCGCCGATAGAAGAAACGCTTGAGACCATAGTTCGATCCTACTTCGCCTTCCTGGCCACAAATCCCGAGTTCGTTCAGCTTTTGCTCTGGGAAAATCTCGGCCAGGGGCGCCACCTTGCCGCGGCGGGCGATGCGCTTTCCAAGACCCCGATTCTTCAGGTGCTTCAGCAGGTCCTCAATCGGGCCGTTCGCGAAGGGCGCATCAGCAGCGGCTTCAAAACCAAACACCTTCTCATTAACCTGATCGGGCTCTGTCTGATTTACTTTTCGAACCGCTACACGCTTTCCCGCTCGATCGGCCTCAACTTGCACTCACCCCGGGTTCTGGAAAAAGGTATTGCTCAAATCGTGCGGCTGGTGCAGCACGGGATTTTGGAAACTTCAAGACCGCGCCATAAATAATGCCCCATCAATCCCTGGCAACTAAAGTCAGCCGTCCCCAATCTGCAATGGCGTGAAAATTGCGTTTTCCAGGAACTGAGGAGCAAGAGACGATCGGATCTTTTTGATCGGCCGGATAATCGTAGCGGCCCAAATTAAATTCCAGTTCCCGTCCTGCCAGGGTGACAAGCGACGGCTCCAGAAGGCGAAGGTCGATGGAGGCAAAAACCGTCCACTGCCGCTCGTCCGGCTTGGGCCAGGTCCGGCTGATGAATGCCGGTCGTGGCAAGCTGAAACGGGCGAGAAATTCCGCGACTGATTGTCCCCGACAAGACTCAATTGCGGCGCGGGATGGGTAGAGGAGCTGAAGAACCACGTTATTTGGAGCGACGTGAAATTCGAGGTAGGGAAGTTCCCCGGGAAATTTGAGAAAAATTTCGAAGCAATCGCCAAGGCGCCAGAGAGGCTCGTTAAAGCTCTGCGCCTGGGTGAAGATATGGTCATCCTGCAGCTCAGCCAGAAAATGAACCATGGAACCGGACCAAGCTGTCCGCACCGTGCCGGAAATTTCCGCTTCCGGATCGCCCTCCGGAAAATTGCACCACATCGGGATCGTCTGCGCATGGGCCAGGCCGGCCTGGATCGCGGGCAGGTCATCGGGCACGCTATTTGTCCAAGGATGCACGCGCACCATGGGGGGAGCGGCGGATAGCCCTAGGCAGGGTGGATTACTCACGGATTTTTCAAGGTCTCATTGGGCAAAATTAGACGCGGAAATTCCGGCAACGGATCGCTCTCGCAGAAAGCTTCCGCTTCTTTTGTAGAAACCGCGTGAGGCCAAAATTTTACCCGGTAGCGAAACACATATTCTCCGCCGCTTATGCCGCAAAAATTGGTGAACCAATAGGTGTTCATCGCCCAAGAAACAAGGACAGGGCGACGCAGTGAATTCTTTCGTTTGGGCGGGTTTGGGCACGGAGCGTCAA
>JAMFSY010000066.1 GCA_026225555.1 Methylacidiphilales bacterium
CCGCGGCATTTCGACTCGATCGCGCGGGCTTCCGCTTCGGTCCACAACCGCTCGGCGCGGCTGTGCTCATCGTCGTTCTTCTTGAAATCTTCTTTGAACCAGCGCCCCGGATAGCTCCCGGCCTTCGCGCCGAAAACGGCGTGAACTTCCCAATAGCCCTTGGGCACGAAATTTTTGATCTTCTGGTCGCGCTCGACCACGATGGCGAGCGTCGGCGTCTGGACGCGGCCGACCGGCGTGAGCTGGAAACCGCCGTTGCGGGAATTGAAGGCGGTCAGAGCGCGCGTGCCGTTGATGCCGACGAGCCAATCGCTCTCCGACCGGCAGACCGCCGCGCTGGCCAGCGGCTCAAGCTCGAGGCCGGGCCGCAAATGGGTGAACCCGTCGCGAATCGACGCGGGCGTCATCGATTGCAGCCACAGGCGCTCGATCGGCTTGTTGCACTTGGCCAACTTCACGATGTACCGGAAAATCAATTCGCCCTCGCGCCCGGCGTCGCACGCATTGATCAGGCTGGCCACGTCGTCGCGCTTCATCAGCTTCTTCAGCAGGCGCAGACGGCCCTCGCTTCGCTCGATCGGCTTCAGGCTGAATTCATCGGGAATAATGGGCAGGTTGGCAAAGCTCCACTTCCCCTTTTTCTTGTCTAATTCATTGGGTAAACAGAGCTCGACGAGATGTCCAACGGCGGAGGAAAGGACGTAGTCATTACTTTCGTAATACGATTCCTTGCCGTCAGTGACCTTTTTAAAGCCACCGATGGCCTTGGCGATATCGCTGGCAACACTCGGTTTTTCCGCAATGATAAGAGCTTTTTCCATAGAGACTTACAGCATCAAAGAACGAAAGCTGCCAGTCGATCCAAGCCCCGGCTTCCTACATTCCAAGCGCTGCAACGTAGAAGGTGCGCCCTCTGATAGCAACCCACTTTTTGTCCCGCGGATGGCGAGAGGGTTTTATTTCAAGATGAAAACCGGGCGAAATCAGTGACTAAATCCGCCCAGCGGCGTCATGTAAACCGGCTTCAGTCCCGCCAAATCCTTCTTCACTTCCTCATCCGGTGAACCATAAATGAAGAAGCTCTGGGGCGTTGACACGGAGAGAAGCTGGCCGACCAATTCGGCGCTCCTTTGCAAATGAAGCTTGATCGCGGCGGAATCGACGTAGCGCTCATAAACGTGGCAGATCCCGCCGTCCTCGCTCAGCGTCCACTCGTAATTCAAAGTGCCCGCTTCGGCCCGTGTGGACTCGATCAGTTGCGCGCTAATCTCCTTGAACCGCGCTTCGTGGCCGGGATGGATCAGCAATGACAGGAGCCAATAAATGGTTTCAGACTTCATATGCTCAAGAGGTTCGCACAAAAACCTTGCCCGGCAATTGGCGAACCAGCTTGCGCATTTCCAGCCGCAGCAAGGTTGACGAGACGGTGCCTGAGGGCAGCCCGGTCGCCTGCGTGATTGCGTCGATGGGGGTTTCATCCAGCTCGATAGCGGCGTAGATCTTCTCCTCGTCCGGCGTCAAGTTCTCCGGCAAGGCACGCGGTGTCGGCGTCCCTCTCTCTCGCGGGATCAGGAATTCCAGCTCGTTGAGAATATCTTCGACCCCCTCGACTAACTTGGCGCCGTCCTTGATGAGCTGGTGGCAACCCTGCGCGAGCGGATTATCGATCCGCCCCGGCACGGCGAAAACCTGCCGCCCCTGGTCCAAGGCCTGCCGCGCGGTGATAAGCGCGCCGCTGCGCCGTCCCGCTTCGATGACCAGCGTGCCAAAACTGAGGCCGGAGACGATCCGGTTGCGCATGGGAAAGGTGCTTTTATCCGGCGAGGTGCCGAGCGACAACTCGCTGATGAGGCAGCCGCCCGCCTCGACAATCTTCGCCGCGAGCGTGTCGTTTTCCGGCGGGTACATCTGATCGAGTCCGCAGCCGAGCACGGCCCAGGTCGTACCCTTCGCCGCGAGCGCGCCGAGATGCGCCGCGGTATCGATTCCCCGCGCAAGCCCCGAGATCACAGGCACACCCGCATAGGCGAGTTGGTAGCCTAGCTTCTTGGCGTTCTCCAGCCCATAGTGGCTGGTCTCCCGGGAGCCGACGACGGCAACCCCGCGCGGCCAAGTCTCGGGAATTTTGCCTTTTATATATAGCACGAGAGGTGGGTCGTAAATTTCGCGCAGGCTGTCGGGGTAGGCCTTATCGGCCTGCGTGAGAACGGTCAGCCCTAATTCTTTCACCCATTGCCGCTCTTTTTCCACGCCAGCGC
>JAMFSY010000067.1 GCA_026225555.1 Methylacidiphilales bacterium
ATCGCCGCCTTCTGCAATGCCGTCAGCTTCTTGACCCCCTTCGCAGCTAGTCCGAGCAGGGCGGAAAACTCTTTCGGTGAGAACGTGCTTTCCTCGCCGCTGGCCTGGACTTCGATGAATTGGCCGCGCGAGGTCATGACCACATTCATGTCGGTCTGAGCATCCTTGTCCTCGATGTAATCGAGATCGAGGAGCGGTTCGCCGTCCACAATGCCGACGCTGATCGCGGCAAAGGGCGTCTTGATCGGCGACTTGCCCGTGGCGGGAAGCAGCCCCTTTTCGCGCAGCTTCTTGATCGCCAGTTCCAGGGCAACGTAGGTTCCGCTGATGGCCGTCGTGCGCGTTCCGCCGTCGGCGGCGAGCACGTCGCAATCAATGCAGATGGTGCGCGAACCGAGCGCTTCGAGATCGACGGCGGCGCGGACGCTCCGGCCGATCAGGCGCTGGATTTCCGTGCTGCGGCCATCGAGGCGACCCTTGGTGATGTCGCGCGCTTTCCGGCCCAGCGTGGAATAAGGCAGCATCGAATACTCAGCGGTGATCCAGCCGCCGGTGACCTGCTGTTCCTTCATCCAGCGCGGGACATTTTCCTCGATAGTGACCGCGCAGATGACCTGCGTCCGCCCACATTTGGCCAGGACGGAGCCGGCGGCATGTGGCGCGATGCCGGGTTCGAAAGTGAAGGGGCGAAGTTGATCGGGACGGCGGCCGTCGTGGCGGCGAATGGATTTAGGCACACTGACAGATAAATAGCCGGGGACGCTTCGGCAAGCTTGAGCTGAGAGAAAGTGAAGATCCTGCTGTAACCGAGAGGATTCTATTCAGGGACGCGAGGGACTCGCGTCCCTACCTTGGGGAGAACTATTCCTCTTCCGTTTTCGGCGGCTCCTCGTGCAGCTCCAGCTTGGTCAGGATATCCATCACGCGGTCGCCGCGCTCGATCGCGTCATCGAAGCGGAAGATCAATTGCGGCGTGAACTTGAGACCCAACCGGCGGCCAATCGTGCTCTGCCATTCCTTGCGGTTGCGGTTCAGCAGCGTCAGGGCCGAGCCCTTTTCCACGTCAGGATTCAGCGTGCTGACATAGACAAACGCCTGCTTCATGTCGGGCGGAAGCTCGATGGAGGAAATGGTGATAAGCATGCCCTCGAGATCGAGGGACTGATGCAGGCAGGCGCTGAGTTCTTTGCGCAGGACTTCTGCCACGCGGACGGTACGGCGAGTGGGCATAAGCCATGATCAACCAAATGGCGGCAGGATGCAACCCCTCCCGAACAAAGGACTTTTCCTTGCGCCAAAAGGCAAGCTGCCGCTTAATGACCGGTCACATGAAGAGGTGTTTTCGACGCAGTGTACTAGTGGGGGCCCTGGCCCTTTCACTCGCGGGCTGCAGCAACCGCGCCACCCATGAAGCGTTGCAGAAGGCGCAGGCCCTGGAAGATCAACAACAGTATCAGTCCGCGGACGACGTGCTGGTCGAGGCCCTGCGCGCCCGCGAAATTCAATTGCGCAAGAACCTTTCCGATCAACTCGGGGTGGATGCCCTGACCAAGAAAGTCCAGGCCGATCCCGAGATTCTCAAGATGGAACGCGCCCAGATTCCGATCTACCTGCATCTCCAGCGGCCAGATCTCGCTTCGGCGGTTTACTCCGACATTCTCGGCGGCGATCCCAACGACACCGTGGTTTTCGAGACGCTCAAGGACCACGATGCGGCGATCCGCACCGGCGCCGTGCGCGTCATCGGCCTGGCCGGCCAGCCCGGTGCCATCGACGCGCTAATCGGGGCGACCAAGGATTCCGACAAGGATGTGCGCCGCGCCGCCGCCGCCGCTCTGGGCACGATCAAGGACCCGAAGACGGTCCCGCCCTTGATCGACGCCCTGCACGATTCCTACTGGTTCGTCCGTTCGGATGCCGCCGATTCCCTGGGCCGGGAGCACGATCCGCGCGCGGTCAAGCCGTTGCTCGATACGGTGGCCGATACCGACTCCAGCGTGGAGAATTCGGCGGAGAACGCCCTCGCTCTGCTCGCCTCGGAGAAGGCCGCCCAGGCGGATGATTTCGCCGCCCGCCTGAACGATCCCGACGCGAAGATCGCGAACATCGCGGCGGTCTGCCTCGCCCTGCAAAAGGATGCCCGCGCCATTCCGTTTCTCCTGAAAATGGCCTCTTCCACCGATACGGCCACGCGCCTCCAGGCCGTGAAGGCTCTCGGCGAAACGGGAGATCCCTCGGTCATTCCGACTCTGCGCGGCATGCTGAATGATTCCGAAATCAACGTGCGCGGCTGGGGCATCATCGGCTTGGGCAAGCTCAAGGACACCGATTCCGTCCCGGCCTTGAAAGCCATCGCGGCCAATCCCAAAGAGTCGCCGAACATCCAGGCGGCAGCCACGGCGGCGGTGAACCACATCACCGACACGCCAACGCCGGCCGCGTCCGATTCGAGCGCCCCTCAATAAAGGTAGGGACGCGAGTCCCCTCGCGTCCGTCGCTAAAACCCCTTTTTAGGCCTGCGGCTCGCCCGCCTCGCGATGAGCGGCGATGATCTCATCCAGCACGCGGCGAAAGTCCTCCAGGCCGGGCGCGGGAATGACAATTGAATCACGGCGACCGTTGGCGTCCTCCGTAATGCGCAAGAAACGGCCTCGCGGATTTTCCCGCAGATCGAAAATGAAGTTCTTGCGCTCGACCGCGATTGTTCCGCTCTTCAGGACGGTATCCATGGCTTAACCCTCGGTTAGAATCACCAGCCAAACTATTCGGGAGAAATCCCCTGTCAAACGACCCGGCGCATTTGTAATCTAGGAGGATGAATACCATTCCGCTCGGTTCGACCGATCTCCGCGTCACGCGGCTTTGTTATGGGGCCATGCGCATCGCCGGTTCCTGGAACCGGGAGAAGGTCGATGCGACCGCGATCCAAAACGGCATCCGCATCCTGGAAAGCGCCGTCGAGGCCGGTTACACCTTCATCGATCACGCCGATATTTATGGCGACACCACCTGCGAAAGCATCCATGGCGAGGCGCTGAAACAGCATCCCGAATGGCGGGAACAACTGGTAGTGGCGACGAAGTGCGGCATTCGCCGGGCCGACCAGCCGACCGCCGGATTGCCGGGCCGGTACGATTTCGATGCCGACTATATCAAGCAATCGCTCGACGGTTCCCTCCAGCGCCTGGGTCTGGACCGGATCGATCTCTACCAGTTGCATCGCCCCGACTGGCTCGCCGATCCCGCCGCCATCGCCGAGGCGCTGACCGCCATCCATGCCGCGGGCAAGGTGCGCTATTTCGGCGTGAGCAATTTTCGCCCGTCGCTCGTCTCCGCCGTGCAGAGCGTCCTGCCCTTCCCGCTCGTTTCCAATCAAGTGGAGATTCATCTCCGCCGCCTGGCCGTCTTCGAGGATGGCACGCTCGACCAGTGTCTCGAGAAAAAGATGACCCCGCTGGCCTGGAGTCCGCTCGCGCAGGGACGTCTCGGCGCGTCGCTGGATGAAAACGCGGCGTTGCCCAAGGACCCTGCGGATGTTGAGGTGGTCGAACGGCTGCGTCCCATCCTGCGTGACATCGCGGAGGCTTATCATGTCTCGCCGCTCGCCGTCGTCATGGCGTGGCTGATGCGGCATCCCAGCGGAATCATTCCCATCGTCGGCACGACCCGGCCCGAAGCCATCAAAGCCGCCGCCCAAGCCGACACCATCACCCTCGACCGCGTGAGCTGGTACCGCATCCTCATCGCCGCCCGCGGCCGCAACATGGAGTAGACCTGCCATGGCAGGAGTAATAGGTAGCCGCCGCACGCCGGGCGGTGGAGGAGAGAGGAAGAGCTCCCACGCTCCACGTTTCCGTCGAAAAGACACCACCGCACGGCGTGCGGCGGCTACCACCCAAGGCGATATCGCCCAAGCCCAAGCGAGATTCGGAATTAGCCTAAAGAGATTAAGGCATCGCCGGTCCCGCCACCCAGGGCCGCAGCAAAATCGCCGCTGGTTTCGCGCCCTCGGCGGCGACGAAATGGACTTCAACGGCGCCGGTCCGTTCGAGGGGCCAGACCCGGCAGACGGTCTGCGCGTCCGATCCGTCGTTGGGCGCATTCACTTGCCGGTCGCGGCGCGGAATTTGGAGCCACTCGCGAACGCGCAAAGCCTGCAGCCACGCGAGGCTCGGCGTTGAATCGGGGCTGAGCACCAAGACATCGGCGCGCAAGTCGGGATAGGTGGCGAGCAATTCCTGCTGCATCGACGGCGTGATCTTTCCGGCCCAAAGCAGCGTTTGCCCGCCCGCGTGGAAAAGCAGCACGAGGCCCCGATCCTCCGCGTGAGTTTGCGTGCCGGTGGCCGATGGATTCAGCGCCTCCACTTCCACATCCGGCGCAAGGGTGAGCCGATGGCCACGAGCCCATGACTCGGCCGGGCGACCGGAAAGCGCGATGGTGTCCGGCAGCGTCTTTTCCATCGGCGACTTCGTGCGCAAGGGCGGAATGACGAAATGTTGAGGCTGAAAATCGCGCACCAGAATGTCCGCACCGCTGTTATCGGCATCGCTGATTTGTGCGAGCACGAGGCCTTCGAGCCGATTGATGCCGTAGAATTGAAGGAGATGGCTCGTGGTCGCGCGGGCTGGACTTTCGCGTCCCGTATTGATCAGCCACGACGCACCCGGAGTCCGCACCAAGAGGCACGCGCTGTCCTGAAGTGGCGCAATGACAAAGGAAGGCACCGGCGCGGAGAGGGCCCGGACATCGGCCACGTTGAGCGAAGCGCCCGGCTCATGGGCCAGCCAGCCGACCAGCGCGATGAGCACGCGCGCAAAGAGCCAGTTCGCGTTGTTGAGCAGCGCCGCCCAGGTGGTGCTGACGAGCGAGAAAGCCACGCCGAGCGTCCCCACGATGGTGATCAGTCCCGCCATGGGCACGACCAGAAGATTGGCCAGCACGGAGATCGGCGTGACCTGATGAAAGTCGACCATCGTGATTGGCTCGCTGACCACGGTCGCCGCGATGGTGGCGCCCAGCAACCCGCAGACATAGCGCCAGAAAGTGTCCTCCCGCTTCTGGCCCTTCGTGAGCAGTTCGTAGGGCAGAAAAGGATCGCGCGCAAAAGGACGGTGCAGCCACCGCGCAACGGGTGGCCCGATCAGGATGAGGCCGAGCACGACGCCAAATGAAAGCTGCGCGCCCGGATCGAGCAGGATGGGCGGATTCCACAGCAGCATGGCCATGAACGCGAGCGACCAACAGCCCAGCGCGTTCAAGGGCCGTCCCAGCCGCCACGCCATGAGTACGGCGAGCACCATGACGGTGGCCCGCACCGCGCTGGCCGGCGAACCGGTCAGCAGGCAGTAGAGCAGCACGATCGGCGTGAGCGTCCAGGCCCAGCGCCAGCGGACGAAGCCGCAAAGTTGCAGCAGCACGATGACCACGACCATCAACTCCGCGATGTTCTGGCCGCTGACCGCAAAGACATGCAGCGTGCCGGTCCGGCGAAAATCCTGCTCGATATCGGCGGGAATTTCCTGGCGGTAGCCGATGAGCATGCCGGCGAGAAAATCCGCCACGCGCGGATCGTCCTCCAGTCCGATCTGCAACCGTGCGTAAGCCCAATCGCGCGCGCGGAAGGACAGATTTCGCCAGAAATTGCCACCGCCGGTCTCCGTCCGCTTCCAGTCGAGTGGTGTGATCGTCGCGTGATAATAAACGCCCTGCTCGGCCTCAAAGGCGCGGTCATCCAAGGCACCGGGGCAAAGCGGCGTGGGAACCGGCACGAGGGCCATTGCCGCTTCCAGACGATCCCCGCAACGCATCTCCTGCGCGGGTCCCATCAGGGTGCAGCGGACATCGCCTTGCGCGGGTTGCCAGGGCGTATCGATTGCGGCATTGAAAAAGCGGCCGCCGGTCGGGCGCCACGCCTCGATGCGCAGAAGGAATGCGGTGCGGTCCAGTCCGCGCCGCGCGGCGTGAGGGGAAAGCTGCGCGACCGGTTCCTCGATGATCGTACCCCGCCATTGGGTGGTCGGGAGCGTTTTATCATCCGGCAGGCGGCGGAGATCCTGCGGAGCGATGGACGAGGCCAGCACGAGGGTGTGGACCAGCCCCGCGCTGGCAATGAGCGGAAAAAAGGCGGCGAGGGCGAAGGGTTCGCGTCGCGCCAGGCAGACCCAAATCAGCCCGGCCAGCGCAAAGACCATAAGCGCCACCCGCAACGAAATCCACCCATCCAGCCCCAGCAAACAGCCGAGTGCCAAGGCCAGGCTGACCGAGAAAAGTGGCGCGCGGCGCGAGGGCATGCGCCTCAATCCATTAGGTCTTCCGGGGGAAGTTGGCGAGGCTTACGAGGCCCGGCCTGCAAAAGCCTCGTCAAGCGTGCGCAGTCGCCGAGCCATGTCGCGCGCCAGATTGAGGATCACGATGGCGTACTGATCGGGTAATTTCTGGAAAAGATGATGAAGCGTGGCCGCCTTGATCTCAATCGCGGTGACCGGCGTCATCGTCCGCACCGTCGCGGCGCGGGGCACCGGATCGACCACGCACATCTCGCCGAAAAAAGTCCCCTGGTGCAACCGCGCGAGCAGGACGGGAAACGAGCTTCGAGCATGCTTGATCACTTCGACATCGCCCTCCATGA
>JAMFSY010000005.1 GCA_026225555.1 Methylacidiphilales bacterium
AGTTCCACCGCGTCCCGCTTGAATTGTTCCGTGTACCGCTTGGCCACGTTCGATTTGCGTTCTGTCTTTTCCGTCATTTTTCCTGTTCTACCTTTCCCCCACTGTCCGTCAAATCGGGGGAAGCCCATTGCCTTTAACGAGCCAGAACTGATCCTTCGACAAGCTCAGGATGACTGCCTTTGGAGCGACTATCTCAGTGAAAATCGCTCTAGCTTAACCTTTCGTACAACCTCAACAAACGCTCGCCCATCGCGTCAAGGCTGTGATTCTTTTTAATGCCCTCGCGGGCAGCCTGACCCAGACGTTGCCGCAGATCGTCGTTCTCCAGTAACATCCTTATCTTCTCCGCGAGAACGCCCGGTTCGCGCGGCGGAATCAGTAAGCCGGTTACGCCGTCCTCGATCACTTCCGGAATGCCGCCGACCGTTGTTCCGATCACCGCCCGCGCCATGGCCTGGGCTTGAAGGATAATTTGCGGAATGCCCTCATGCGCGAACGAAGGCAGGACGAGCACATCGAGTCCCGCCAGAACATTCGGCACATCGGTTCGGTGCCCCAGCAGCGTGACCTTCCCGAGCCAGGGTGCCTGCGCGATCTTCTGCGTTAGTTCCTCACGTCCGGGACCGTCTCCCGCGATGATAAAGTGAACAGGCTTTCCATGCACTTCCAGCACTTGGTCAGCGGCATCGAGAAAAGTCGCATGTCCCTTCCAACTCCGCAGCACCGAGATCATCCCCACCAGCGCGACCTCCGGGCCGAGGCCTAATTCCCGACGCAAAGTTCCCGCTCCCTCCACTTGGAAACGCTGCAAATCGACGCCCGTGGAAATGCACGTCACGCGTGACGCCGGCACCTGCAGCTCCTGCACAAGCCTGTCCGCGATGCGCTGGCTGGTCGTTAGGACATGATGCGGCAGCGCGCGAAAGGCCAGCCCGCTGAGAAAACGGTTCGGGTAATCAACCTCGATGTGCCGCGAACGAATCAGGATCACTCCCGGCGTCAGGCGCGCGGCCAGTCCCGCCAGCCAGCCGTCGTTGGAGCTGTGGGTATTGACCACCTCGACGCGATTGCGCCGTAGCCAGAGGCTCAATCGTGGAATCTCCAGCGGCAGCAGCGCCTTGTGCGTGCGCAATGGATAGAAGGGAATTTTCGCCTCCCGCGCGTGCCGGGCGATGGTGCTGCGTGGATGAGCGGCCAGCGCAACCCAATGCCCTTGCGCGCGCATCCAGAGGAGCTCGGCAAAGACCCGGACCTCCTGCCCGCCCCAGCCGAGCGAGGATTCTGTGTGAAGAATACGCCATTGCCTCATAGATCGAAGCGGTTACGATGCCGGTTCTCCCCCCACAATGGAATTGCAAAACATCCGGAGCCTCGCGGTTTTCAAGATGAGGAACATCGGCGACGTGCTGATGATCACGCCTGCCCTGCGCGCATTGCGGGAAACATTTCCCGGCGCGCGAATCACCGTGGTGGTCAATTCGGGCACCGAAGCGATGCTGGCCCACAACCCGCACGTCGATGAAGTGCTCGTCTATCGCCGGCACGAGGGCAAGAGCCGCTCGGGAATTTACCGCCGCCTGCGCTACGAGCTCGGCTTCCTGCGCGAACTGCGCCGCCGCCGATTCGACCTGACCATCGGCTTCACGGATGGAGATCGCGCGGCCTGGTCGGCCTACTTCTGCGGCGCGCGTTACCGGCTCGGCGCGCCCCATTATTCCATCGGCAAGTATGATCCGCGCCGATTGATCTATAACCTTCCGGCCCCCTCCTCGCCACCGCCGATGCACGAGGTGGAAAAACATTTTTATCTCCTGGAAAAAGCGGGCCTGAAGTTGCGCACACCCGAGCCCGGCCCGCTCTGCCTCGTCGTGCCCGACGACCTACGGGCATGGGCGCAAAAAGAATTCGCGCCGTTGCGACCAGCGCCCATCATTCACATCCATCCCGTTGCGCGCTGGCTGTGGAAATGCTGGCGCAGCGAGGCCATGGCCGAGGTCATCGACTGGCTCCAGACCGAGCGAGGAGCCCGCGTGGTGGTGACGACCGGCCCCGTGCCGCGTGAACGAAGCCGGGCGCAGGAGATCGTGCGCCTTTGCCGCACCCAGCCCCTTTTCTACGACGGCAACCTTTCGCTCACGCAGATCGCCGCCCTTTCCGCGGAATCGGACGGCTACTTCGGCGTCGATACCGCGCCGATGCACATGGCCGCGGCGGTGGGCGTGCCGGTCATCGCCCTCTTCGGCCCGACCGACCAGAAGGGATGGGCGCCATGGACATCCCGGCGGTGTGTACTTTCCCATCCCTGCGCCTGTAACCAAACCCGCCACCGCGCCTGCGACTGGAGCCAGGTCCGCGCCTGCCTCGCCGCCATCACTCCCGCCGAGGCCAAGACTGCCCTGAACGAACTCTTCTTCGCATCGAAAACCGGAGCGCGCGTTTCGCCATGAATCTCACGCGCCTGTTTCTCACCGTCGCCGGATGGTTCGTGCGGCAGAAGGATGGCTACGAGCCGCAACGGAATTCACCTCAGCCCCGCATTCTCGTCATTCGCCGCAACCGCCTCGGGGACATGATCTGCACGCTACCGCTCCTCTATGCGCTGCGTCGGCATTATCCGAAGGCCCTTCTCACCGTGGCCTGCGACCCGACGGGCGAGCCCATTGCCCGCGCCTGTCAGGCGGTCAACGACGTGATCGTGCTGGAGATGGTCGGCAATCGCTGGCTCGGCGTCTTGAAAAATGCGAAGCGGCTCCAGGGCTTCGATTGGGTCATCGCCGCGAAGGGCGGATTCGATCGGCGGCTGGCAGCTTTGGCCTGCCTGACCCACGGCGCGATTCGCATTGGGTTCGAGAAGTCCAAGCGGAAGCCCTCCCTTTATTATACCCATCCCGTCGCGCCGCCCGACGATTGGCAGGAGCATCAAATCGAGACGCTGCTCCGACTCTTGGAACCCCTTGGAGTGGTGGAAATCACCGGTCACACCGTGAGGCTGGCTCTCGACGTTCCCGCAGAGGCCAAGGCCTTCGCCCAGACGGTGCTCACCGCCCCGCCCTTCGCGCAGGCACGCCGCTTCGTGCTCATCAATATTAGCAGCACGGTGCAAGTGAAGTTCAGCCTGGACGACTTTATGGCATTGGCCGGGCGCATCCTCGCGGGCACCGAATGGGCGATTGGATGGGTCTCCGCGCCCGCCGACCAGGAGAAGGCCCGCGAACTCGCGTTGCGTTGCCCAGCGGATCGCGTGGCGGCCGTCGCCACTTCCGGCCCCCTGGAACTCGCCGCGCTGATGGAACGCGCCGTGGTGCTGGTGACACCCGAGGGTGGCGCGGCCCATCTGGCCGCCGCGACCGGCACACCCGCGCTCGTTCTCTGGTCGGAGGGGCCTTTTCACAAATGGCGGTCCCGGGGAAAGAATCACATCTTCGTTCTGCCCAAACCGGAGGAGGCAAGCCTGCCCATCGAGCAGGTTTGGACCGCTCTGGAGCCCCTGCTCGCCGGAGTCCCGAGGCCCCGATATTTCTAGGGTTTCGCGCCGTATTTTTGCGATAAACCTTTCACCTCATGGCTTCGCTTCCCAGCCGTCTTTCGGCCCTCACTTACGAGCGGATCTTTCGCGCGCTCGCGCGGCGGCGTCCGCCCGTGAAGAAGCCGCTGCGGCTCGGGATCGACTCTCGCATCCTGGTTTTCACCTGCGCGGGAATCGGCGATACATTGACCGACTCGGTGGTCTTCAAGGCCTTGCGGGAAACATTTCCGCAAGCGCATCTGGCGGCGGTGGTGCATCGCCGTCGGCGGTTGTTGCTTGAGCACAATCCGCATGTCCATCAGGTCTTTCTTTTCCACAAGGGGCCGCTGGCATTCTGGCGACTGCAACGTGAATTGCGCACGGCGGGGCCGTGGGATGCGATCCTGCAATTGCGCGGAAACGATCCCGAACCCCGCTGCCTGAGCTACCTCATCGATCCCGATGTGACGGTGAGCGTGCCGAACATGACGCGGCTGGACTGGCTTTGCGGGCACCACGTCGAGCAGCCGGATTGGGATGAAACCCACGGCGTGGAGCAGACGTTGCGCCTCGCGCGTTATGTCGGCGCGGATACGCCCGAACCGCATCTGGTTTATGCCGTGCATGAGAATGAGCGCACGAGACTGGAGGAGAAATTACGCGGACTCGGAATGACTTCGAGCCGGCCACGCCTCGTCCTCCAGCTTGGCGGCGGGCGGCGGGCTTCCTGGCGCGACTGGCCGGTACAACGCTATGCGGAATTACTGGGACTCGCAGCCCGGGATCTGGACGCGGACATCTTTGTCCTAGGAGGCAAGGACCAGGAGGAGCGGCGCAACCAGCTCATCCATCTTTTTCCCGGAGAAGCGAAACCTTTTCACGATGTTGTCGGTCAATTTTCCCTCGCGGAATCGGCGGCGCTCCTCGCCAGCGCGCGGGCGCTCGTCTCCACCGACACGGGAATCATGCATCTCGGGTTCGCTGTTGGCACTCGTGTCGTCGCGTTGATCCACTGCAATAATCCGGTGAGCCGTGTCGGGCCTTATGGCTACGGAGACCGTCATCGCGTGGTGCAGTTGCCGTGTCCCGCGAATTACCACACGCCCGCCGATGCGGACATGGCGGAGATCACGGCGGAGCAGGCCTTCTCCGCGCTGCGGGAGGTATGGAACCCATGAACTTTCCCGGCCTCGATCCAGCCTGGAACACGTTTCATCATGCAGCGCACGCGCTCGGGCTGATGCGGACCTGGTCGCTAGAGGAGACGCGCGCGGCGTTGGGCCGCCATGAAAAAGTGCTGGTCGTGGCCACCACGGCGCTGGGGGATTCGCTGCTGACCACGCCCCTGGTCGAGACGCTTTCGGAGTATCTGGGTTGGGACCGCATCTCGCTTTTGGTCCGCAAGCCTTACGTGGATCTCTATCAGAATGACCCGCGCGTGCATCGCGTTTTTTCCGTGCGGGGAAAGTATCGCTGGGAGAACCTGCGCGCGGAGTTGCAGTCTGATCCACACCGGATCGCGCTGCTCGCGAACCTGACCGAGCCGGATTTGATTCCCTACTTGTGGCACGGCGGGGTGCGCGGATTTTTGCGGTATCGCACGCGCTGGACGCGCTATCCCAAGTGGATCGCCAATGCCTCGATGCTGCGCCAGCCGGGGACGGCGGAGTACGCCACCGGCCACGCCATCGAAAATAATCTGGCGATGGCGGAGGCGCTGGGATTGGCGGCAACGACCCATCGACTGGAATTGCCCCGGTTTAAGCGGGAGCAGAAACGCGGGGGAGATGTTCTGATTCATCCCGGCGCATCACGGGAGATCAAACGCTGGCCAGTGGAGAATTGGGCTCGACTGGGAGACTCCGTCGCGGAGACTTTTGGCGCCGAAATTGTTCTGACCGGAGACCGACGCGAATCATCGCTCGCGGAGGAAATCGCGGGGAAGATGAAATCGCCAGCGCAGATTGTGGCCGGAAAGTGGTCGCTGCCGATGCTCGCGAAAGAACAGGCAGGAGCCCTGGCTTTCCTCTCGGGCGATACGGGGCCTTACCATCTTGCCCTCGCGGTGGGTTGCCCGACCGTCACGCTCTTCGCGCCAACCGATCGCGGCTCATCCATGGAGGCTTGCGGACCCCATCAAGCCGATCCCCACTTCCACCGGGCGATTCAGACCGCGAAGTTGGGCGACGATATTCGGACGATCTCTTTTGAGCAGGTTTGGAGCGAAGTGAAGGCTCTGCTCCAAGCGGGCGTGTCCCCATCTGCTTGAAAGAATTGCCGCCGTCCGCCGGACGGGATAGGTTAGCGCGACGGTGAAGATCGGGATTTTTCTACCTAATGCGACGTTTGATTTACCCGGCTCACCTGAGGTGGGCGGGATCGAAACGTTCTCCTTCACCGTCGGCGAGGCGTTGCAACGACTCGGGCACGAGGTGGTGCTTTTCGGCGGCAAGCCGAAAGCGGGCCGGAGGCATCGCACCACGACCATCACGCTTGAGCTGCATCCTTATTGGGAGACAAAATCGATTCCCGATATCGGCACTCGGTTTCAGCGATTGATCCAGCGCCTTCATTTTGCGTGGAGTTCCCGCAAGGCATGGAAGCGGCAGCGCTGCGATCTCGTCCTGTTGGCGAAACCGTTCGACTGGCCGGTGGCGTGGTGGTGGAAACGGTCGCGACCCGAGTTGAAAGTGATCATGGGGTTTCACGGCACCGATTTTTTTGCAGGAGACACGCGCTTTTATCCAGCGGTCGATGCGGCGTTTGCGGTCAGTCGTCCGACGGCCAATGCCGCCGAGGCGCATGTGAAGCGGCGGAAGCCGGTGCTGATTCCCAACCCGGTTGACGTCGATTATTTTACGCCGGGCGAAGCCAAGCCCGCGAATGAGGAATGGCATATCGTTTCGAGCGGACGGCTGGTCGGCTGGAAGGCCTTCGTCAATTTGATTGAAGCCGTGGCGCGATTGCGGGACGAACACGGGATCGCAGCGCGCTTGATGCTGGCCGGGGATGGTCCGGAACGCGCGGCCCTGCAGGCGAAAATCTCCGAGTTGAACCTGGGCGGACAGGCGACTCTTTGCGGGCTGCTCGATGCCCCGGCGCTGCGCGATCTGTTGCGCTCGGGCGATGTCTATGTGCTGCCCTCGGTCGGCGTGGAGGCCTTTTCCATCAGCGCCCTGGAGGCGGCGTGCGTGGGCCTGCCCCTGGCGCTTTCGGGACGGGTGGGGCTGGCAGGATTTCTGACCGAGGCGGATGCCGAAACCTATCCGGCGCGGGAAGTGGGAGCGCTGGTAGGGCTGCTCAAGAAATTTCACGACCGGCGCCATGATCCGGTGTGGACGGATCGAGCGGCGCGGCATGCGCGCATGCGCGAGGATTTCTCCGCGGAAAAAGTGGCGCGACGCATCCTGGAATTGGTGGAAAAGAAGAGTTCCCCCACCCGAATCATCGGGGGTCCGTTGGCCAGCATGAGTTCGGCCGAAGAAAAATAAAGAACGACGGCCTTCAGACTGCCGCTACAAAAAACCATGCGACTGCTCTATCTCTACCCGGAGGAATGGACCGGAAAGCGCGCCCGCGAAGTACACACCCTCTCGACTTGCGTGGCCCTGGCCCAGACCGGCGCAAGCGTCACGCTGGCCACGGCGGGCGGGAAGCGCGAATTGCAGGCCCACCTGAAGGACATCGCGGGCCGTGCGGAGGAGCCGGGACTGCAATTGGTGACGCTGTCCCGATCGCTGGGCCCGATTCGAAGCGCGGGGATTTTTAATTACCATTTCAACCTCTGGCTGCGGCGTCAGCAAACCTTCGACGCCGCCTACGTGATCCACCTCAAGGCGGCGTCGATGCTGGCTGATCGCGGGCTGCCGTATCTTTATGAGGCGCATGAAGTCTTCGCGGAAACACCACAGCAGGACGCCGATCGCGACCATCGCCTGAACGAAATGGAAAAGCGGGCCTTGACCACCGCGACCTGGCGCGTGGCAACCAGCCACGCCCTCGCCTCTGCCCTACGCGACCGTTATGGATTGCCCAACGATTTTGCCATCGTGCCCAACGCCGGATTACCGCCCTTGAATGAAAGCGTGGCCGTCGAGGATGGGCCGCTGGTCTACGCCGGATCGATCGCCGATTGGAAGGGCCTCGATCTCGTGATCGACGCGAGCCGGGATGCGGGAACTCCACTGAAGATCGTCGGCGGCTCGGAGGCGGAATGGCATCGGCTGCGGGAGAAGATCCAGGTGGACCACGTGACGTGGCAGCCACGAGTCGCGCTGGCGGAATTGCCCCTGGCTCTCGCCGGCGCGCGGGCGGGCGTCATTTCCACCCAACCGGAGACGCCTTCGGGACGCTATTCCTGCCCGATGAAACTTTTCGATTACGCGCGTTGTGGATTGCCGGTGCTGAGCACGGCGCTGCCTTCGCTGGAGAGCCTGGATGTGGGTTCCTGGTGTGCCCGGGTGCACGAACCGACCCGGGAAGCATGGGCGGAGGCGATGCGGGATTTTCAATCCAACGCCGTGCAGGGAGAGACGGCGCGGGCGTGGGCGGGCGTCCATACCTGGACCGATCGGGCGGTGACGTTGACGCGATTGCTTTTCGCGCGGCGAAGTTACCAGACGAATTAGCGCGCCAGCGCCGTGCGGATGTCTTCGAGCGAGAGCGTATTCATGACGTCCTGACGCCGCAGCCAGCCCTTGCGCGCCATGGTGACGCCGTGGCGCAACATGGCGAACTGGGAGATGCGGTGGGCATCGGGATTGATGACGCACTTCACGCCCTTGTCCCTGGCGCGATGCCACCAGCGCCAGTCGAGATCCATGCGGTAGCTGCTGCAATTGAGCTCGATCCACGTGCCCGTGCGGGCCGCGCCATCAATGATTTTCTCGAGGTTGATCTTGCTTGGTTCCCGCTGGAGCAGAAGGCGCCCGGTGGCGTGACCGAGCATCGTGACATATTCGTTTTCCATCGCGCGGAGCACGCGGGCGGTCATCTCCTCCTCGCTTTGATTCATGACGTTGTGGACGGAGGCGACCACATAATCGAGCCGGGCCAGAATATCGTCGGAGAAATCGAGTCGGCCGTCCTTGAGGATATCGACCTCGCTGCCCGCGAAAACGTGAAAGTCATCCACCTGAGTATTGAGCTTGGCGATCATTTCGATCTGCTCGCCGAGACGGTCCTCGTTGAGACCGTTGGCCTGGACGGAGGATTTCGAGTGGTCCGCGATGCCGAGATAATCGAGGCCGAGTTCGCGCGCTTCGCCGGCCATTTCCGCCAGCGTGTTGCGACCGTCGCTCCAATTCGTGTGGCAGTGGAAGGTGCCGCGAAGCTGGGTCCACTCGAGTAGCCGGGGAATTTCGCGCTTCTCGGCGGCATCGATCTCGCCGAGGTCCTCGCGAAGCTCAGGCGGAATGTCCTGAAGACCCAGCGCGGCGAAAAGTTCCTCCTCCGTGCGACAGGGAACGAGCTTGCCCTCTTCTTTTTCCTCGCCCTTTTTCTTGCCGGGAATGATTTCGAAGAGGCCCCACTCGCTCAATTTTTTGCCTTGGGCGATCGCGCGCTGGCGCATGGCAACGTTGTGCTCCTTGCTGCCGGTGAAATGGTGCAAGGCGTAGGGAAATTCCAGGTCGCTGACGACGCGGAGGTCCGCGGTAAGCCCGTTCTCGAAAAGGACGCTCGATTTGGTGGTGCCGTGATTGGTCACCTTCTGCACACCAGGAAACGAGATGAAATAGTCCATGACCTCGGCGGGGTCGCGCGAAGAGACCACGAAGTCGATGTCCTTGATGACCTCCTTGCCGCGTCGCATGCTGCCCGCCAGCGCCACCTGGATAACGGCTTCGTGATCGCGCAGGGCCTCGCGAATTTCCTCCGCCTGGGCCCAGACTTCCGCGTAGCGAAAGAGCGCGGAGTAACTGCGGGTCTGCTCGATGCCGGCGATGATCTTCTCCTCCGTCTTGGCGCCGAAACCGGCGAGGCCGCGCACCTTCTGTTCGCGGCAGGCGGCCTCGAGCTCGACGATGTTGGTAATTCCGAGTTTTTCGTGGAGCGCCTTGATTTTTTTGGGGCCGAGCGCGGGAATGTCGAGCAGGGCGAGCAGCCCCTCCGGCACGGAGGAGCGAAGGGTCTCATAATACTCGAGGCGGCCCGTATTCACGAGCGTGGTGATCTTAAGGCGCAGGGCATCGCCCAGGCCGGGAAGCTCAGCGAGACGGTCTTCGGCGACCAGTCGCGCGAGGTCGCCGTCGAAGTTGTCGAGGGCGCGCGCGGCCTTGGTATAGGCGAGCGCCTTGAAGGGATTCTCGCCTTTGAGTTCAAGAAGAACCGCGATTTCTTCCAGGATGTCGGAGACCTGCGCTTTGTCCATGAGAGCACCTACGTTAACGCATCGAGGCGCGAGGCGCACATTTTTTATCAGAGTGGGAGGAGACCTTTCCTGTCTTTTAGAGGTCGGCCTTCGCGCGGAGCCGTCGCAACTCGCGCGCATGGCGGTGGCGGGCGAGAACGCGTTCATCGGTGAGGAGTTCGCCCATGATCTGGCCCACGACCATGACCACGCCAAGCACGGGCATGACGAGAAGCAACCCGGCCACGCCCGCAACAGCGCCACCGAGGAGAATCATCAGGACCGTGACGAGCGGATGCATGCGAAGACTGCGGCCCACCGTTAGCGGCAGGAAAATGAAGTCATCACAAAGGCGCACCATGATAAAAAGGCCGATGGCCTCGTAAGGCAGCCATGGGCTCGTGGGGAAATCGTGGTGGGCCACCACCACGACCAGGAGGCAGCCGCCGATGGAACCCAGATAGGGAAGCCACGCGATGATCGCGGCGATGGCGGCCAGAAAGAAGGGCGCGTTCAGTCCGAGAAACCAAAGGCCAATGCCGAGGCAGAGTCCATCCAGCGCGGTAAGCAAAAGCACGCCGCGAAAATAGGAGCGGACCTGGTCCTCGACGCGATAAAAGAGATAGAGCGTCTTTTCAAAGAAAGCGTTCGGGATGGCCTGAACGAGAAACCGCTTGAAGCGTGGACCGTCGAGGAGGAACCAGAAGGTGAGATAAGGCACGAGCAGGAGCGAGGGAATCCAGTGGGCTAATTCCAGGGCAATACCGCCGGAATTCTTGTCACTCCAGATGGCGATATTGGTTTTCAGCGTATCATCGGGCGCGTCCACGCCGTTGCCGGTGATGATGCCCAGACTGGGTTGCACCTTGGGCGCGGGGGGATGAAGAAAGGGGAAATATTCCGAGAGAGTCGTCTGCGCCTTCGCGACGAGATCGGAGGCGTCCTTGATATAAGTCTCGGCCGCCCCATTGCGCAGGCCACGCACTGCCTGGGCAACCTTGGGCTCCAGGATCAGGCCCGCACCGATCAGAAAAACGGTCAGCAGGACCGTGACCAAAAACACCGCCTGCGAGCGGGTCAGGCCATGGGAGATCCCCAAATTCACCCACGGGGACAGGATAAAGTAAAAGACGACGGCCAGGAAAATGGGCAGGACCATCCAGAGCAGGCTCTGGAAAATCACCAGCAGCAAACACGTGGTGACGATGATGCCCACCCACACGATGGGGCCGGAGGCCAGGGTGCGGTGCATGGGCGGTTAGTGGTGGTGGTGCTGGCCGGTGTTGAGCACGGCCTGGCGCAACCGGGTCGCAAGCACGCGCGCCAGTTGAAAAGAAATGCGGGAGGCAATGGCGGAATGCGTCTGGAGAAGCGAGTAAAACTCGGCGCGAAAAAGCGCAACGATCAGCGTATCCTCAATGGCGCGGGCCTGGGCGGTGCGGACACTTTGATCGAGCAGCGCAACTTCGCCAAAAAAGGAGCCGGGACCAAATTCGAGCAGCGTTTCCGGCACGAAATCAAGCCGGGTGATTTTGACCCGGCCTTGCAGGACGACAAAGAGCCCCTGCCCTTC
>JAMFSY010000068.1 GCA_026225555.1 Methylacidiphilales bacterium
CGACGGCTACCTCGGGATGTTTGCTCCGGGGTTCTTTTACTGCGACTATTTAACTGGAAATCGCTCTAGGAGGCCGCCCGAAAGGCCTTCGCGAGCGCCTCGGGGAAAAGCTCATGCTCCGCTATCTGGATGCGGGCATGCAGGGTTTCCGGCGTGTCATCGGGCAGGACGGGCACCCGCCGTTGGGCGATGATTTCTCCGGCGTCGATGTCCTGGTTGACGTAGTGGACCGTGCAGCCGGTTTCCTTCACACCGGCGGCAATCGCCTGCTCCCAGGCGCGCAGGCCTTTGAAGGCGGGCAAAAGGGAGGGGTGAATATTGATGACCCGATTGGGAAAAGCACTAAGCAGCGGTTCCTTCACCACGCGCATATATCCGGCGAGGACCACCCATTCCACTTCGTTTTTCCGGAGCAATTCCACGAGGGCCAATTCGCCTTCCGGACTGAGCTTGGTGCGAAAGGGGGAGGGAGGCAGCGTGGCGACGGGCAGGTTCATGGTCCGGGCTCGGGCAAGAATCGTGGCATCGGGAAGATCACTGACGACGAGCACGATCCGGGCTTCGAGGCGGCCCGCCGCGATCGCTTCCTGGAGCGCGACGAAATTACTGCCCTTGCCGGAGCCAAGGACGGCGAGACGGGGGAAGGAATTCATAGGGATCGGGCGGCCCGTTCGCGCCGAAAGGAGCCGCTCGTCAGGTTATAAACAAAGCGCAGCAGCCAGCGCGGCGTGCTCTCCGCCGTCAACATCGCTAGGCGGACGGGAAGGCCCGGGATGTATCGACCCTGGCCGCTCGCCAAGGCCTCCAACGTGCCGCGGACGACTTTCTCTTTCGAGACGCAAAGAAAAGCGGGAGGCGCGAACTGACGCGAGCCCGTGGGGCGGGAGGCGACCTGGCCGAATTCGGTTTCGACCGGGCCCGGGCAAAGCGCGAGGACGGAGACGCCGGAGCCATGCAGTTCCGCGCGCAACGCCTCGGAGAAGCTATTCACATAGGCCTTTGTCGCACCGTAAACGGCGAAGGAGGGAAGGGGAATCATGCCGGCCGTGGAACCGACATTGCAGATCCAGCCGACCCGCTTTTTCAGCATGCCCGGCACGGCCCAATGGGTGAGGCGGGTGAGAGCGACGATGTTCACGGCGAGCATGGCTTCGATCTTGGCGGGCTCGCTCGTTTCGAGCGTGCCGAGATCGCCGAAGCCGGCGTTGTTGATCAGAATATCAGGGATGAAGCCGACTTGGTCCCATTCGCGGATCAGACTCGTGACCGCTTCCTCGTTGCCAAGATCGGCGGGAAGCGTATCGACGCGAAGCTCCGGATGAGCCGCCACAAGGACGCCGCGAAGATCCTGCAGGCGTTCTCCCCGCCGGGCCACCAGCACGAGATGCGTGACGCCAAGGTCCGCGAGTTGCAGGGCAAACTCCTCCCCGAGCCCGGCAGAGGCCCCTGTCACCAGCGCGGATTTCCCTGCAAAGATGCTCACACGCCTATTTAAGCGTGTGGACGTGGATGGCGTGCAAGACTTCTTTTCCCACCACGAGGTCGGAGACGACTACGATGGAGTCGCCCGGCAGGACATAACGATGCTCCTGGAGCTTGGTCATCATGCGAAGCAGCGTGTCGTTGGGATCGTTGCTGAACTCGATCACGTGGGCCTTCACCCCGAAGTGAAGCGAGAGGCTGCGGGCCACGTCCAGGTTGGGCGTGAAGGCGAAGACGGGCGCCGCTTGCGGCCTGAGCCCGGCAATGAAACGCGCCGTTTTGCCCGAGTGGGTGAAGACGCAGATGCCGGCGCTGCGGGTCTCGTTCGCGAGATAGACGGCGGCCGCGTTCATCCGTTGCCCGGCGCTCTTGAAGATGACGGGGTTGACATACTGGGCCACGGTGTTGCCCTGTTCGATCCGGCCCGCGATGCGGTCCATGATCTCGACGCACTCCATCGGATATTTGCCGGTCGTGGTTTCGCCGGAGAGCATGATGGCGTCGGCGTGTTCGAAGACGGCGTTGGCGATGTCGGTGATTTCCGCGCGCGTGGGCGACGGGTTCGTGATCATGCTCTCGAGCAGATGCGTGGCCACGATGACCGGCTTGACCGCCGCGAGGCAGAGATTCACCGCGCGACGTTGGATGATCGGCAATTCCTCGTAGGGCACCTCGATGCCGAGATCGCCACGCGCAACCATAAGGCCGTCGCAGGCGGCGATGATCTCCTCGAGGTTGCGCACGGCCAATTGGTCCTCGATCTTGGCCACGATGCGGACGGGGCTGTTGCGCTGCTTGAGCAGGCCGCGCAGGAGTTCGATGTCGGCGGCTTCGCGGACGAACGACATGGCGATGAAATCCATGTTGCATTCGAAGGCGAGCTCGATATCGAGATAGTCCTTCTCGGTCAAGGCGGGCAGGTTCACCTTCACGCCGGGGAGATTGATGTGTCGGCGGCTGCCCATCGGCCCGGCGTTCAGGGCCCGGCAAATGAGCTCATTTGGTCCGCGCTTTTCGATGGCCTGCATGCGGAGATTGCCGTTGTCGACGATGACAATCCGGCCCACCTCGATGTCATCGACCAACTGTGGATAATTCACATCAACCGTGATCGGCTCGGTGCCTTTCTGGCCCTTGACCGTGAAGCTGACGAGATCGCCGATCTGGAGGTCGATCGTCTTTTCCACCACGCCAGTGCGAATGGCGGGTCCCTGGGTGTCGAGCAGCAACGCTACTTCCTGCTGGAGCTTATCGGAGATTTCACGGATTGATTTCGCCGTGGCGCGCACCCAGTCATGGGGCGCGTGGGACATGTTGAAACGAAAGACGTTCACCCCCATGCCGATAAGGGTTTCCAAGGCGGGCGAGCTGGATGTGGCCGGGCCCAGGGTGGCAATGATTTTAGTACGACGCATGTTCTCCTCGAGGTGTTGCTGCTGCTGCTGATGAAAGACGGGGGCAGTTCTGCCTCATCGTCTCCGTCTTCGCAAGCCCGGAACATAGCAAAGGCTGTGCCTGAGCGGTTTTAAAGATGCCGACCGTTTTGACGCACGGTTGACAACAATCTGGCCCTGAAAGGTTAAGTAAACTTTCTTGCCGAAATGAGGTGGTGTGGGCATCGTCTCGCCTTCGATTTTCCAAAGTCGATCAAATTGAAGACTTCCGGAAAATCCATGAAATATCTCCATTCGCGTTGGCTTAAATCATCGCGGCTCTCATCTGTCGTCAAACTCATTCAAGGCCTTCCAGTCGTTTAACGATTCCGACCAAAACCAGTCGTCAGGGAGGAATATCCCTGCCAATAGATTTTCATGAATAGTTGTTGAGCTAAACAGCCCAAGTTGGGTGTCACCGCGTGCTATTTTAAAGGCCAAGGAATTTTCCTTTTTCCAATCTGCCCATGAGTGTTGCGAAAAAGCCTTTAGTTTCTCTTGTAGTTCGTCGGAGCCATCAGGTGCTTGTACGGTGAAGGTCAAATCGAGGTTTCCACCCTTCTGCAAGCCGGGAATTTGACTATCTAACTTTTGCTCTAATTCGGTTATTGCATCAAGAAGTGGCTTTGAAAAGCCGGACAGAGCGTTAGCTAAATCTCCATACAAGGGATGCGATGAAAAAGATTTCACCTCATGCTCCCAACCAATTAATTCCTCCGTTAGCTGCGCAACAGATTCGAGTACCGCGCAAAGTTTTTCTTCACTCCCTTGCTGTCCTGGTGGCCCGAGAGCCTCGGATAAATCAGTAGTAAGATATTGTTTCAGTTTTTCCGCGTCTGTTTCGAGTTGCTCGATGCGATTCGTGATCCAAAAGCAGAAAGAAGCGGGGTCCATTCCAGCTTCTTTAGCTTCTAGCCAGACCGGATTGGCATTCTCCAGTATTATCGAAAGGCCGCGCTGCAATAGGATAAACTCCCAAAATCTAGGCTTTTGGGTTGCCACCTCATGAAGCTTTAAGGGGAGGCGTTCCCTGAGAGACATCCCTGATCCCGGTATGCCTGCCCCGACCGCCGCCCCTCTTTTGCCGATGGTAAGATGCGCTCCCCGTTCTCCAACAGTAAGCGACGGAGATGCTTTATTGATATTTAGCTTAATTCCTGGAAAGAGATTAAGGCTTCGCCTAAATCGAAAGGTCATATTATTTGAGGGTGATCGTTAAAAAAACTCATGGTGACAATCCCCGTAAAGACCGAGCTAGTTTATGGACTTGACGGAGCCCACCCATTTTTCGACTGTTCTCGTCGCGTTTTGAGTATCGGTATAGGAGTAAGTCCCATCTTGATAGGCCAAAACCGAAATCATATTTCCTTCAGCCATCCCTTCAGGAGGCGTTTGAACGAAAATCAGCTTTCCGGTCCCTTCATAGGAGGCCACATTTGACGACGAAACGTCAACTATGGATTGCGTTTCGCAAAGAAGGCCATCAGGCAAGACTTGCTTAATCACGACGGGAAATTTCTTTGCCGTTTCTCGCAACAAAGCATCCCTTTTATTGATCGCGTCGTCGCGCTCAAGCTTGGCGTCATTTGCGGCCTGCTTCTTTGCCGCCAACGCGCGTTCTTGATCCGATTCGGCCTGCCTCTCGGCTTCCGCCTGTTCCGCCGCTTTCGCCTTGGCCGGATCGTAGTTGAATCGCTTCTGTAGATCGGCAGGAAGATCAGCAATATTGACGCTGCCGATTCCACCATCATACGTGATGTGGACTTTATCAGAGTCAACCTTGGTAACGGTGACGTTGTGATAGGTGTTCCCGTTTACCGTCCAATCTTCTGCCCAAGCTGGAAACGTGGCAAAGACTAAAACCAAAATGACAGACAGAGAGGTTTTTGTCATGGACGATATCGTAGCACATTAAAGCTTCCGAAATCGGAAGAAGTAAGCAGGATTTTTCGCCTACGGTCAACTTCCGATTTTGGAAGATGAAGACGAGACAAAACATCATTGGCCGACAGGTGCGGGCACTCCGTCTCGCTCAAGAGCTTACCCAAGGCGAACTTGCGGCCCGCGTAGGCGCATTGGGATGGGATGTCTCGGAAAACACCATCACCAAAATTGAAACCCGAATTCGCTGTGTCACCGATGAAGAGTTGGTGAAGATAGCTCGGGCACTCAAGACCAAATTAAAGGTTCTATTGCCTGGTCACGAATCGCTTTTTTGAGGCTCCAGCCAGATAAGACTCCGCGCCACCATGGTGCCCCGGTACATTACGTGGCAGGCGCGCCGACACGGTCGAGTTGGCACAACCGAGAGCCATGCCTGCCGAACGCATGACGTTGAACGGGCTTACGACTTGGTTACGGGTAGCTCCTCTGAACTGCGTAACAAAGCTCCTCGCGTCTGCATAGCAGAGGGTTACTTTTTTGTACAAAAATTTACCAATATTCGCTTGCCATGTAAGCAATAAGTCGTTAGAGTATAGAAACTTAGGAAAGGAGATGGCGGCTGTTCTTCCCTTGTCGAAGGATCAGTTTTGCCTCGGTAAAGGCAACTGAACTGATCCTTCGACAAGCTCAGGATGACAGATCTTAATGCGACTATTTAACTGGAAATCGCTCTAGGGCAAATCAAAGAAGAGGGCACACGGGTCACTGCCGGTAGCTGTCGCACTTCGTTCTCTCCACCCTCTTCTTTTACCGGCGAAAAACTAGCTGCAACCCAGGCTGGCGCCACAGTTCAGGCAGGTGGCGCAGGAGCCGGTGTGCTTGATCTTCGAGGAGCCGCATTCCGGGCAAGTTAGTCCATCGCGGAAACGGATGATCAATTCGCTGGCATCGGTTTCGATGGTGGTTTTGTTCGAGCGGTGCAGTGTGGGGGAGTCCTCGTTTACAGGCAGGTCAGAGATCGTTTTGTTCAGCGTTTTCTTTTCGATTTCCTCGATCTCCCGCATGGGAAGTTCCTGCTGGCCCTTGCCGGGATTGTTCGCCTCGCGATATCCCTGGATGAACTGGTTGCCCATCCAGCGGAAGATGTAATCGGGAATCGACTTGGCGATCTGGATGTCCGGGTTGCGGGTGAAGCCGCTCGGTTCAAAGCGCGAGTGGGCGAACTTCTTCACCATCGCCTCGATGGGAACGCCGTATTGCAGGGAGAGCGAGACGAGCGTGCCGATGGTGTCCATCAGGCCGCCGATGGTGCTGCCTTCCTTGGCCATGGTGATGAAGAGCTCGCCGGGCTGGCGGTCGTCGTCAAAAAGGCCGACGGTGAGATAACCCTCGTGGCCTGCGATGTCGAATTTGTGGGTGATGGAGACGCGGGTATCGCTCATGCGGCGGCGAATGGGGCGGGCCTCGGCCGCCGGGGCGGGGGCGACCGCAACGGCCTTTTCCTCGACGCCACCCATGTCCTTGTTCTTTTTGACATTGAGGGGAGCGGAACGCTTGGAGCCATCCCGATAAATCGCCACGGCCTTGAGGCCGAGTTTCCACGCCTCAATGTAGGTTTGCATGATATCCTCCACCGTGGCGGAGTTGGGCAGGTTAACCGTCTTCGAGATCGCGCCGGAAAGGAAGGGCTGGGCGGCGGCCATCATTTTGATATGGGCGCGATAATGCAGCGATCGCTCGCCGTTGGCGGGACGAAACGCGCAATCGAAGACGGAGACATGCTCCTTTTTCAGGTGAGGCGCGCCTTCGATGGTGTCCTTCTTGTCGATGTAGGCAACGATCTCCTCAACCTGAGGTGCGCTGTAACCGAGCTTCTTCAGCGCGATGGGCACCGTCTGGTTGACGATCTTGAGCATGCCTCCACCGGCGAGAAGCTTGTACTTCACCAGCGCGATATCGGGTTCGATTCCCGTGGTATCGCAATCCATGAGGAAACCGATGGTTCCGGTCGGGGCCAATACGGTGACCTGGGCGTTGCGATAACCATTCTGGCGGCCCTTGGCCAAAGCGCCCTTCCACGCGTTGACCGCCGCCGTGCGGATGGTCGGGGAGGCGGTGGAATCGATCTGCTCGCAGGCGGCGAGGTGCCGCTCGATGACTTCCTGCATGGGCGCGACGTTATCGGGCGCGAGCGGCTTTTCGACGCCCGAGCAACGGGAATCGTGGTAGCCGGGAAACGGGCCGGTCGCGGAGGCGATCTCCGCGCTGACTTCGTAGGCATGACCGGTCATCAGCGAGGTGATGGCGCCGGCCAGACCGCGGCCCTCGTCGGAATCGTAACCCTGGCCATAGCTCATGATGAGCGAACCGAGATTCGCGTAGCCGAGGCCGAGCGTGCGGAAGATGTGGGAATTCTCCGCAATCGGCGCGGTGGGATAACTGGCGTTATCGACGAGAATTTCCTGCGCCGTGATGAAGATGCGTACGGCGGCCTTGAAACGCTCCACGTCAAACGAGCCATCGGCCTGCTTGAACTTCATTAGGTTGAGCGAGGCGAGATTGCAGGCGGTATTGTTGAGGAAGAGATACTCCGAGCACGGATTGGTCGAGTGCTGCCGGTCGGTGCCCTTGCAGGTGTGCCAACCATGGATGGTGTCGTCGAACTGCATGCCGGGATCGCCGCAGATCCAGGTGCCCTCGGAAATTTTGCGGAGGAGATCCTTCGCATTCTTCTTCTCGCACGGAGTGCCTTCTCGCACGGTCTTGGTCCAGAATTCCCGGTCCTCGATCGCGGCATTCATGAATTCGTCACTGGCCCGAACGGAAAGATTCTCGTTCTGGTACATGATCGAGCCATAAGCCTCGCCATTATAGGAACCGTCGTAACCCTGCTCGATCAACGCCCACGCCTTTCTTTCCTCCTTTTGCTTCGCGAGGATGAACTCTTCGATGTCTGGATGGGTGTTTTTGAGCGTGTTCATCTTCGCCGCGCGGCGAGTCTTGCCGCCGCTTTTCACCACATTGGCGATCTGGTCGTAGACCTTGAGGAAGGAGAGGGGGCCGCTGGGACGCCCGCCGCCGCTCATCTTCTCGCGCGTGGAGCGGATGGTGGAAAGATCGGAGCCGGTGCCGGAACCAAACTTGAAGAGCATCGCCTCGGAACGCGCGAGATCCATGATTGACTCCATGTTATCGTCGACCGCCTGGATGAAGCAGGCGCTGCCCTGCGGGTACTCATACTGCGTGGCGGCGCGCTCGGTCTGGCCGCTCTGCCGGTTGAAGAAATAATTGCCCTTGCCGCTGGTCTTACCGACGCCGTACTGGTGATAGAGCCCGACGTTGAACCAGACCGGCGAGTTGAAGGCGCCATGCTGGTTCACGCAGAGCCAGGTCAGTTCGTTATAGAAGACATCCGCATCCTGGCTGGACTTGAAGTAACCGTCCTTCACGCCCCAATCGGTAATCGTGCGGGTGACGCGATGGACGAGTTGGCGGATGGAGGTCTCGCGGCCATTCTTCGCGGGGTCGGTGCCATGGGCGATGTCGCCGTAGAAATATTTCGAGACGGCGATCTTGGTCGCGAGGACGCTCCAGCTTTTGGGCACCTCCACGTTCTCCTGCTTGAAGATGGCCTTGCCTGAATCGTCGGTGATTTCCGCCGTGCGGTTATCCCATTCGATCTCGTCATAGGGATGAACGCCCGGAGTGGAGAAAACCGGCGAGAAGGCGAGCCCGTTCTTCTTGAATTTGGATGGGGAAGTCTCGCCTGCGACTACCGCGGCGGCGTGAATCCCGGCCGTGCTGGACCCTGCGGAGGGACTACTCGGCGTTTCGGAAGCGAGGTCTTCAGGACGGGTACGAGCGCGAGACAGGGCAGTCGATTTCATGGCGAGGGAGGGGACTGAGAGGGTGGAAGACAGCGGCTATCCGGTAGTCCATCTCTACCGTATAAGGTAGCACGTTGCGCTGCTAACTACTACTTATTGTGTTTAGGGAGATCAATGAAAAAGGATTTTTGGCGACAGTTATTAGGAGATTTTATGACGCCGAGAGGGAAGAAACGTGGCGTTAAGTTGATATTCATATGTATAATAACTTGGCAGAGTCTGTCAAGCGACAACCATCGAATAAAATTCGGCAAACGGAAACGCCGCCGGGCTAACTTCTAGTAGCGCGAGTGTGCGCCAGGATAAAGGATCGTGTAGACCTTCTGGTTCGGAGCACCCGGAGAAATGATATAAAAAACCGCGTCACCCTGCTTCTCGACCCGGTTGCCGTTCTCGAGATTTAGGAAGGTATTGTGCTTCCAGTCATGATGAGCAATGGCTTGGGCATCGGCACCGCCGAGACCGCCGTCAGTGGTGCCCATCGGCTCCCAATCGCAGGTCGGAAGGCCCTTGGTCTCCACGGTCCAGGACGACTGCCCGCTCTCTGACCAAAGAAAATTCTCCGAATTGCTGGTGGCAAAAACACTCTGCGTCCCGGGGGGATTCATGGACATCGCGATGAAGAAAAGGATCTTGGCGGTGAGCAGGGAGGTCATGACAAAAGGCAGGATGTCTCGTTTTACAAAAAATGCAATATCTATCAGAAACCTTTTAGGGGCTTAAATTTAACTCTTCGTAACTAAACTTCCTTTGCAAAGATATGGGGCTTACCTAGGGTCGTTAAAAGGCCCTGTCGGTTTCTGTCCTATGAGTGCGCCCCAACTTTTGTTTTCGGTCGAAGAGGCCTTTATGCGTTTGGGGCAGGCGAAGGGGCACGGCTGCCTATTGGTCTTCAATACTCAGGAGGCGGTGCACATTTTTGTTCGCGATGGTTCCGTCATTTCCGCCACGGTCGGGGAAAGAACCGGCGAGGAGGCCCTTGATCGCGCCTTAAGCATGCCGGAATCAGCCTATCGCTGGATTCCCGATGCCGAGCCGACGAAGGCCAGCATCAAAATCAACATCCAGGAATACATCTCCCAGCGCACCAAGACGACGGAAGCGCGCTTCGGCAAGACGATCAAGATCGACGTTTACGAGAAACGGGAAAAGAAACTCGATTTCCAATATTACTTTGTGCCGGAAGAGACCCCGACCTCCAAGCTGCGGGTGCGCAAAGTGGCGAACGTCGTCGGTCGCGAAGCGACCTGCGATTTGTATATCGAGAGCTTTCAGGTTTCCCGCCGGCACTGTCTATTGGAGGTGACCGATCGCGGCCTGCTGGTGAAAGATCTTGAATCGACGAATGGGACTTTCATCAACGGCGCGCCGATCAAGGACGGTTACATCAAGGAAGGCGATCGCCTGAGCCTGGGGACTTACATCCTGACGTTGCGGCGTGAGAAGGTTTAAGGCGGTTTCTACTTAGATATCGCTCCAAAGTCAGTCATCCTGAGCTTGTCGAAGGATCAGCCTCCGGCACATATCCGAATTTAGCGGAAAAGCTGTCCTGGCGACAGTGAAAGTCAACGGAAGCTGATCCTTCGACAAGCTCAGGATGACAGCAATTTTTTGATGCGCATTTTACGGGAGAGTCATCTAGCGCAAAGAACGTCTGCCTTCACTTTTCACCTTCCAAACTAACGCGCGTCCGGCCCCCGGCATTCTCGCCAAGCCAATTTCCGCCTCCAGCCGCTTGACCCATTCGGGACAGGGCCGGTCATAAGGCAGCTCGAGGCTTTCCTTCAGTTCTCTCCACGTCAGGCCGGAGGCCTGTTTCTTCAATCGTGCTTCGATTCGATTTTTGAATTCGACGTAGGTCATGAGTTGCTCCTACTGCACGCGGCCAAATTTCTTTTCCAATTCCGCGAGCGAGAGCTGGATCATCGTCGGTCGACCGTGGGGGCACGTATAGGGCAGATCGCACGCCAGCAGATCGTGCAGGAGATGGTCCCATTCCGCGGGCTTCAGCACGTCGTTTGCCTTCACGGCGTGACGGCAGACCGTCTTGGCCACAACTTCCTCGCTCAGTCGCCGTCCCTTGCGCGTCTCGCCGCCCTCCTGCTGCAGGTCGGTGATGACGGTGCGGATGAACTCGGCCACGTCGCGCGGCTTGACCATCGCGGGCAACGCATCGACCAGGAAGGAACTTGGCCCAAATCGTGTGATGCCCACCCCCGCCTTTTGCAGCGGCTCGATTTGCGCGAGGAGAAAATCGGCCTCGCGCGGCAGGAAGTCGAGCGTGACGGGAAAGAGCAGTTGCTGCGCGGCGGGATCCTGGAGCGCCATGCGCTTCAGCATTTGCTCGAAGAGGACGCGCTCATGCGCCGCGTGCTGGTCAATGAGCACCATGCCTTCGGGACTTTCCGCCACAATGTAGAGATGGGCCACGCAACCGATCACGCGCAGGCCAAGGCGATTGGAGATCAGCGGTTCCGGGCGGGGAATCATTTTTGGTGGACGCGTTTCCTCGGGCAGGGGAAGCGTGGGCTGTGAAAAAGCCGGCTCGGGCTCCGGTTCCAACTGGAGCGCCGGTCCAGGTTCCGGTCGCGCTGGTATGGAATCGGCGGGGGCTTCCGATCCGTGCTCCTGCGCTTCCGTGGAAAGAGTCTTTTCCATTTCTGGAACAGAAAGGGGAATTTTCGCCGGTAATTCCGTTCGGCGATCATAAGTCGCGGCGACGGGGGGAGGTGGGCCGTCAAAAGTAAACCTCGCCGCAGGCGTTCCGACGAAGGCCTGCAACGCCGCCTGCACTGCCTGCACGACAAAATGGCGGATGGTAAAATCGTCATGAAAGCGCACTTCGCGCTTGGCCGGATGGATGTTCACATCCACGCCCGCCGGATCCATCTCCAGGAAAAGAATCGCGACCGGATAACGGCCTTTCATCAGCGAATTGTGATAGCCCTCGAGCAATCCGAAATGGAGCGTGCGGTTTTCCACCGGCCGCTGGTTGATGAAGAAAAGCTCCTCGCCCCGCGCGGCGCGGCTGACGCCCGGCTTGCCGATGAAGCCGTGCAATTTAAGTTCACCGCTTTGCGCCGCGATCGGGAGCGTCAGGCCGATCCAATCCGCGCCAAAAATCGAGATAAGCCGCTGGCGTAAATCCTCGCCCGGCAACCAGCGTTGCGCGGGTTGATCATCCATCGTCAGGGTGAAGCCCACCTCGGGCCGCGCGAGCCCGGCCAGCAGCATGACGTGTCGAATGTGGGCCGATTCCGTCGCCTCGGTGCGCAGGAATTTTCGCCGTGCGGGCAGGTTGAAAAAAAGCGAACGCACTTCAATTTGCGTGCCCGGCGCGAGGCCGATTTCATGCACATCGCGCAGCTTGCCGCCGTCAATGATCAGCTCCGTGCCCGCCAGCGCCTCCGGCTCGCGGGTGCGCAGGCGAAAGCGCGAAACGGAGGCAATGCTCGGAATGGCCTCGCCACGAAAGCCGTAGGAGGCGATGTGGTCGAGATCGGCGCTGTCGCGCAGCTTGCTCGTCGCGTGGCGCTCCAGGGAAAGCAGCGCGTCGTCCTTGCTCATGCCGTGGCCATTGTCGGTCACGGAAACGAGGTTGCGTCCGCCCGCACCGATCTGCACATCCACCTGTGTCGCTCCGGCATCGAGCGCGTTTTCCAGCAACTCTTTCAACACCGATGCGGGCCGCTCGATCACTTCACCCGCCGCAATCTGGTTGGCGACATGCTCGGGCAGGAGACGGATGCGGTTCATGGGAAATTCGGCGAAATGAGGGAATGAAGGGAAGAAAGCCAACGCTAAAGAATGAATGGACGCTTCGCGACTCTGATTTTATTCGCGGCGGGTTTTTCGCGCCGTTCCGTCTTGCGCATCCGTCATCTGCTCAAAATTTTCCTCTTCAATTCCGTTGAAAATTCCCTCTTTTCCGCCAAAGTTTCCTCCTCCATGAAAATTGCCCTCGGCTCCGATCACGCTGGTTTCGCTTATAAAGAGAAGGTGAAAGCCCTGCTCCTTTCGCTCGGGCACGAGGTCAAGGACTGTGGCACGGATAGCGACAAGCCGGTGCCCTATCCGGCCTACATCCGCCCTGCCGCGCAGGCCGTGGCCAGCGGTGAGTGCGAACGGGGCTTTGTCTTCGGCGGATCGGGCAATGGCGAGGCCATGGTCGCCAACAAGGTGAAGGGCGTGCGCTGCGCCTATGTTTGGAATTCACAGACGGCCGAACTGGGCCGCCGCCACAACGACGCGAATGTCATGTCCATCGGCCAGCGGATGATCTCGGAATACATTGCACTCGAATGTGTGCAGATTTTTCTTAACACGGCCTTCGAGGGCGGACGGCATATCGAGCGTATCCGGGAGATCGAATAAGCTCAGCGTTGTGTTATAATCGTTATTCGCATGTCCGCTTACACGCTTCTTAAATCCAAACTTCACCGCGCCACGGTCACCGGCGCGAATCTCCACTACGAGGGCAGCCTCACCGTCGATGAGGAACTCGCGAAAAAAGCCGGGTTCCTGGCCTACGAGAAAATCCTGGTCGGCAATATCAACAACGGTGAGCGCTTTGAGACTTACATGATCTTCGGCCGGCCCGGCAGTCGCGTGGTCGAGTTGAACGGCGCCACGGCGCATCTCGGCCAGACCGGTGATCGCCTGACGATCATGAGCTTTGCCCAGGTGCCCGAGGAAGTTTCCGCGCAGCATCATCCCAACGTCGTGCGGCTGGATGAGAAGAACGAGATTCTTCTGTAATCTCTTTGGGTCTAATTCCCCGAAGCCCGCTTCGGCTCGGCGGTAGCCGCCGCGCGCCGCGCGGTGGAGGAAGAGAAGCAACGCTCCGCCTCTTCGAAAAGACACCACCGCACGGCGTGCGGCGGCTACCTTTAAATCATCCGCGCCGCAAAAACTGCGTCGAGGCCACCAGCAGCAATACCGCGCCCACAAGGAGAATCGTGAGATCTCCATAGATCAGCGACGGATCGGCATTGTAGATATTGATCAGCCGGAAGGCATGACAGTAGTGCGTCAGCGGGAAAATGGAGGAAAGCACCTGCACCGCATCGGGTAATTGCGAGAGCGGCGCGAAGGCTCCGGACAGGATCAGGATCGGCAGCAGCAGGAACATTGAAAGCTGCATCGCCTGTGTCTGCGTCCGCGCGATGGAGGAGATGAAGAGCCCGAGGCTGAGCGAAAAGAGAATGAACAGGCACGCATTCAGGAACAGCCAATCCCAATGGTGATAAGTGAGCTGGAATTCCCACTGGGCCGTCAGCCCCACTTCCAGCGTCAGCAAAAGCGAGAGAAAGAAATAGGGCAGCACCTTGCCCAGCACGATCTCGGAAAAGCGGAGCGGCGTCAGCGCCAGTTGCGAGAAGCTGCCGCTCTCCCGTTCGCGCACGATGGTGCAGGAGGTGAGCGTCACCGTGACCAGTTGGAGAACCAGTCCGATAATGCCCGGCACGACGTAATCGATGAAGCGCAGTCCGGGGTTGAATGGAATGGTGGCGTCATCCCCCCAGCGGACTGACTGGCCCTTGAGTTGATCGCGGGTGGCGTCGGGCAGTTTGGCTAGGATATTGAGCGATTCCTCCGGCAGGGTGGCGATGAGATTCTGGATATGATCGGTCTGGTAATCGCCCAGGTTCTTCTCGATCTCGCCCTGAAAGTAAGGCGCCGTCGTCGTGTCGCTGCCATCAAGCACCAATTGCAGCTTCTTCGGCTTGCCCGTGGCCAGACTCGCGCCCCAGCCCTGGGGAATCACCACCACGCCCGCCAGGTTGCGCCGGGGCAGAATTTGTGGCTGGCCGACAGGGTAGGTCTCCTCCGCGAAATGGAACGTATCGTCCGTGGTCAATTTCTTGACGAACTCCGCGCTTTCCGGTGAGCGGTCCTGATCATCCAGGATCGCGGGCACGCCTTTGAGATCGGTCACTTCAAAGGCATTGCCCAGGAGCGCGGTGATCAGGGGCGGCAGGATGAACACGATGACCAGCAATCGCCGGTCGCGCACTAAGTGCAGGAATTCCTTCCACGCGATGCAGAGAATGCCGTTGATCATACGACGGCCCCCGTGGCGGGTATATTCTTGATCGGCAAGGTCAGCGCGGAACAGGCATCATCCAGCGTCGGTTCGCACCAATTCATCTGGCGGCAGCGGATCTCGGGGTAAGGCCATGCCGTTTCCAACCGGCGATAGAGCGCCTCCGGCCCGTGGGCCAGCACGCGGATCGCGCCATTACTTAGCGAGGCACGAAAAATCTCCGGCTCCTGCTTGATCGCGTTTAAGGCGGGAATCATCGGTTCGGCGTGAATTTCAAAGGGCTGTACGAGTGAATTCTTCTTCAGCTCCGTCGGCGTGCCCTGCGCCATCAACCGTCCCGCGTTCATCACCGCGATCTCCACGCAACGCTCGGCTTCCTCGAGATAATGGGTCGTCACACCGATGGTCATGCCGTCCTTCGCCAAGGCGTAAAGCCAATCCCACAAAGCCTCGCGATGGCCTGGATCGAGGCCCGCCGTCGGCTCATCGAGGAAAAGAATCTTCGGCTCATGCACCAGCGCGCAGGCAAGCGAAAGGAGCCGCTTCTGTCCGCCGGAAATCTTGCCGGCGAGGGCCGATTTCTTCGCCAGTAAATCGGTTCGCTCCAACAATCCGCCTATCTGCTTTTCCCGGCGCGCGCGATCCAGTCGGAACGCCGAGGCGAAGAACTGCAGGTGTTCCTCCACCGTGAGATCGGGATAGAGATCGAAACTCTGCGGCACGTAACCGAGCTTCAGCTTCACCTGTGCGCGCTGTTTCCAGCAATCGAGGCCGTCGATCCGCGCCGTGCCTGAAGTCGGTTTTTCCAGTCCGCACAGGATCTTCAACGTCGTGCTTTTGCCCGCGCCGTTGGAACCGACGAGCCCGAAGATGCTCCCCGGCTGGACGGCGAAGGAAAGCTCCCGCACCGCGACGACCGGGCCGAAGGTCTTGGTGACCTGTTCGAGGATGATCGTGCCCATGGGCGGGCTACTTCTCGAGCTCGTGCCGGATGGCTTCAATGGTTTTCTTCGCGGAAGAAAAGATCAGGCTCGCCGAGGCGATCCGCTCCGCGCCGCTCTGGTCGGCGAATTGGTTGGCATAGGCCGAATCGATGCGCCAGACCAGCGTGGCCGGCTTGCCGTTCACGGTCACGGGCCAGAGTGTGCTGACGTTGAGCGACGCGGAGTATTCGCTCGTCACGAAATATTCGCCATCGAAAACGCGCGTGCGGCCTGAACCCGAATCGCTCCAGCTCACCCCTTCGCTCAACGAGCCGCGATCGCTGACGTCGCCGATCTCCCAATAACGATTGCCGCCGGACGGGGAGGGGATATCACCCGCGCCCAGGCTTTTCAGCGCCGCCCGCAGATGGTTGAAATCAGGTCCATCCTGGGTGTTGGAGCGATGGGCTAGGATCGCCGCCCAGGCCGAGGTAAGCTTGGCCGGGGTGGAGGCTTCCGCGAGGTGGTTTTTTTCCTCCGCCGTAAGCAGTAGTTCACAGGAGGGCTCCTTGGCCTTCTTCGATTGTTCCGCGAGCCAGCCTCCGTCGCCGCCGGAACCCTTGAAGAGTGTCTCCAACATCGGGGCGAAGGCATCGGGCCCCGACGAACCGGAAAGCTTCAGGTGCTTGCTGACATCGAGGTCCGATTTTCCCGCCGGATTCCAATTGAGAATCTTGGCCGCCACCGCTTCGGGCGGGGCCTTGATAAGAAAGCAGGTCTGCACCGCTTCGATCTGCGGGGACTGGCTGGCTCCGGTGCGATTCTCCAGGATATCGCCGCCCGCGACCTGCGCCAACGTGAAGTCCTTGAAAGGGGACGCGCTTTTCAGCGAGCTTTCCGCCGAGTCGGCCCCGGCAAGAAGAGGGGTAAGCAACGTTATCGCGGCGAGAAGAAAGAGGAACCGTTTTGGCATGGCAGGGAAAAGAAGAATGCTTGCGAATCAACTCCAGTGCAAAACTTAAAATATGGGTTAAGTTGAGGCCATGGACGTTCTTCTTGCGACGGGACACTTTTCTCTTTTGTTTCTGATCGCCGGTTTGATCTTTCCGCGGCTTACCCTCGCAGTCGCCTGGCTTTTCTCGGGCTATCCGGTGAACGTCCTCTCGGATCTGTTCAATTTCGTTCTCTGGCTTTTTCTGCCCCGCTTCCTCATCGCCTACTATATCTACGCCGATGTCGGCATGAATAATTTGTGGTTCTGGGCCTACGTCGCGACGGGACTGGTCGGAATGTTCGGGGAATCGAATGTCGTGCATCGCCGCGTGATCCGGCGACGAACCGTGACCCGCAATGGAGACACCGTCACCACGGTCGAGGAAGAGGAAGTCTAGAAAGCCATTAATTCATCAGGGAATGGGCATGAGCAAAGAGCGATTCCAAGCCAGAAGCATCACCCGGGTTTCCTCCTCCGGGCAGGAGATTTGCCGCGACTTTCTCGCGCTGGAGGAGCCCTTGGAAATCCAGATCGCGTACGGTCCTGAAGCAGCCCGCCTCTGGAAAACCGTGGCTATCACCATGCGCACACCGGGGCATGATCGCGAACTGGCCGCGGGCTTTCTGGTCGGCGAGGGATTGCTGCGGTCCCTGGACCAGGTCGAGTCGGTCCACGCGGGCGGGCCGCGCTTCGGCGAGCAGGGCTGGCAGCATCGCGTCCGCGTCGTGCTGCGGAGCGGCGTCACGCTCGATCTCGACCGGCTTCAGCGCAATTTTTATACGACCTCAAGTTGCGGCGTCTGTGGCAAGACTTCCATGGAAGCGCTGGAACTGATTTCGAGCGCGCCCTTGCCCGCGCCCTCCTGGCATATCGACGCGGCAACGCTCTGCGCCCTGCCGATGCGCCTGCGCGAATCGCAGGCGGTCTTCGATCAGACCGGCGGCCTGCATGCGGCGGGACTGTTCACCCCGGAGGGCGAAGCGCTCCTCGTGCGGGAAGACGTCGGTCGGCATAACGCGGTTGATAAAGTCGTGGGCGCGCAATTTTTGGCGGGAAAGAAATCGCTCGCGGAAACGCTTCTCGTGGTCAGCGGACGGGCCAGCTTCGAGCTCATGCAAAAGGCGGTGGCCGCCGGCATCCCGATGCTGGTCGCGGTCGGCGCGCCTTCCAGTCTCGCGGTGGAGGTGGCCGAAAAGTTCGGCGCGACGCTGGTCGGATTCACCAAGGCCAAAGGATTTAATCTTTATACCGGGCGGGCGCGCGTGCAATTGCCCTCTTCCCCCTCCGTTCAACCGCACGAAATCCCGGCCACAATTGGCGCAGGATGATTCCATTTAACCTATGACACCAACGTCCCCGATTCCCAACGCCCAGCCTCCCGACGATTCCAAGAACGTCCACTTGGGCAAACACCATCACATCGCCGCCGGAATGCCCGCCGTGATCCAGACGATGCGTTTTACGCTCGGCGAGATGGGGCTTTTCCGCGGGGTGGATCAACTTCTCCGGTTGAACCAGAAGAGCGGCTTCGATTGCCAGAGCTGCGCCTGGCCCAGTCCGGATGGCGACCGGCATGCCGCCGAGTTCTGCGAGAATGGCGTCAAGGCCGTGGCGGATGAGGCGACGACGAAACGGGTCACCCGCGAACTCTTCGAGCAATATTCCGTCGCGGAATTGGCCGACCAATCCGATCTCTGGCTGGGACGCCGGGGCCGTTTGACCGAGCCGATGGTGCTGCGTCGCGGTGCGACCCACTACACACCCATCACCTGGGATGAGGCATTCGCGCTGATCGCGGAGGAACTCCACCGCCTTTCGTCGCCGCACGAGGCCGCCTTCTATACCTCCGGCCGCACCAGCAACGAGGCCGCGTTCATCTACCAGCTTTTCGTTCGCCAGTTCGGGACGAACAATCTTCCCGACTGCTCCAATATGTGCCACGAATCGAGCGGCTTCGCGCTTAAGGAATCGATCGGCGTGGGGAAGGGGACGGTGACGCTCGAGGACTTTGACGTGGCCGATGCGATCTTCATCGTGGGGCAAAATCCGGGCACGAATCATCCGCGCATGCTCACTTCCCTGGAACGGGCGAAGCGAAAGGGGTGCAGGCTCGTCTCGATCAATCCGCTGCCGGAGACCGGTAATTTTCGCTTCAAGAACCCGCAGGATTTCAAGAACCCAATCACGGCTGTCTCGACGTTATTCGGCGAGGGAACGTCCCTCTCCGATCTTTGGCTGCCGGTGCGGCTCGGCGGCGACATGGCGGTCTTTAAGGGCATGATCAAGCACATGCTCGATGTGGAAGCGCGCCATCCCGGGACGGTGCTCGACCAGAGTTTCATCGCCGAGCAGACGATCAAGTTTGATGAATGTAAACGCCGTATCGAGGCGACGTCGTGGGAGGAAATCACCCACAAGAGTGGTCTCACGCGCGAGCAGATCACCGCCGCCGCCGATATCGCGATCCATGCCAAAAAAGTCATTGTCTGCTGGGCGATGGGCCTGACCCAGCAAACGGACGCGGTTGCCACCATCCAGGAAGTCGTGAACTTCCTGCTTCTCGGCGGCCACATCGGTCGACCCGGCGCGGGAGTTTGCCCGGTGCGTGGCCACAGCAATGTACAAGGCGATCGGACGATGGGCGTGTGGGAGCGGATGGATGAACGGTTCCATCAGGCGCTCGATAAGGAGTTCAAGTTTACTTCACCGCGCCAGCATGGCTTCGATGTCGTGCACACGATCAAGGCGATGCACGACGGTCGCGTGAAAGTCTTCTTCGCCATGGGCGGCAATTTCCTTTCCGCCACGCCCGATACCGAATTAACCGCGCAGGCCCTGCGGCAATGCCGACTGACCGCCCACGTTTCCACCAAGCTCAACCGGGCCCATCTGGTCACCGGCGAACAGGCTCTCATCCTGCCTTGTCTAGGGCGGACGGAGATCGACCGGCAGGTTGGTGGCGAGCAGATGATCACGGTCGAGGATTCGATGGGAATCATCAATCCGTCGCGTGGAAATCTGACGCCCGCTTCGGGGCACCTTCGTAGTGAAGTGTCCATCGTTTGCAATCTGGCGCTCGCGGTCCTCGGTAAATCAAGCACGGTCGACTGGGAAGGTTTGCGGGGCGATTACAGCCGGATTCGGGATCACATCGAACGGGTCATTCCCGGCTTCGAGCCGTTCAACGAGCGCCTCGTCGGCGGCCCGTTCTACCTGCCGAACGCCGCGCGCGAAAGACGTTTCGAAACGGACTCGGGCAAGGCGGTCTTCACCGATCACCCCCTGCCGGACAACGATCTGCCCGATGGCCAGTTCGCCTTGATGACCATGCGCAGCCATGATCAGTTCAATACCACCATCTACGGTCTTGATGACCGTTATCGAGGCATTTACAACGGCCGGCGCGTTGTCTTTCTTAATCCGGAAGATGTCGAGGAGCTCAATCTCGTCCAGGGGCAGATGGTCGATCTCACGGGCCATTTCCGGGGCGAGGAACGGGTGGCTGCTCATTTCATGGTCGTGCCCTATTCGATTCCGCGCCGCTGTGCGGCCGCCTATTTTCCCGAGGCGAATGTCCTTGTGCCGGTCGATAGCGTGACGCCGAAAAGTGGCACCCCGATTTCAAAATTCATTCCCATCACGATCGCTCCCGCCCGCGATCCCGAAGCAGGCGCGGCTCGGCTCCGTGATGATGCTTTGGCAGCCAACTCCCCTTAACTTTTTTGCCCATGTGAGAACGTCCATAACCAAGAAAGCGTCATCGCCATGCTAGCCATCCTGGATCGAGAACACTCCGTTGCCCAGCCCGGTTACAACCGCTGGCTGGTTCCACCTGCCGCGCTGGCGATTCATCTCTGCATTGGGCAGGTCTACGGCTTCAGCGTCTTCAAGCTGCCGATGACCAAGCTGCTGGGTGTCACCAAATCCGCGCCAGGCGACTGGACCCAGTTCCAACTCGCCTTCATTTTCTCCATCGCGATTTTCGTCCTCGGCCTTTCCGCTGCGGTTTTCGGAAAATGGATGGAACGCAACGGCCCGCGCAAGGCGATGTTCGTCGCCGCTTCCTGCTTCGGCGGCGGCTTTCTGGTCGCGGCGTTTGGCGTTCATCTCCATTCTCTTCTCCTGGTTTATCTGGGTTACGGCGTGTTGGGTGGCATCGGTCTGGGGGTCGGCTACATCTCACCGGTTTCGACCTTGGTCAAATGGTTCCCGGATCGACCAGGCATGGCCACGGGCCTGGCTATTATGGGCTTTGGCGGTGGCGCGATGATTGGGGGACCGCTTGCCGTGCTACTCATGAAATTCTATTCCAGCGGGGTCTCGGTCGGCGTGACGGAGACGCTGATCACGATGGGCCTGATCTATTTTGCCTTCATGATGTTTGGAGTCTTCACGGTGCGCACGCCCGCGCCGGGTTGGGCGCCCGCAGGCTACGTGCCCCCGGGGACCAGCCAAAAGCTTGTAACCACCGCGCATGTCTCGGCGGACGATGCCTGGAAGACCCCGCAGTTCTGGCTTCTTTGGGTGATTCTCTGTTTCAACGTGACGGCGGGAATCGGCATTCTCGAGCAGGCCTCGCCGATGATCCAGGAAATGCTGCTGGTTCCGCAGGCAACGCGCGGCATCGATCCCTCCAACACGGTGGCACTGGCTCAGGCGACCGCGCCTTTGGCGGCCATAGCTGGGGGATTCGTCGGGCTGTTGAGTCTCTTTAATATGCTGGGGCGCTTCTTCTGGTCCTCCCTTTCCGATTACACCGGCCGCAAGAACGTCTACTTCATTTACCTGCTGTTGGGGCCGGTGCTTTATTTTTTGATTCCGCTTGCGGGCCGGATGGGCAGTACGCTGTTTTTCGTCACGCTTTGTGTCCTGATCCTCACCATGTATGGAGGTGGTTTCGCCACCATTCCCGCCTACCTGCGCGATCTTTTCGGAACGATGCAGGTGGGCGCTATTCATGGGCGGTTGCTGACCGCCTGGTCCGTCGCTGGCGTGCTCGGGCCATTCCTGGTCAATGGCATCCGGGACCATCAAATTGCCCAGGGCGCAATCGGGGTGGAACGGTACGCACCCACGATGTATCTCATGGCCGGGCTGCTGCTCATCGCGGCGATCTGTAATTATTTTATCTCACCGGTGGATGAGCGTTATCACCTGGAGAAATCCGATGCGGAGTTTCCGGAAATTCTGACTCCCAAAAAACCACTATGACCACTCGTTCCCATTTTTCCGAACCAGCAAAGAGCTCTCCCGGCTGGCTGATCTTCGCCTGGCTTTTCGTCGGGCTGCCGATGGCCTGGGGCGTGATCCAGACGATCCTGAAGTCGCTCGCGCTTTTTCAGTAAGCTGCGCTCATGGCATCGTTTTCCGCTGCGTTGCTGGCCGGTGGGCTCTCGCGGCGAATGGGGCGTGACAAAGCTTTGCTTCCGTTGCCCGATGCGGCTGGGTTGCTTTGGCAGCGCCAGCTGGCGGTTCTGACCGAGTTGCAGCCGGAAGAGATTTTTTGGTCGGGCCCGGAGCGTCCGGGATTACCCGGCGGAATCCGGATCGTCCCAGACGAGGTGCCTGATGCCGGGCCGCTCGCGGGACTGGGCGCGTGCCTGGAGAAATCGCAGAGCGACCTGTTGGTGGTTTTGGCCATCGATTTGCCACGCATGACTTCCACCTTTCTTCGATCGTTGATCGAACGCAGCACCAGTTCCTGCGGCATCGTGGTCCGGGAGGGAGATCATTTTGAGCCTCTCGCCGCCGTCTATCCGAAAGGGATCTCTGAACTCGTAAACGGGCAGTTGGCGAGGAAAAGCCATGCCTTGCGCGATCTCGTGGTTCTGGCAATTGAGCAGAAAATGCTTCGTCCCGTGCAAATGGAAGAGGCCGACCGGGATCTCTTTACGAATTGGAATTCGCCCGGGGATATCGATCCCCGATAATCCCGAGGAGCGGCTTTTGTCCTTCAGGCTGGCGTGCATAATGGCGCCATGCAGGCGCCCTCGATCCAGAATCCCACCGCCCCGACGCAGGAGATACCGACGCTTCGCCGTCTGGCGCGCATCGTCTTCACCTCCTTCCTGCTCACGTTCATCGCCTCGCGCGTCTTGGTCATTCTGATCATGGAGCGGATTTTTCCCGACTTCTTCCTGCACCTGGGGGGAACGCATGTGCACCATCTCAATTACGGCATCTTCATTCTTTCGGCTTTGGGTGGGCTGCTGATTTTTTTGCCGCCCAATCCGGCTCAGCGACGCCTCTGTGCCATGGCTTATGGCTTCGGGATGGCGCTGACCTTCGATGAGTTTGGCATGTGGTTGCACTTGGGCGGCGGCTACTGGCAGCGGGCCAGCTTCGATGCCATTATCGTGATCCTGAGCCTGTTCGGCATGATCGCCTTCGCGCCCGGCTTCCAGCGGATGCGCGCGCATCATTGGATCACGGGGATTCTGGCCCTGTTCGCCACCGTCCTGTTTTATTTCATGCTTTTCAAATCGCTTAGTTACGCCGGTCGCAAGGTCGGGCCGCGTCTCCATCAACTGGAGGAGAACGGGCCGCAGTAAACGGGATTTCTCCGGGACGACCTATTCGGATGAAGCTTTTTTCCCGCGCCAACGTCTAACTCTTAGTAGATGGGATGTTTTACTTTGAGCATGCGCGGAAAAATTTCATTCGTTGGCGGGATCCTGGTGTGCGCTTTCGCGCTCCTCTTGGCCCCCCTCCGAGCGCAGGATGACGATGGACAGGAGGCTCCCCCGCCTCCTCCTGGAGACGGATCTCAGCAGCCGACCGGTGCCTCCGATGGCAGCGTTTCCTTCCAGACTTTCTATGATTCGCTGGCCACTGAGGGGAAATGGATTCAAACGGACAACTTCGGGTATGTCTGGCAGCCGACTGTCACCGATCCCAATTGGGCCCCCTATACGGACGGACATTGGGTCTACACAGACGACGGCTGGACGTGGGACTCGGATGAGCCGTGGGGCTGGGCGACTTATCATTACGGCCGCTGGGTCAACCTGGATGGCACCGGCTGGGTTTGGGTGCCGGGCTACACCTGGGCTCCGGCTTGGGTGAGCTGGCGCTACGGCGACGGCTATGCCGGTTGGGCGCCGTTGCCGCCGGATAGCATGGTCGGCGTCGATTACGATGCGGACGACGTGGGCGATGACGACGGTTTTCACATCGGCGGCGACTGCGACAGCTTTTATGACATTGGAGCGGGTTGGTATAACTTCGTGCCCATCGGCTGTCTGGGTGAGCGGAATTACCGGGGCTATTACGTTAACCGCTATAATAATTACCGGCTGATCAACCACACGACGAACATGACGAACCTGAACGTGGCGCGAGGAAGGGGCTCGCGCGGGAGGAGTTTCGGCGGGGTGAGCCTTGGCGGGCCGTCGCTGGTACAGGTGAACGCCGCTTCCCAAACGCCGATTTCACGGGTGAACCTGGTGGGTACGCAGCGGGTGGGCGGAGGGTCGCTGGCAGGCGGTTCGTTGTCCCTTTTTGCGCCCCATGTTAGCGCCAACGCGGCGGGGGAGGCCCAGCCCCGGTCACTGGCCCACTCTGTCGGTCGCGCGGAGGTGAATCGAGGAACGGATATCTCACGGCCCATGATGGTGAGCTCTCATCTGCCGGTGACCGCGCCCTCGGCGGGGCAGGTACAACAGGCTCAATTGGCCCAGGCCAACGCTCCGGTAAATGCCAAGGTGGCCACCCCGAATATGCCCGTGCATTCCTCTTTCAACGCGCCTTTGACCTCTATGCGTCCGGCGTTTGCCCAGCCCGCCACCCCCGTTGGAGCCGGGTCCCAAGGCAGACTGATCCAGACCTACCCCGGCGGCGGGCAGGGGGGCTACCGGCCTTACCCGAGTTATTCGGCTCCCCGGTCGTTTTCCTCACCGGGAGTATCACGCGCCACGGGCGGGGGTGGGGGAGGCGGTAGTTATCATGGCGGTGGCGGAGGCGGAGGTGGCCACGCCGGTGGCGGCGGAGGTGGAAGTGGTGGAGGTGGCGGCGGTCACGGTGGCGGCGGTGGCGGATATGGCCACTAACCGGTTTCGTTGTCGGCAGGGGCCAAAATTCCCTCGCATGGATTGATCGCAAAACGGCGGCCGAGTTTCTAGGATGTCTTTATGTCCTCCACCAATACCCGCGTTTTTCTCATTCGCCACGGCGCGACCGTGCTCAGCGCCGAGGATCGGTTCGCCGGTTCGACGAATGTGCCGCTTTCCGATGAGGGCCGATTGCAGGTGCAGCGGCTCGCCGCACGTTTGGCAGGCGAGACCATGGCTGCGGTCTATGCGTCCGATTTGGAACGCACGATGGAGACAGCGGCGATTTTGGCGGAGCCGCATGGGTTGACCGTTCAGGCGCGACCGGGGCTGCGGGAAATTTCCCACGGTCATTGGGAGCAGATGACTCGGCACGAGGTGGAGGAGAAATATCCCGAGGAAGCCTTCGACTGGGAGCGCGATCCCTATACCTTCGCGCCTTCCGGCGGTGAAAGCGGGTTGGCCGTGACTGCGCGCGCCTTGCCGACCTTGATCGACTTGGTGCGGGCGCATCCGGGGCAGAACATCATTGTGGTCTCTCACAAGGCGACCATCCGGCTGCTGCTGAGTTCGCTGTTGGGCTTCGATCCGCGGCGATACCGGGACAATCTCGATCAGAATCCGGCGGCGCTGAATATCGTCGATTTCAAGGATCCAACCCGCGCGCGGCTGACCTTATTCAACGATACATCGCACTATGCGGATGCCGGACTTGCCATCCCGGCCGTGCCGAATGCCCGCCTCTCGATGTGGTGGAGCGGGCCGAAAAAGGAATAGGGAAACTCTCTGTTTCTCTAGACTAGAGCGATTTCCAGTTAAATAGTCGCCCTAAAATAACTCATCCTGAGCTTGTCGAGGGATCAGTTTCGCCTCGGTAAAAAAGGCAATCTGAACTGATCCTTCGACAAGCTCAGGATGACAAAAAGAGGGACAATCTAATTGGGAAACGGTCTAGAACGTGGCTTTGAGGCCACCTTCAACGCTTTGCACGAAGTAGTCGCTGGCGTCGATTTCCGCGAGGTAATTCAGGTAGAGCGACATGGCGTTGTCCAGGCTCGCCGTCAGGCCGATCCCGATCAAGGCGCTGTCCCGTCCCGAGTTGCTACCCTGGATGGTGAAAGGAGTGGTGCCGGGGATGCCAAAACTGCTGGTCAACCCATACGGATTATCCAGGAATTCATGCTGGAACTGGGCGGTGAAATTCGGCTGGAGCAGCACGGAACCTGTATGCACCTGATAGACCACATGGCCGCCAATCCGCGCGCGAAGGCTGTCCGCGCTCTGGTTGTTCACGGATAGATCGACCGGGCCCGCGCCGCTTTCAGTGAAGGAATCGACATCCAGGTGGGTGTATTCGACGCCCATGGTCGGTCCAACAACCCAGTGCTTCTCGGGATGGAAATCGTAGCCGAAGTCGATGTCGCCGACATATTGCTGGCCATTGGGTGAGCTGACGGCCTGCGCGGAAGTGCCGCCAAAGCTGATGTTCCGGGTGTTGGAATAGTTATTGTAACCAAAGGTGAAGAGACCGTTCACGTAGAAGCCCTTTTCGAAAAAGGTGGCGAAAAGGCCGGGCGAATAAGTATCGACGCGAACGTGGCTGCCTTGACCGTCGGTACGGGCATCGGTGTGGTTGTAGTCGAAGAGGACGCCGGCGGCGAGATTGGAGGTCATCTTGAAACTGATGCCCGCCGTGGCATCGGCCGCCGTGGCGTGGGCCTCCGGTTCCGATTCATTCGAGTTTTGTTTCAAGTCCGCGAGGATGACGTCGCCGCTGATGAATTCATTGACGTTGGGGAGGTCGAAGAACGAGCCGGAGGAGGGAGGGGCGACGGTCGGAGCCATCCGGGGATCGGGGCTGTCGGAAATCGTTTTGACGCCGCTCGGTTCAATCAGGGGGGAGGAAGAATAATCGCCATCCTGCGGATAGTAATTCACGCCGTTGGGCGCCGCGCCCTGATTATTGTAGGCCAGAAGCGAACCCAGGGAGCGACCCAGGCTGCTTTCCATGCCGGGAGCCGCCATGCTCAGCCCATTGACGTCGAGGCCCGACATGCCGCTACGAATATTGGCCATGCGGCTATCCATGTTTTGCGCCAGGAAGGTCGAGTTCTCAAACGCGATATCGCGCATGTAGAGGTAGGAGCGGGGGGACAGCTGATCGAGCGCGTTGGGAATTTCTCCCGCGGTCAGTTGGTCAAGGGCGTCGAAAAAGGGCTCATCGGTAGTGGGAGCGTTCAGGCCCGCGTCCAGGGAGTTGGCCACGGCCAATTGATTCGGCGTCTGGGCAAAACCCGAGATCGCCAACTGATCGACATTCAGAAAAAGCTGGTTGCCCGACTTGGAAAGATAGCCGCTCAAGAGGGCGGAATCATTGAAGTTGAGCGTCAGATGATCAGGATCGGAATCCGAGTTGGTGAGGTTGCCTGTCGTAAGGAGGGTTCCGGCGTTGACCAGCAGGAGCTGGCTCTGACCGATTTTCGCGTGGCCGCTGGCGCTGATCGAACCATAGAGAGTGGCCGAGCCGACGTTGATGGTGTCCACCGTGCTACCGGCAAATCGAAAGGAGAGATTACCCTCCGCCCCGCCAGGGGAGCTGGCCTCATACATGGTCAGGCTGCTCGTGCTGCCGTCGCCGATATTGTGATTTCCAATCGCCCCGGTGAAACCGAGGGAGCCTGTATTATTAACCGTCACGGCGCCGCTGCCCAAATCGGTCGGGGTAAGAAGGGTGAACCCAGAATTGATGGTGACGCTACCCGAAAGGGAGCTGGTGCCCGTCACATCGAGCGTGCCACTCGTGGCCACGGTGGTATCGCCGCCGAGGATGAGGTTCGATCCCGCTCCGTTAATATCACCGAGAGTTCCACCAAAGACCTGCAGAGTCCCGTTCGCGCCAATATTGGTGGCGCCGGTAAAATCGAGTGCGCCGTCCAATTGAAGAGTGCCCGTTCCCGTGTTAAGCGTACCCCCGCCGCTGAGAGAGCTGGAGAGTTCCCTGCTATCGGTTCCGGTGAGGGTTGAGGGTCGCCCCGGAGGCGATGGCCAGAGGGCCCACATCGGGAATATTGTCGATGCTTACATTGACCGTACCGGCGTTGATCGTGGTACCGCCCTGATAAGAATCGGCCGCGGTCAGGTTGACGACCGTGGAGGAATCTCCATGGATGACCAACGCGCCCGTTCCGCTCAATTGTCCGGAAAAATTCGCGGTGGCTCCGGCGGCGGAGATCGTCGCCTGACCGGTAATGTCGCCATTAACGGAATCATTCAGCGTTGCGCCTTGGGCAATCAGCGTGCCGTTACCTTCGAAATTCAAGGTGCCCGAGCCGGAGATGTTTCCCACCTGGAGGCTGCCGCCATTCAAGTTATAGGTGCTGGCCGCCTGGGGGAGGAAAAGGCTTTCACCCGCATCGATGGTCACCGCACCGCCAGTTTGGTTTACGATACCAGTGGAACCGGCAGAGATTCCCACCGCTAATCCACTCTCAAATTCCGCCGTTCCTCCGCTCATGGTATACGTGCCATCACCCGAAGAACCGATGACGCCTTGTCCAGCAACCGTCAAGGCGCCTCCCGATTGGGTCAGCGTTCCGCCGCCATCTACCAGAAGGCCACCGAAAGTAGCCGTGCCGCCGCTGAGATTATAAGCGCCGCTACCGGAGTCTCCGATGACTGCCGTGTTAGTCACCATCATCGAACCGCCGGTCTGGTTGATAGTCCCCGAGCTTCCGCTGTTTTCTCCCAATGTGAGAGTATCGCCGACAGTTACCGTTCCAGCTGATAAATCGTAGGTGCCTCCGCCATCCTCTCCGACAACGAGGTCGCCAGCTGAACTCATTGAACCGCCGGTTTGGTTGACTGTTCCTACGGATCCCGCACCGTCAGCCACAAAGATAACATCGAGGTTGGCATTTCCACCGCTTAAATTGTAGATGCCCGAACCGCCACTTGCGCCGACAAAAAGAGCCTCTCCAGTGACAGTGGAAGAACCGGATTGCGTCATCGTCCCTAGGCCGCCGCTTCCGACGCCCAATACGAGGGAACTATTGGCGAAGCTTAGAGTCCCCGAAGAGATTCCAATTCCGGCCACACCGCTGAGGGTCGCGGTCGATCCGCCTGTGAGAGTGACTGTTTGTTGGAATCCGACATCAATGTCACCATTTACAACCTGAAATGTTCCACCTGAAAGGTTGAAAGTATCCTGATTTGAAACCTCGATCCCAGGGTTTGAAAAGTCATTTTGGTTAATGGTCAGCGTGGATCCGGAACTCAATTGGAAATTAATGGTTCCAGCGGTGGTGTCTCCGGTGTCAACATTGTAGGTGCTTCCTACACGGAGACTTGCTGCCTGTTGATCAGTCGTCTCTGTGACAGTAAGTGCATTCGAGAAATTACCGGTTCCCGTTACACCGACAGCTATGAAGTTTGCGCCGGTGAAGATGAGCCCGTCTGTCGTGCTATTAGGAACACCATCGGTCCAATTATTGGAATTCTCAAAGGTGCCGGTAGCGTTGCCGGTCCATAAGGTTTCGCTTTGGGAAAAAGCGTGGCTTGTAAAAATGGTGGCCGCCGCGAAAATAATTCCCCTCAGAAAAAGTTTCATTTCCCGCGCAACCTACTGAAAGCTTAGGACTAAGACAATTATAAAAGAGAAAAATATTTAGGCCTTAAGTTTTAATAAATCTTGTCGATACCTGCCGTCGATTTAGCTCTGGCGACGGGTACTCTTAACCCAGGCCACCAACTTGGCATGGTCCGTCCCGGCTTTCCACGTCTGGCGGAGAAATTCGGCGGGATCGATCTGATTGGTGCGGAAGAACTTGCGATCGCCCCCGCAGCCGTACATGAGATCGGCGGGCATCTCACCCCGCAATTTGGCTTCGGCCTTGGGAATCAAACGAGGCAGCCAGCCGATTCCTTCAATCTCGGCGTCTTTGGAGGGCAGTTTACCCATGTCGATCCGGTGACTTGAGAATACACCTTCTTGCTCATCCAGAAAATAGCCCCGTCGGACGGCGGCGATCTCCAGTGCGGTTTTCAGTGTGGGTTCTCCGCCCTTGGCAAAGTCTTCGGGGAAGTCGAAGAATTCCTGCTCGGTATAACCGATGGAATGGAGGAATTTTGAGCCCTCGGCATCGACCAGACCTTTAGCCTGGTGATGTCCCTGCTGATATTTTTCGACCGCGCGGACAAAAAGTTCGGAGAAAGTCTGTTCCCAATTCGTGGAGGAGTGGCTCATGTCTAATACCTACTTCGATCTTCCTTTTTCGCAAACGAATATCGGAGATCACCTTTTTACATGACAGGCCGTGGAAACTAGGTCATTGGTATAGCTGGAGGACTCAAGTAAGTGCCGGCCACCCCTTCACGACTTTCCCGACGTTCCCCTTTGCTCAAGACATTGGGTTTTCTCGCGGTGGCGAGCGGAGTACTTGTGTTGTTCGGCTGGTGTTTCAATCTGCAGGTTCTTAAGGGCGTCCTTCCGGGTTACGCGACGATGAAGCCGGTCACCGCGACCGGGTTCATTTTTTCCGGGCTGGTCCTCCGGCTTTTGGCCCCGAACTTCGGCATCCGTCCCGTCCGTTCCCGTGCCTCGCTGTGGGGGCGGACCCTGGCAATATTGATCATGCTGCTGGGCGTGGAGTCGTTTTTGGAAATCGCCTTGGGCTTCGATGCCGGGCATATGTCCCCGCTAAGCGCGATAAATTTCCTCTGTCTCGGGCTCGCCTTTTTATGGATCGAGGTGGACTGGCCGGGCGGCCATCGGCCTTCCGAATACCTGGCCTTGTTTGTGGCCGTCACCGGCTTCCTGGGTTTGGCGGGCTATATCTATGGGGTAGGTGGGCTCCATCGCTCTGTCCCCTTTAGTTCGACGGCGTTGCATACGACGATCTTATTCATTTTCGTATCGATCGGGGTGATGCTGCTGCGGCCTGACCGGGGCCTGATTTCCGTCCTGACCAGCGATCATGTCGGAGGCTGGATGGCCCGGCGGATTCTTCCCATCACGAGCAGTCTTCCCTTCGTCATCGGCTGGGTGCGCACGCACGGGGAGCGGGCCGGTTTGTATGGTCACGAATTGGGCTTCGCTATTTTCGCGGTCATCAATATTGCGATCATGGCCATCATCGTCTGGATCAATGCCTTTTACCTGAATCGCATCGACGCGGAGAAGGACGAGAACGAAAAGAAAATCCAGCTCGCCTCGCAAAACTTGAATCACACCAACCAGGAATTGCAGGCGGAGATTACCCGGCGCGAGGCCGCCCAGGAGTCGCTGCGATTGGCCAATGACAACCTGGAGAACAAGGTAGCGGAAAGGACGGCCAAGCTGCTCGCCGCCAACAAGGAGCTGGAGGCTTTCAGCTACTCTGTATCGCACGATTTGCGCGCGCCTTTGCGGGCGATCGACGGCTTCAGCAAATTGCTATTGGAGAGTTCCGCCCAAGTGCTGAACGAGGAGCAAAGAAGTTTTCTTCAGCGCGTCTGCTCGAACAGCGAGCGGATGGGTCGGCTTATCGACGACATGCTCAGTTTCTCCCGCCTGGCCCGAAGTGAGTTGCGACATTCCGAGGTGAATCTTTCCGAACTCGCAGAACAGGTTGTGGAAGAACTGCGGAAGGAGCATCCGGAGCGAAAGGTCGAGGTTTCCATTTTACCTGGAATGCGGACGCAAGGAGATGGGAATCTGCTGCGCGTCGTGCTGGTCAACCTGCTAGGGAACGCCTGGAAATTCACGAGCAAAAAGGAGGAGGCGAAGATTGAATTCAGCCAATTGGAGGACAGGGGGAAAGGCATCTTTTTCATTCGCGACAACGGAGCGGGATTTGACATGATCTATGCCGGCCGTCTTTTTGGTGCCTTCCAGAGGCTCCACGGCATAAGCGAATTCGAAGGCAACGGAATTGGATTGGCGACCGTGCACCGGATTCTGACCCGGCACCAAGGCACCATTCGGGCCGAGGCCAAGACCGGAGAGGGGGCCGCGTTCTACTTTGAAATTCCGCGGAAAAGCGGAGACCTTTCCGACGAAGACAGCCCGAAATAAAAAATCTTCGCCGGCTGCCCCTGCAGCGCGGCGAAGATCGATTCGAACCGTTTGGTGACGGTTATTTATTGTGCTCGGCAGCCTTGCCCGCGGCAGCACCTGCGCCACCGCCCAAGACGGCTCCGGCGGCTGCTCCAGCCGCACCGCCCAGAGGTCCTCCGACCGCCGTTCCGGCGGCACCCAACGCGACGGCGCCGATGACGGCTCCGGCAGTCATGCCCGCGACATCTTCACGCAAATTGCGTGAACCGTCCGGGTTGTATTCGGCCTTGAAGCGGTCGAAGACGTCGATGACCGGCTTGGGATCAATGACGTTATGGACGGCGACGAGGGTCTTACCTTCCCGAATGGCCTTATCGTAAAAGACGGCTTGGGATTCGGAGACCCCACGGCCTCTCAGCGCGTCCGTATAGGCTTCGTCGGCCTGTTTTTCATCGAGCTGAACGACCACCTGGAGGTTCTGCTCGGGGATGCCAAGCTCACGAAAAGCTTGAATGGCCCGGTCGGCATTTTCGCGATTGGAAAACGTTCCGCCAATAATCTGGGTCGTGTTATTTTTGCTGATGGTCTCTGGCATAATGTGTCCCTTTCAATAATAGAGTTGGTTGTTCTCTTTTAATGACTTGAGCGTGGGGCGTGCCACTGTGCCTCTATCGCGTTTAACTGGCTGACCTAAAGCGAGATATAAAATAGACTCGCATCAATCGCCTGATGAAAAGTGGGCTAAAATGCGGGTAGCAAAACTCCCTATCCCGCTTATTGCATGAATCGAAACGTCCATGCCTTAACAATACTTGAAAGCGTGCGGAGTGAGGGGATCGAACCCCCGACCTTGTCCGTGTAAAGGACCTGCTCTACCGCTAAGCTAACTCCGCATTTACGACTGAAAGCAGCTCGAAGGGTTAACCGCCGCGAGGTGACTGGTAACCCGGTTTCTGTCTTGAAAAGTTGGAGAGCGCTGCTATCTGAAACTCCAACTCCGGCGCCTATTTTGCCTTAGTTAAGCGCAAGGGCAAGCAATACAAACAGAGCCTGGAAACAAAGAATCTCTCCCAGCCCCGACGAAAGCTTTCTGACTCCATGCGGACTTGGAAAGGATCGACCCCGACCGAACCGGACGACTGTTGATGCCATCATGGTCAGCGTCTACTTGCGGATGGTGGCGGGGAGGCCGAGGGGCGAAAAGCTACTGTGCGCCAACACCCAAGCTACTTCCAAGATTTTATTTGGGATAGTTGTTTACCTCTGAAAAAAACTCGAAATCTATTAAATGCATAAACAAATAAACGGCCTCACTCCTTGATACCCAAGAATTTACAGGGATCAATTCACGTTTCACCAGGAGAACATAATCATCCTTCCCAATTCATCCCATCCACGCTTCATCATCGCGGCTTTCGCGACCATGGGTGTTCTGCTTACCCAGCCGGTGCAGGCGCAAACCACCTCGCCCTACATCGTCAGCAGCCCCACCACGGGCGGTGGACTTCTACCGGTGAGCGCCTCGGGCTTCAGCGATATCGTTACCACTCTCCCCGGCACCTACAATCCCGCCTCGCCCTTCCTGGACACCGGACTCAAAACCACTGTTACCATCGACAGCAGCACGGCGATCATCGTCGATACCACCCTCACGGCCGATCCCGCTCTGCAGGTCAACAGTGGTGTACTCCACATCCTCGGCTCGATCACGACAACCGGCACTACTCCCGAATCTGCCATCGTGGGGACGAACGTGACGGTCCTCAATTACGGCACGATCTCGGGCGGAGCAAGCGGTGTGGTCATCGCGGGCGGCAGGGTCAACAACTACGGCTCCATCACGGGCGTGAGCCAGTACGGCGTAACCGGATCACCCACGGTCAACAACTACGGCACCATTACCTCTGCCGCCACCGCCGGCACCTACAGTGCCGTCAATCTGGGGCTCGACGGAACCTTCAATAACTACGGCGGCATCGTCAACTCGCCAACGACGGGCGTGGGGCGCGAGTCCTATAATGTCACCTTCACCGGCGCTGGCAACACCGCCAGTCTCTCCGGCCTTTCTCGTTTCAACGGCGCGACGATCGCCGACCTGAACGGCGGCAACGGCGACGTGACCGACACCATCGACCTCAATTTCATTGGCGGCACGGCATCGCCGATCACCACGGTGGGCGGGATCAGCTCGTTCTCCATCGGCGGCTATACCTATTCCTTTACCAATTTTGGCACGGTCGTAAACAATTCCCGTTCACTCGCCAGCCTCGGCGCCACGCCGAACGAGCAGGCGGCCGGTAGCGGGCTCGATGGCGCGATCAACCAGGCCAACACCGCCAATATCCAACCCGCCAACCTCGCGACCATCGACAACACTCTCACCGCGCTCTACTTCAACAATCCCGCCGCGGTGTCCACCGCGCTGAGCGAGCTCTCGCCGGAGAAGTTCGCCCACTTCGCCAGCTCCACGGCGTTCAACAACGCCAGCTTTGAGACGCAGGCGATGGACGATTACCTCGGCAGCCAGCGTAACGGACCCCAGGGTTCCTTCTCCGCCGGCAGCGGTCAGATCGATGCCAGCGGCCTCACCCTCAACGATCCTAATTACGATTCGGGCCTGCAACTGGTGCATAGCCGCATGCTGGCGTGGAACGCCGCGCCCGATACCGGCAGCGGCCTGCTCAGCGACATGCTGACCGGCGTCAACATGGCCGATAAAAAAGACATGAAGGACGTGAAGCAGATGGCCGAGACCTGCGCCTATAACAATCCCTGGAACGTCTTCATCCGCGGCAACGTGATTCTGGCCCAAGGCTTCTCCCAAGTCGACCAGCCTCACTTCGATGACAACACCGAGTCGGTCGTCGTCGGCACCGACTACCGCTTCTCTCCCAACTTCCTGGTGGGCGCCACGCTCGCCTACGCGCACACCGACGTGACCCTCGACACTGACAACAGCTCGGCCACGGTCGATAGCTATTCGCCCGGAGTCTATGCCATGGCAGCACGAGTTCCTCGATCAGTCGCGAGGTATCACCACCGCCTTCAACACCTTTGGCGGAGGCTCCTTCGATGTGCGGACGCTCAATCCGAGCCGCGACTCGGCGCTGGTCGATGCGGGACTCGACGCCGATCTCAATCGCACGGTCACCGTCTTCGCCGACTACATCGCACAGGTGGGCCAGGACGATTACTTCGGCCAGTCGGTCCAGGCCGGCGTGAAGATCGGGTTCTAGGATTTCTTCTGAAGGCGGCTGCCTAGAATTCTGGAGCGGTATCGGCTACCCGTTCACGAAGGAAGTTTTCAAGCGAGGCGAAAAGTGGTAACACTTAACGTGATTTCATTTATTTGAGCTGGGGAAAGGGCTTCGCGTAAGCCCAGTGTTTGACCTCGACTTCGAGGTGGCCAATACCGAAACGGGCTTGGTCGATGCGACCGTGAACGATCAGCATCCGACCGACAGGTAGTTCCTTGTCTCCGGTGTCGAGCCGTACCGAACCGGTCGTGTCCGAGAACCACCAGTCGCTACCCGCGTCTCTCTTCACGACCTGTCCGACGAGCGTCACGGACTTATCATCCACGTCCATATTATGCTGCGTATCGATTATCCAACTCACCGGAGTTACTTGGGCCGAGGCGGGCGCGGCCTTTGCTGACTGCAAAAAGCCGACGGAAATAACCGCCATTAAGGCGAAAGCGGGAAGTTGTTTCATACGAAAATCATGTCGTGGCCAGTGGTCCCATTCAAATTACTTTCGCGAAAGATATCGCGTGCGGAATAGGGCGATCCGACGTTTACATCCTCAGTCGTCGTCAGGCGCGAAATGAGGCACCACCTGCCACCAACCGGGAAAGAGATCTTCATACCTGGTTTCCAGAAACCGCCGGTCGATTAAAAGCGCCGCGCCTTGATCATTTTCCGAGCGGATGAGGCGACCAACTGCCTGCAGGACACGCTGCATTCCGGGGTAACGATAAGCGTAATCAAATCCCGTTTTCTCTTTTTGATCGAAGTAAACCATGAGCAGGTCGCGCTCAATCGACAGGCCCGGCAAGCCGACGCCGATCACCGTCACTCCCACCAGTTGTTCGCCGGGAAGATCGATGCCTTCCGAAAAAATGCCACCCATGACGGCAAGCCCCACCGAGCCGGTTTCCTTCGTAAACTTATGCAAAAAGGATTCCCGTTCCGACTCGGTCATGGTGGGACGCTGGGGATGGGACTGGATGCCGAGAGCCGTCAGCTTGCGGTGAAATTGTTCCAGATAGGCGAGGGAGGGACAGTAAATCAGGTGATTTCCCGGCGTTGCGCGAAGATGGAGCCGCACCGCTTCCGCGACTGAATCCATCGACCGGTCTCTCTCCTGAAAGGAGATGTTAAGCGGGGCGATACGGATGGACATCTGGTCGGAACGGAAGGGCGAGGCATACGAATTCCTGGCCGACTCGTTCGATCCGCCGAGGACATCGATGAAGTATTCGAGAGGAGAAAGAGTCGCGGAAAAAAAGACCGCGGCTCTCAATCCCTTCAGTGTTTGAGCGAGTCGTTTGGAAGGATCGACGCAAAAGAGAGTGACCCGTTGATTGGCCGGATCGATCACCACCCGATAGGTTTCGTCGAAAGCATCGGACACTTGGAGAAACCGATGAATCGCGAACCAGGGCTCCAGCCAGGGAAGAGCGCTTTTCCGCGATGATTGCTCAACCAGATAAATCTCCAGGGTCGCGGCGGCGGCGCGGAGACTATCAATGAAAGTGGTGGGAATGTGGTCGGAGGCGAATGCTCCGCGATGGTACGTCTTGGGCGAGGGGACTCCGGTGGAGGGACCTTCGATCAGCTTTTGCACTTCATTTCGTGCTTCCGAGAGCGCCTTGCGGGCGCGTCCCGAGCCCTTCCCTCCCGAAGCCTCGAAGGGAACGGAAAGCTCGTCGGCCGCAAGCGTGGCGGAATACATCTCCCGGCTTCGCTCCACGAGATTGTGGGCTTCATCGACCAGCACGACATGCCTGGCTTTGCCTTCTCCAAAGTAGCGCTGAAGCATGACAGTGGGATCGAAAACGTAATTGTAATCTCCGATGATCACATCGACCCAATGGGAGACATCCAGCGAAAGCTCGAAGGGACATACCTGATGTTTCTTCGCCACGACCGTCAGGTTTTCCCGGTCAAGCCGCTGGGTTTGAAGCAGCTCCCGCATGGCCGGTTTGTAGCGGTCATAGTAGCCCTTGGTGTAGGGACAGGTGGAGGGATCGCAACCGGATGAATCCGGCGCAAAACAAATCTTCGCCTTGGCCGTCAGGCTGACGCTGCGCAGCTGTAATCCGGCGTCCCGGAGTCTTTGTAAAGCGTCCTCAGCCGCGAGCCGTCCCGGCGTCTTGGCAGTGACGTAAAAAATCTTACCTTCGCCGAGCAAGGGTAGCGATTTAATCGCCGGGTAGAGCGTCGCCAAAGTCTTTCCCATCCCGGTCGGCGCTTCGACGAAGAGATTATTCCTCTTTTGAATGGCTCGATAAACCGACTTGGCCAAATCCCGCTGGCCGGCGCGAAAGTTCGTGAAAGGGAAGGGGGCCGACGCGATCGAGGCATCCCGTTCCCGTTGCCATTCCACATGCGGCAGCAGCCACGAGAACCACTCATCCACCGTGGCATGAAGGAACGCGATCAGGTCGTCCCGGGAAGTCTCTTCGCGAAAGTGGGTCGTCTCCTCTGTCTCAAGTTCCAGGTAAGTCAGAAGCAGGGACGCCTGCGCCCAGCCTTTCTCCAAGGCGAGGATGCCCGCGTAAAGGCGCAACTGGGCGAGATGAACCGGGTCCGCTTGCCGCGACCATTGACGTTCGACCGTTTTGATTTCCTCCACCAAGGGGGCCAACCCCTCGATCAAGCCGTCCACCCGCCCGACGACCCGCAGTTCCACGTCCGCTCGGCTGAAGGTGCGTTCCACGGAGACCTCCGACCTGTAATCGCTTCCGCGCGATTGCTGGACGCGCTTGTGCCCCTTGATTCCTTCCAGGGCGCGATTGGACCGGCGAAAACCGCCTTGACCGCCAAGATCGTCTCGACGGTGTACGAATTCCGCCAATTCCCGCACGCTGATGTCAGATCTGACTGGTTCCATTATTCTTCCTTCAATCTAGCAGAGTCGGCAAGTCGAGGGGGCCTATGGCGGAAGTTAAATCTTTGTTTCGGGCATTTATGCGATAGCCAGATTAGGAAATTTAATTTAAGTAGTTCGGCGCGCCTCCAAAAATTAGAACTCTATGAAAAAATATATCGCGGAATTAATCGGAACCTTCGTCCTTGTTTTCGGAGGCTGTGGCACCGCAGTGCTGGCCGGTGACCATGTGGGCTACCTGGGAGTTGCACTCGCCTTTGGCCTTACCCTTCTGACGATGGCCTACGCGATCGGCCCCATTTCGGGCTGCCACATCAATCCCGCGGTGACGATCGGCTTGTTTGTGAGCAAGAAAATCTGTTTGAAGGACGTTCCCGGTTACATTATCGCGCAGGTGCTGGGAGGAATCCTGGCCGCTGCCATTCTGCTCGTCATTCTTAAAGGCCTGCCCGGTGGCTACGACCCCGCCTCGGCGGGATTTGCCGCCAATGGCTACGGCGATCACTCGCCGGGAAAGTTTAGCGAGACGGCCGCCTTTGTGGTCGAGGTCGTGCTCACCTTCTTCCTCGTCTTCACCGTTCTTGGGGCCACGGATGTGAAAGCACCGGTCGGCTTCGCCGGTCTTCCCATCGGGTTTGTCCTGGTGCTCATTCATCTCGTGGGCATCCCGGTGACCAATACCTCGGTTAATCCGGCGCGGAGCATCAGCCAGGCGATTTTCGTCGGGGGCTGGGCGGTGGATCAGCTCTGGCTCTTCATTGTGGCGCCCATTGTTGGCGCCGTGATCGCGGCCATCGTATTCCGGTTCATCGGCACGCCGGATCCGCTGCTTACCACGCAAACGGCCGAGGGCGCCCTCGACAGTCAGGTCGCCGAGCGCCGCTCTTAAGCGGAAAGAAATCAAGGAGGCCGGGGGAGCACCCCGGCCTATTGAGCAGTCTGATTTTGGGCTGCTTTTCGATGGCCCTGGATGGCGGCTTCCTGTACGCGCTTCAGGGGAATTTTCTGCCGTTCGGCAATTCTTCGGCATTCTTCGAATTCGGGCGCGGCATTCAATTCGACGCCTCCCCGATGTCCGACTTTGACTCGAACCGGGCCCCATGGAGTTTCCACTGCCACGTGCCTGCGTCCGAGGCAGACCCGGCGCTCTTCGCGCACCCGCACGCCCAGGGTGCTGGTTTCCTTGAGCAGTAGTTCTTCAAGGACCTGCAGATGCTCGCGATCGGCAAGGATGGTCAGGAGCATACCCGGTCGATTCTTTCTCATCAGGACCGGTGCGCACATCATATCGATCGCCCCGAGGGCAAACGAGATGATGGGAAACTCGGGGAATGACTTCCCCAAAGAGATCATGCTTTCACTTGGAATCAACCTGATCGGCCCTAGGCGTTTCGACGACTGTATCGAGCCACGCAATCAGATCCCGCATGACCTCACGCCGGTTGATTTCGTGGAAAAGCTCGTGGCGGGCGTCGGGATAAAAGCGGGATGTCACTCGTTCGAGTCCGGCCTGACGGTAGATGGCGACCAATCTCTCCACACCCTTGGCATTGGCCGACACGGCATCTCGTGTGCCAGCGATGAGATGGATGGGCAGTCCGCGGGAAACGGCTGCAAGCCGCGCGGGCGAGGCGATGTCTCCCAGCGCGTCGAGCAAATCGATCCAAAGCTGGACGGTGGCGACAAATCCGCAAAGCGGGTCAGCGAGATAGCGATCAACCTCACCCTGATCGCGGGAAAGCCAATCGGCCGGTGTTCGCGCCGGCCCAAACGCCTTGTTGAAAGCGCCGAAACCCAAGGCATGAATCAACGCGCTTCTCCCACGCCCGCCCAACCGCAGCCGTTCCATCCGCGCCACCAGCCGCCCCGCCATCGCCAGCAGCGATGGCTTGCCATCGGAGGCCGACAGAACCACCCCGGCCAGCGTCGCGCCCTGCTCACTCATGAATTGTTGCGCCAGGAAGGAGCCCATCGAATGGCCCAACATAATCACCGGAAGGTCGGGATGATCTGCCTCAATCCGCCTTCGCACCAGAAGGAGATCGTCGAGGCACTTCCGCCAGCCGCCCTTCTCGCTGAAGAAACCCAGGTCGGCTGGGGCCAACGCCGTGTGCCCATGCCCCCGATGATCGTTCGCATAAACGGCATAACCCGCTGCGTTCAAAGCCACGGCCAGCTCCGCATACCGTCCGGCATGCTCCGCCAACCCATGCACGATCTGCACGACTGCCTTCGTTGGCGGAACGGGCTCCCAACGATAAACGTGCAAGTTCACACCGTCACTCACCGGGAGAAGAAAGGGAGTCATGACGTACCTGCTAGCCTCCATGGCGGAAGTCCAAAAACGAAGCAAAAGTTAAAGTTTTTCGTGCCCATCCGAGCGGAAGCGGAAAAATCAATGGGTTTTAAGAAGTTCTGTCCCGGTTGGAAAGAAAGCTTCCACCTCTGGCCAGGAAATAAGATCAGCTCTTTCGCGCAAAAAAGCATTTTCATCCCGCGACAACTCGCGTAGCCTTCAAAACTTGCGGCGGTTCGTCCGTCGTCATTTCCCGGGCAGATACCCAAGTGGCCAACGGGGGAAGACTGTAAATCTTCTGGCTTTGCCTTCACAGGTTCGAATCCTGTTCTGCCCATTCTCCTCTTAATACCCGCTTTTAAAGGGAGTTGCGTCGATGAATTTGGATTTTTGAATTTATTTTGCACTATATCGTATCTTTCTACACCGATCAAAAATAGGGTATTTTTAGGGTACTGTGTGTAGCTCATTTGCATGAAGACATTTTAAGCTGAATTTCTTGGCTGAGCTACAGCTAGAAGCGTTTTTCCAAAAATCGTGACTGTATCGCGGAGATATGTTGGACGCCGTTAGTAAAGGCAAGAGCAGCGAGTGCCACTCTTCATGCCAGCCGGCGTTTGTTGGCGATTCGCCGTGAGCCTATGCCGCGAGATTCTTTAACTCTGAGGGAAGCAAAGGAGGCTTTTCGCCTTGGAGCATGGCTTGGTAAGCTTCCTCAAACGATGCAGTATCGATCAATGTCGATCGGCCTCTGCCTCCCCACTGTGCGATAACAAGCCAAGGCGTTCCATCGCTTTTCTTGGCACCGATCATTGCCGCGTGCAGTAGTCGTTGGAGAGTGCGAGACCTCTTGGACGCCCCCAACGCAACAGAGGCTTGAACTGAGGTTATGCGCAACGGACGGATATTCCCACAATACACAGCACTAGGGATAGGGCCTGTTTTTAAGGGTAAGGGTCCGCTTACGGGCATGGTTAGCTCCCGATCTTCTCCAACCGTACAGTTTGGTTTCGCATGGCCCTAACCTGTCAAAGCCCGAAGCCCTATCTTGGAACGAAATCGTTTTTTTCGTTGCCGGTTTAAGGTAATAGGTACTAACGAGGAGGTGCGATGGACAAAAAGAAAGTTCCAACCAAGAACACTTTTGCGTTGGCCGTGAAAGGGCTCAAGGCGGAAGCACTGAAACATGGACGCACCCTGCCGGAGCAAATCAGCATTTATGTCGGGCAGAGACAGAATAAAAAGGCCAGATTAGGCCAGCCGGAATCTCCAATTCCTCCACAAATTCTCCGCCAGATCATTTACACGACAGCAGAGAAAGCCAAGCTCACTCCCGGCCAACATCTCAAAAGTGTGCTTAACCCAGGGGTTAAGGGCGATGCTCCGAAAGAGCTTCAAAATTGGTACGCACAAATTTACGGAGAATTTTCCAAGGGCGGTCTTTCAGAAGTCATGAGGGAGGTATTGCTGTACGGTGCCAACAGGGATGATCGCCTTATGCTTCGCGTCCGTGCGGCCATCCTCAGTGGCGACATCAGGTACCTTGATCAGATTACGCGTTGCGTCGCCTTGGTTCACGGCATTAAACACGAAGGCAACGGACACGTAGCGCGTCTTGCCAGCCTGACCCAACGGAACATTGGTTTGGCATATCTGCGTCTTTACGAATTGGAAAATAAGCCTCCAACTGCGAGAGAAATACACGTTTTGCTGGCACGAGAAGCTTGTTTTAAGAACACGAAGCGTCTCCCGCGATTTACCGATATTTGGTATCTCCTGCGATCCGGGCCAACGGATGATTCCCAAAACAAACCCTCTCGCGAAGCTAGGTATGAGCTTACCGGAACAAAAAACATCAAAAAGGTAATCAAATTCTTCAAATGGCGGCTCGGCCGCACACAGGACGGCCCCATGAGCGTCGATGCTGTGGGAAAAATTCTTGATAAAGCGCAACTGAAATACGTGGACGATTCCGAGGCTGTAAGTACTAACTGAGGCATGAGAATTTCTTGATCTCCCCTCGAAATTCGGAGATAAGTCCAAATCGCTAATGAGCCTAACTAACCTCTCAGTCAAACAACTTGAACATGCGATTGAACTTTTGAAGGAAAAGGAAGCTCTACAGTCGCAGATTGAGAGGATCGATTGCCAGCTATGCGAGATTGAAAACGGCAAGTTTGCCATTACGGAAATAAAGGAAAAGCACGAGCGGTTGGCCGGTCCTCAAAAAATAAGACGACGGGTCCGCCGTCGAAGAAATGTCCGGCAGGCAGTATTGAAGGCGCTGAAAATAGCCGGTGCCGAAGGCCTGACCGTGAAGGAACTGGCGTTCCGAGCAAAGGTGAAGACCGGCACTCTCAGAACATGGCTTTACACGACAGGCAAAAAAATGGCTGGTATTAAAAAGCTGGCTCCCGGTACATTTGCCGTGACGCGCAAAATGGTCCATGGCGATCAGGCGTAGGTCACTGTCTTTCAGTTTTTTGTTTTTGGGTTTTCACAACCGTTCCAAAGATCGTTCCAATCACAGTCAAGAGCTACTTTCAATCGGCTTAATACCGGCAAAGAGGGCCATGATTGACCATATTCAAGCCACGAATATACTTCCATTCCGCGTCGGCCATTTCAGCCAGGCGCGCTCATGATTTGAGGTATGTAGGCTTAATCTAAAAAGATATTACGAGCAAACCTGTCCTCTGATTGTTCGAGTTTGCCGGTTTTGAAAACACGCCCTAGGGCGTGTTTTCAAAATACATTCGCAGTATCCCGTGGGTTATTTTGGTTCTCGAAGAGGCAAGTTACCTCCCAAATAAGACCACCAAGATGCTCGTTGCAAGTCCCAAGGGAACCGAAAAGCCTGCGAATACACAGAGTCCTTTCATCGAGTTGCGGAAGTCCGTTCCTTTATGACCAACTGCTTCCCTGTCCTCGATTCGACGCAAGGGAGGGATGATCCAGAATATGAGATTCGAGAACATCAACCCTAATGGTAATGCCGCAAAGAAAAGCCCAATAAAAATAAACCCGTGCACGCCGCCGTCATTCAATAACTTCTTGAGATTAAGGTTCCTCGATCCAAGGAGTCCGACGACAAATAGGACGACCTGTAGAAATACCCACATACAACAGCCGATTCCCGCAATACTGAATGGCAGATGTAGCAAATTCCACGGGTTCTTGACTCGTTTGGCACGCCCTGTCGCCTCTTGAAAAGAGTTTTTGTCCTCAGCCATAGCCCTGTATGCCCTCAGAAGGATTTAAGCCAGCCGAAGATAGCGGCGACGAGAGTAAAATTGAGGAAAGTGATAGCGAGTTTGTCGTAACGGGTGGAAATACGCTTGTGGATTTTGATTCGCTGGAAGAAATTCTCGATTTTGTGCCTCTGGCGATAAAAGCCCCGGTGATGCCAAGCAGGAGAACGCCTGCCTGATCTCGGAGGAATGCAGGCCAGACAACCTTGGGCCAGCATTTTTTGACGCAGGACATCGGCATCAAAGCCCTTGTCACCGACCAGCAGGACAGCCTTGAGATTTTTGAGCAAAGGGTCGGCAGCTTCCACTTCATAGGTTTGCCCCGGAGCCAAAACTGCTGCCACAAGTCGTCCCTCTCCTTCCACCAGAGCGCACAGCTTTGTGTTCAATCCACCTTTGGTGCGCCCAATGGCCTGAGCACTTTGACCTCCGGCAGGGTTGGTACCGACTGATGGAGTTTGATGTGCGAGCCATCGACGAAACGGACGTGGCCAACGGCGTGTTGTGACAAAAGACGCAGAATTTCCTGCCATAAACCCAAGGCGCACCAACGTCGCCAGCAGGTGTAAACCGAGTTCCATGGCCCGTAACAGGCTGGCATGTCCCGCCATGCTATCGCGGTGCGGAGCACGTAAAAGATGGCATCGACCATCAGCCGATCATCCTTGGCAGGTCGCCCTCGGCGACGATGAACTTGACCGCCTAGTAAACTATTTCTGGCACGCTTAATAGAAAGGAAATCCCCCGGCTCTGCCGGGGGACTCCCAAAGTTTGACAGCTCCGGGAGTCCCTTTGGATCTTCGGTGTGTGAACCGCTCAAAGTTCCACACAGGAGAACCAAATGGCAGAAACCATGGAGTCATTACCCACACACGATGGGATTGCAAATATCATATTGTGTTCATCCCGAAGTGCCGGCGTGCGGCACTCTACCGGGAGTTGAGGAAACACTTGGGGGAGATGTTTCGGCATCTGGCCCAACAGAAGGAATGTCGGATCGAGGAGGGGCACTTGCTGGCCGATCACGTCCACATGTTCATCTCGATTCCGCCCAAATATGCGGTGTCGCAGGTGGTGGGCTTCATCAAGGGAAAGAGCGCCATCCATCTGGCCCGAAACTTCGGAGGCAGGCAACGCAACTTCACCGGGTATCACTTCTGGGCAAGGGGTTACTACGTCTCGACGGCGGGGCGTGACGAAGAAGTGGTGCGGCGCTATATCCGCGAGCAGCAGGAGGAAGACAAACGGGTGGAAGAACTCAAAATGTTCAACCTGTAAAGGCCGCCTTTAGGCGGCTCCCAGCACAGAAATAACCGCTTTGAGCGGTTCACAACCCCAAGCCTCCGGCTCTGCCGGAGGTCACTGACTTTAATTTTTTTACCCGCCGCCAGAGCAGGTCCGACAAATGATACCGACTATGTGATTTGAGCATCTTGGTTGCAACTTCTGACGCCCATGCGCCTCTCACTGTTCAATCTTTTTGATTTTGAAAACACGCCCTAGCATCATCCCCATTTTGGCAGAAGTATCACGCTGGATAGCTCCTCGCGTCACATTTACTTTATTTAACGCTAAAAGGCATTGACAGAGTTATTGTAATGAGTTAGTTCTAATATATGGGGAGTGGCCCGGTTATTGCCGAATCTAGGTTGCTATGAACATTCAACGCCTCAATAGTTCGAAGGGACCTTGCGCAGCCTTTAGCTTGGTGGAGGTTGTCGTCGCCATAGGAATTGTGTCCTTTGCCATACTCAGCGAACTCGCCCTCCTGCCGGAGGGGATTCGTACCGTCCAGAATGCGGAAACGCTTCAAGCAACCAGCAACATTGCCACCCAGCTTCGAGGCGAGATGAAACAACTCTCCTTCGCACCGAGTACACCGTCATCGCAAGATAGTATTCAAGCTCTGTCCGCAGCCATTTATTATTATACTACGGACGGTATTCCAACTACCGACCCGACCACCGCTTACTACAAGGCAACCTTTACCATCTCCAATATAAATGCATCCCCCTCCTCAATGAAGGTGGTGGATGCCAGCTTTGATGCCAACAACGCCCAAAACGTTCAGGTGACTCTTGCCTATCCGCCAGCGATTTGGAATAAAACCTACGTCTTTTCTCTTTTGGTGGCCCGCGAAACAGACAATTGAGCCATCCTTGAAAATGCGATCATCCCAGCGCTGCCGAACAGGCTTTACTCTCGTTGAGCTGCTGGTGGCCGTTGCTGTGTTCGCTTTACTCTTGGGAATTATCGCCGCTGCCACGCAGGCTACCTCGCTGACAGTGCGCCGAGCCTCGAGCAAACTTAGCACTTATGCGACTGCGCGTGCGGCTTTTAATACGCTCAATGAAAAACTTGCCCAGGCGACACTGAATACTTACATGGATTATTATGACAGTGCGGGCAACCTCTGCACTCAGGCCACGGCAGCGAGTTTTATTCCAGCCACCTATGGTCGAGTTTCGAATCTACAATTTTTAGTGCAACAGAATAGTGCTTCCGGATGTGGACAGGAAATTTATTTCCAGTGTCCGGATGCCTATTCCCATGATGCATCGTATCAATCGACTCGAGGACTCCTGAATGCTTGTGGATATTATGTGCAGTATGGCAACAATGCGGATTTTCGACCCTCGCTAATAGCAGCCTCGAAGTGGCGTTACCGGCTCATGCAAGCGATCGAGCCGACGGAACAACTTCAAGTCTACGCAAATGGAAGCGCCAATATCGACAAAGCTAAAACATGGACTGGAAATATCGCCGATACGGGTTCGGGGCAAAGTCCGGCGACAGATGCGTTGCCGCTGGCCGATAACGTCATTGCGTTGGTGATCTGGCCCCGGTTGCCGACTGGACAAGATGCTGCCGGAACGCAGTTGGCGCCAAACTACCTTTACGATTCACAACTAAGCCCGGGCAAATTCAGCGGCACACCCGCAACACAGCCTCTCTGGGCTGATCAACTGCCCCCCATCGTCCAGGTCACGATGGTCGTGATCGACGAGGCCTCAGCTATACGGCTGGACACGAAGTCTTCAACTCCGCCCCCCTTGATTAACAACGCATTGCAAGGTAAGTTTAGCGATGTAAACAAATATTCGGCTGATCTGGCGGCACTAGAGAGCAGCTTGGCGGCGAACCATATCGGATTTGAGACGCTTAACACGTCCGTGGTCATGGGCGAATCAAAATGGAGCCAATGAGAAATCGAAATTATATTCGTCCAAGCCACCTAGGCAAGATCCGATCAGGATTTACTTTGGTGGAGCTACTGGTTGTTCTGGCGATTATAGCCATTTTAACGGCTGCAAGCACATCTGCGTTTCAGTCGGTGTTGCAAAGTTCCAATCTCAGCCAGGCGGGGCAAACTCTGACAGAGGAGATCAATCTGGCCCGCCAGATTGCCTCCGCCCGGAACACCACAGTCGAGGTGCGACTGATCAAGCTAGCGCAGGTACAAAATCCAAGCGCCACCGGCTATAATGCCATTCAGCTTTTTCGCCCACCGACACCCAGCGAAACGGAAGCTGGGGCCACCGCCATGGTTGCTCTTGCGCAGCGGGTCATTTTGCCCTCCTCGGTGGTTATTTCCCAGGATAGTTCCAACTACTCACAGCTTCTTTTCGAAGCGGCACTAAATCCAACTGCCATGACCGTGCCAGGAGGCAGCGCTAGTTACGCTGCTTTCCATATCATGCCGTCGGGGCTCGTTCAGGTGATGAACGGTATTATTCCGATTCAGTCTACGACGATGAGTGCGCTTTATCTTTCGTTAGTTCCGGCGATCTACGGCCAAACCAGCACCGCACCGGGATCAGCCGGCGCACCTGCGAATTACTTCTTGGTACAAATCAATCCCAATACTGGTACCACATCGGTTTACCGCCCATGAAATCCTCGCTCTTTTTGTCCGAAAAAGCAAAACGCTCACGGCATGGCATCGCATTGATAACCGTGTTGATCCTCGTGGTCCTGATTACCACGGTCATTGTTGGTTTTCTGATCACCTCCCGCCTTGAGCAGACCGCGGCCCGTTCTTACAAAGCGTCTGGGGACGCGCGAATCATGGCCGATACCGCGATCAACCTGGTGCAGGCCCAAATCAACGAGGCGACATCGCAGGGAATAAATTATGCGTGGGCGTCTCAACCGGGAGCCATTCGGGTGTTCGACAACGCGGGGGCGCTGCATGAAATTTATCGTCTCTATTCGGCCCAAAAACTGACCGCGACCACGAGCGCCGACATGGACACGAGCGCCACGTCTGCGGGAAGCAACGATATGCCGCCGACCACGTGGGCCACTTCTCCTTCAGGTTGGGTCGACCTGAACGCTCCGGCAAATGATGGCGCCGGCAACGCCCATTATCCCATCTTCGACGCCGGTAAAGCGGCGAATGTTGACGGCTTTTCTATTGGCTCGAACGCCCCCAACGGAACTACTTCCACCCAAGTGCCCATGCCGGTCACGTGGCTCTATGTGCTCCAGAAGGGCGAGATCATCGCTCCCGACGCTGGCGGCACCACCATCGCGACCTTTACAAACGCCAGCGTTGCTCCCAGCACAGCTAACCCAATCGTGGGACGGATTGCTTTCTGGACCGATGACGAAACCTGCAAGGTGAATGTCAATACCGCGGCTGGAGACGGTATCGGAACGACGACTGCCGGGGCCGTTAAATCGGTAGCGGATGCCACCTTTTGGGACATCCCTCGCTACAGTGCCCAGGACGATCAGGGCTTCTCGGTGAGCCAGCCGGCGACGGGAGAATTTCAACGGTATCCGGGTCATCCAGGAGCGGTGTCGTTGCATAACATCCTGAATGGCCTTGGCTGGACGGCGTTGACTTCGCCCAATTTCTACAGTCTCACCCCGCGGTACGGCTATGGCGGTTCCGAGGGAGGAAAGATCAGCTCCGCGCCGGGCCAAAACGAAACTGCCATTCCCCTGAAGGCCAGCCCGCAGAACCGACTCTATTCTTCGGTCTCCGAAATGCTCTTTAACTATGACCGGACCCAGTCAGCCATTAACGCAAATAATACCGCGACCCAGCAGATGATCGAAACAGCCGGGTTCTTTCTCACCGCCCACAGCCATATCCCGGAAGTGACGCTCTTCGGCCAACCGCGTATTTCCGTGTGGCCGGTAATGGATGCGACGGCTACTCACGGACAACGGACTGCCGCCGACAATCTCCTGGCCTTTGCCGCGACCCAGAATTCGAGCGCCACCGGGGGAAAAGCTCCCTATTATTTCACGCGGAGCGATCCCGCCAGTTCCACCACGGACGTCAGCCTGCCCCGCAATCAGACGCTGCTCAATTATCTCGACTATTTCACCAGTCAACCAATACCAGGCTATGGCGGCAATTTCGATTCAAAATACAAACAGTCGGGCGCCCGCCAGATACTCACCGAAATCTTCGACTACATCCGTACCGTCAATATCGCCGATTCGTCCCAGCCACTGGTCGGCGGTCTCAATACGACCGAGTATGCATTCCCTTGGATTCCCAGCTCGGTGTATACCGGGTTGTATCAGGTCGCCCCTAGTCTTCAAGCGAGCTGGGGAACGCAAGGAATCGGGATTTACCCGCGCCTGACCGAAGCCGCTGTCCAATTTGTGGCCATGGGCCGTGGCGCGCTCCCCGCTGCCGGCACCCCCGCCCAGGTCGCGATACCTCTCGATCCCGCCTACAAAGCCGGCGCCCTGAACTTGCTCATCGCCGGGGATTCCGGAACGGATCCGAATGGCACGCCTCCAGCAACAAAAAACGTCATGACCTTAGACAGCACGCTCGGAAGCCAGACTTACAACCAGCTCGTCCCACCCGGCAACACGGCTCGAAACAGCGCCAGCACGACGGCTGTGCAAGCCTGTCTTCTTCTTTCTTTTACCAATCCGTCCCAAATGCTGATCACCAATGGCACGGCTGGTGGCAGTAACATTGTTCCCTACGTGGCCGTAGATGTGGCAGGCCTCGATGGCTTCACGCTGAAAAGTCAGATCCAGAATACAGCGTATCCGCTCGGCTTCCCGAGCGACGCCAACATGATCATCCAAAGTTCTCAATACGGCTCTAACATTGGCGATAACTGGGATGCCGTCGATTTCACTTCGTCGCTTTATGCTCGGTCTTTTTCCAGTGGCCCCCTTCAGAACCCCTTTCTCAGCAAAATCATTCCCATCGCCACCAATCCCGGCGGCGGAGGAACGGGGCAGATGACCTGCAGCGGCGGCACGATCACGGTCAAACTTTACGATGGTACAGGCGGCGTCAACGGCTCCGCGAATGCTAAACTCGTCCAAACCTATACCATCATCTTTCCTCCTGTCACCACGAACATTCCCACCGTCTCCACCCAGCCGTGGACCATTGTAGGAAATCTACTCGGCTATCCCGGTGCGCCCGCTTTAGTGTACGGTCCGAGCATCGGAGTAAGTACATCGGCGAACGATCGCTGGTCGGCCGCGCAAAGCGTGGCGCTGTCCGCGAACGCTGCTAGCCAACCAAACTTTATGTACATCGTGGGCGACGGCGACACCGTCGGCGATGTCGTAGAGAGCATGGTCCTCTCTCCTACCTGGTCCGACCCCCGCCTGTTAGCCATTGCGAACGTGCCATCGGCCGCCTTCGTGAAGCATCCCAACTGGGGCAAGAACTTTGCCTACGGATTTTTCTACGGAAGTGGCCCCTACTATTCGCTTCTGACCAGCGGTGGGACCACTTTTACGCCCGGGGCCATCAACCCAAACGCCAATTATCTGGGGGGTGAAACGAAGCCAATCTTTCCAAATCTTCCGCGGATCACCCCCACTGTCACGAACACGTCGTCGCCCATCAATCCCCAGTTGGCGGATTGGGATACGGGCCTGGGCAGCGAACGCGACGGGCCTTGGGTCAATAAAGCCGACGAGGGCGTCGTCTTTATGGTAGCGACTCCTTCCAAAATTCCTTATTTTTCCCCTAATAATGCTGCCCCGCTCGGGGCCAGCTTCTTTTCTCCGAACCGCGAGATACCTTCGCCGGGAATGTTAGGCTCTCTCCCCACCGGAGTTGATCCGACGGGAACCGCTCCCGCCGGTTGGCGGACGTTACTTTTTCGTCCATGCCCTGGACATTTTGGTGAAAATTCGCCCGAAGATCATCTCATGCTCGATCTCTTCTGGATGCCGGCCGCCGATCCCTACGCGATCAGCGAACCGTTTTCCAGCGCTGGCAAGATCAATCTCAATTATCAGATTCAGCCCTTTACCTACATCACCCGCAGTACGGGCATACGCGCGGTGCTTAACGCCCAAAAAATCGCCCAAGTCCCGGTCGGCCAGGCGCTCCTCTACAAATCAACTAGTTTGACTCCCCTTATGAGCCAGACCAACGCGCGCGCTCCCGTCAATGCGACTCTGACCCTGACGCAATTCCAGGACAAGTTCGACGGTACTGACACCAGTAGCAACAACGCCTCCACCAATCCCGACATCTTCCATTCCGCCTCGCAGGTGTGCGACATGTATCTTGTCCCTCAAGGTGCCAGTTCGGTCAGTCAATTCGCCACCCAATGGAACGATGGCAAGACCTACGGCCTGTGCGGCGACAATGTCAAGGAACGGCCTTACGCCAATATTTATGGGCAGGTCACCACGAAATCGAACACCTACACCGTTTACTATACGGTACAGTCTTTGAAAAACGCCGAACCGCAAAACCTGCAAAACCAATGGAATGAATCCCAAGGGGTTGTATTGGGTGAAAATCGCGGCTCGACGACGCTGGAACGCTATATCGATCCCAACCAGGCCCTGCCCGATTTCGCGGCCAACTCCGGTACGTCGACCCCTCCGACGGTGGAATCGTTTTACAAGTGGCGCGTGGTGGAAAACCATCAATTCGCGCCTTGATAGCGCCTCTGAATAAAAAACTGTAGACTTATTATTGGAATATATATTATTGCCTGTAATATATTAAACAAGTTGCCCAAAGTGACACGATAAAGTCTACCTTATAATCTACTCGAAAGAAAGCTGACATGAAAAATGCCCCGCACTTTTCACTGAATTTTCCAGAACTTGCCTGTTACTTATCCAAAAACAATTACATGAAAACCACATATCGAAAGCCATATGTTCTTGTAATGAAAAACATGTAATTTATTTCTTGACTCATCTACAGCTACTCACTAACTTCTTATCAAATTAGTCAAACTAACAAACAAACCCAAAAGAACGCACCCGATGAAACAAACTTACGCAAAGACATCCTGCCTCTCTAAATGCGTCGATGACATTCTGTGGCCGAAATTCCTCTTTGCCTTCGTAGCCCTGGCCTTTTTCGGGCTTTTCACGGACAATTCGGCCCGCGCGCAGACCACCTGGACCAATACTGCGGGTGGAACCTGGAGCACCTCTGGGGATTGGAGCTCGGGAGTTCCGAGTGCGGCCACCATTGCTAATTTTGGCACCGGCGACAACAGTTACACTATCACCCTCGACGCCAGTAGCGATCTGGCAAAGGGGATCACCTCGTCCGTGGGCGACGGCGTCACCATTGCCATGGGGGGGGACGGTCTCGCCTTGGGCGCTAGCGGGGTGGCGGTATCCGGCTCTAGCTCTACGGGGGCCTTCAACACGGTGACTTTCGATGGACAAAATACGTCGGGATCGAATCTCTCTATTGCCAGCAGTGCAACGATAGGCGTTAACGAAGTTTCAGCGGGAGGCACGTCGGAACCGGCAGAAGGCCTTACGCTTCAAAACGGCGTGAATATGACCGCAGCCTCAGGCACATACAATGTTTATATCGGCAGCGCCGCCGCCGCTGGTGCGGGCGGAAGCAATGGGACGATGACCGTCGCATCGGGATCGACTGTTTCGGGAGTCTCCAGTACCGTAATTGGAGGAATAGGCACGAGCGCAAGCGATACATCTTCAAACAACTCCCTCATTGTGACCGGTAGCAAGACCAGTTATACAACCACCAATACGCAAATCGGAACTAGCGGCGCTGGAACCGGGACCAATAACAGCATCCTGGTCGAGAACGGCGCCACTTATACGAACACTGCGGCCGTGCTTAACTACACCACCGGTTCCTCTGCCAACGGCAATACGTTCGAGGTTGAGAGCGGCGGGACGGCAAATATCGCGAGTACCTTCTACAATGGGCAGAAGGTCATCGTCTCTGGTGGCACCTTGAATGTCAATGGAGAGCTTCGCGATAATTATGCCAATTCGGCGCTTACCATCTCCTCGGGAGGCACGGTGAATACCGGGGCGACAGGCTGGATCGTCCAAACC
>JAMFSY010000069.1 GCA_026225555.1 Methylacidiphilales bacterium
CGGCGGCTGTCGCGCCCTACAATACTATCGGGATCAATGACACGTGTACCTGTGTGGATTGCTCTCCGTTTGGAAAATAGCTACAGTCAAGGATGAGCAAAGCACAGAAGCTGGTGAACCGGGCAATTGCTATATTGAAACGCCGCCAGCAACCCAACGGTCTGAACGATCAGAAGGCATTGACAGAGATTCGCCTTCTCATTGAACGCACGGAAGAAGATGGATCAGGCAGGGCATCGGAACAGGTGAGGCTCGCCAAGATGACGATTCAACAACACAAGGAGAATACTCTCAACGACTGTCAGGCCGTGAACGAACTTTCCCGCATCTTCGCCGAGCCAACGCTGAATCATCCATCCTGAATCCCCGTAACCATCGATACCTTCAACAGTTCTGTTGCTCTAACAGCCATTCTTATTTGCTTAGGGCTGGCTGGCGAAGATTCAAACGGACCATCCGCAGCAAGTCTGGCCTTCGGATCAACAGCGGAATTTCCTCGAGCGAAGTCATTCGGCTTGCTCAGGCCAAAGGGCCGAGTGCGGCGGCAACTATCCAAGCGACATCAACTGGCGAGCGACTTGCGAGGGCGCGGTCCAAAAGACCAGCAAGCTAGGAACGCATGCGGGGAATGTTCTATACTGCCCAGAGTGCAAAGGTTCAGCGTGAGGCCGCCATCCGCACGCTCTCTGAAGTGGGGACCGCTTGCACGTGGAATTTACTTATCGATCTCATTGCCCAGTCGGGGCGTTATTCTCAAAGCCTCGTGCCCGGCCCGTCACTCGACAGCTTTATTCCGGATGGAGAAAAGCGTCACTGGCTTCATGTTGCCATCGACCGTTATACGGGCCGGGTGGTCGATCGCTTTCTGGAAATGCTATTTTCCATGAGCAGCCGTCGAACAATACTTATCCACGATGGGCTGGATGGCATCGGCCCAGATTCCGTACCCTTGGGCCGTGGGATGGAGAAAATCAGGCATGATGTTCGCCGAAAGGGTGCCGTCGGGCTGGAGGAATTTTTTCCCAATGTCGAGGTAAGTCACCCTCTTGCCATCGTCGAGAGGTGCAATCTTTTCGTTGATGGCGATGACCTTGGCTCGAATCGGATCGGTCGCCGCGGTCGAACGCGGGAAGACACCGAGGAGGAGCAGATGCGAATCGGGGCAGCGCTGCAAATATTGGGCGACAACGGCCTTGATTCCATCCGCAATCTGATCCACGGAATCGTTCTTGATGTTGTTCGTGCCAATCATCAGAACGATCAATTTGGGGTCCATTCCGTCAACCTGCCCCTGTTGCAAACGCCAGAGCACATTTTCGGTGCGGTCGCCGGAAATTCCGAAATCGACCGCGTTTAAACTGCCATAGTGCTGATCCCAGACCGCGCTGCCCCTCGTCTGCCAGAAATCGGTGATCGAGTCACCGTCGAAAAGGAGGTCGTAATGATGTCCTTTGGTTTTATCCAGATTTGATTGGAACCGTAAGAACCACTCATCGCGGGGCGCCGGAAAGGCGGCGGGATTGGTCCCGACGGGCGGAATGGGCACCGGAAAGACGACCGTTTCCAGCGCGGAACTGATTTGGAGGGAGAGAAGCAGGAATCCCAGAATGGGAAGCGAACGAGAAAGATGTTTCAAGGAAGGAAGAATTCGCAGGGAGATCATAAAATTATATGCAGGGATTATCATCAATTCTAAAGGGATAGAAATGCGGAGCCTAGAGTATAAAGGAGGAGCGATCAGCTTTTTTCCCGAGGGTTAGGCTCCCTAGTTGAGCTTGGTTGGTGCGGGGTTTTGTGGTTGTGAGCAGGATCGATGACCGGTTTGCCCTGCTCATCGATCTTACCGTCGAGCTGTTCCTTCCTGTGACATGCGTGCCGCCGCAAATTGACTCGCGCTGCCACGCCAGAAAACGTAGAGGATAGGATAAAGGAGCAGCCCCAGGGCGGCCGAGGTAACGACTCCACCGATCATCGGCGCGGCGATTCGCTTCATCATCTCGGAACCGGAACCGCTGCTCCACATAATCGGGAAGAGGCCGAAGAGAATGGCGGCTACGGTCATCATCTTGGGGCGAATACGCTGCACGGCCCCTTCCTTCACCGCGGCGATGAGGTCGGGAAGATTGTTCATCGCTCCGCGAGCCACCCGCTCATCATAGGCTTGATCGAGGTAGATCAACATCACAACGCCGGTTTCAGCATCGATACCGGCCAGCGCAATCAAGCCGACCGCGACGGCCACACTAAATTGATAGCCGCAGAGGTAGAGCAGCCAGAAGGCGCCCACGAGTGAAAACGGGACGGCCAGAAGCACGATGCAGGTTTTCACAAACGAGCGCGTGTTCATATAGATCAAAAGGATGATGATCAGAAGCGTAAAAGGAATAATGACCAGTAGGCGGGCCTCGACCTGTTGCAGTTGTTCAAACGACCCGGCCCATTCCCAATAAACTCCCGCCGGGGGATGAACCATCTGGCGCAATCTCTCTCCGGCCTGTTTGACATAGCCGCCGAAATCCCTGGCAATCGTATCGACGGAGACATAAGCGACCAATTGGCCGTTTTCACTACGCACTTCGGGCGGGCCACTGGAATATTCAATTGAGGCCAACGTTGACAAAGGCACTTGCCCACCTCCCGAAATCGCCACGGGAATTTGGCCGATAGCGGAGACACTATCCCGGAAGTCTCGCATCAGCCGGACGCTGATGGGATAGCGTTCACGTCCCTCGACGGTGTAGCCGATGGTGTTGCCGCCAATGGCGGTTTCCACGACTTGATCGATATCTGCGACCGTCAGATTGTAGCGAGCCATCGCTTGCCGATCAGGAACGATATCCAGATAGCGCCCACCCTCGGATCGCTCGGCAAAAACGCTCCGGGTCTCCGGGAAATCTTTTAACGCCCGCTCGATTTGTTCTCCGGTGTCCGCGATGTCATGAAGACTGCGTCCGTAAACACGTAGCCCCAAGTTCGAGCGAAAGCCCGTCGTCAACATTTCGGTGCGGGTCTGGATCGGCATCCAGATGATATCCGCCATGCCCGGGGTCTGCACCCGGCTTTGGATTTCACGCTGCAGTCCTTCCCACGTCATGCCCGGCCGCCATTGATCGGGTGGTTTGACCTGGATGGTGGTTTCGAACATCGACATCGGTGCCGGATCGGTTGCCGTTTCCGCCGCTCCCGCCTTACCGAAGACGGTCATGAATTCAGGGATCTGCTTCAGGCGCACATTCTGCTCGTGCAAAATTCGAGAAGCTTCCTGCGTGCCCAAGCCGTCGGGAGCCGTGGGCATGAATAGAATATCCCCCTCGTTGAGCGGCGGCATGAACTCACTTCCTAAATGAATGACCGGAATCGCGGTGAGCCCCAGCAGGAGCAGCGAGAGAATGATCACCAGCCATCGCGCACGAAGCGCCCAATCGACCATCGGATGATAAAGCGCGATGAGCACCCGGTTGATCGGGTTGCGCGCTTCCGGCGTGATTCGCCCTCGGATGAGCAGCGTCATGAGGACGGGAACCAGCGTGATCGAAAGTAACGCGGCGAAGAACATGGCAAAGGTCTTCGTGAAGGCCAGCGGTTGAAAAAGCCTTCCCGCCTGGCCTTCCAGCGTGAAGACGGGAACGAAGGACACCGTAATGACCAGGAGTGAGAAGAACAACGGGCGCCCCATCTTTCGGGCCGCGTGAAGGATTACTTCGATTCGCTCCTCGTTGGTGAGATCCCGATTTTGAGTCGCCCGGGCTCGCTCCAATTCCTTGTGAGCATTTTCGATCATGATGATCGCGGCATCCACCATCGCGCCAATGGCGATGGCGATGCCGCCCAACGACATGATGTTGGCCGTGAGATGCATCGCGGCAAACGGGATAAAGGACAAGAGGATGGCCAGTGGCAGCATGATAATCGCCACCAACGCGCTTCGCAGATGCCAGAGAAACAGGATGCAAACGAGACTGACGATAATGCTTTCTTCAATCAGCTTGGATCGCAAGGTGGCGATGGAACGAAGGATAAGTTGTGAACGATCGTAAACCGGCACGATCCGAACTCCCGGCGGTAGAGAGCCCTTTAATTGGTCGATCTTGCTTTTGACGCCATTGATGACCGACAGGGCATTTTCGCCATAGCGCATGACCACGATGCCGCCGACGGCCTCGCCCTGGCCGTTGAACTCGGCCAGTCCTTCCCGCAAATCCGGTCCCAATTCCACCGTTGCCACCTGGTCCACAGTTAACGGCGCACCGTCGGATGCCTTAAGCGGAATCTGGCGCAAGTCATCCAAGGAACGGATGTAGCCCCGGCCCCGAATGAAATATTGGGTGGTGGAAATCTCCAACGATTTGCCGCCCACGTCGCTGTTGCTTTTACGAACGGCTTCCACCACATCGTTCAGGCTCACGCCGTGATTGATGAGTTTATTCGGATCAACGTTGACCTGATATTCCTTCACGAAGCCGCCAATGCCAGCCACCTCGGCCACACCCTTGACCGAGCCAAGCGCAAATTTGAGCGTCCAATCCTGAAGCGTGCGCAACTGAGCGAGGTTGTTCTGTCCTGTATCATCCACGAGGGCGTATTCATAAACCCAACCCACACCCGTGGCATCCGGCCCAAGAGTGGGCGTGACGCCGGCGGGCAGAGATTCGCGAACACTGTTGAGATATTCCAGCGCCCGTGATCTCGCCCAATAGAGATCGGTGCCATCCTCAAAAATCACATAGACGAAAGAGCGCCCGAACATCGACAGGCCGCGCACAGCCTTGACCTTGGGCGCCCCGAGAAAGCGGCTGGTGATCGGATAGGTGATCTGGTCTTCGATCAGCGAAGGACTACGGCCCTCCCAATTCGTATAGACAATGACCTGGACGTCGGAGAGATCAGGCACGGCATCGAGCGAGATTTTCGAAAGGGCGTACAATCCCGCGCACGCCGCGATCAGGGCAAGCAGTCCGACTAGAAACGGATTGCGTCCGCTGGAATCGGCAATCTTTTCGATCAGTCCGCTGGGCGCGTGGGAATCGGGAATCGGCTTCACGGACGATCTCCCCAGGTCTTGAGCACGCCCTGAATGCGGCTCTCCGCATCGATAAGAAAATTGGCGCTGGAGATGACACGATCTCCCTCGTTCAAGCCGGAGATGACCTCATAATAATCGCCGGAGTGACTTCCTATCTCGATGGGACGCGGCTCGAGTTTGCCTCCACCGCGGTCGACAAAGACGATGAATTTGTTCCCGGTGGGAATGACTGCTCCCGCGGAAATAGTCAGGCTCTCTCGTGAGGAAATTTCCCCGGTCACCTCAGCAAACAGACCAGGATGATACATATGCCCTTCATCCGAAATGACGATCCGCGCCATGATGCGGCGCTGCTGTTCGTCCACATGAGGATCGATGAAACTGATTTCCCCTTTCACTTTTTCTTGCGGCATGGAAGGGAAAGTCACCGTGATTTTCTGTCCCACGTTGACGTAAGGAGCCTGGTCCTCGGAAAACTGGGCCACGATCCAGACATGCGTATGATCGGCCAGTTCCAACAGCGATTGCCCCGCTTCAAAGCGCATGCCCTCGACGGCTTTCTTCTGGTGGACATATCCGTCAAAGGGAGCAAGGACGTCGAAACTCCCGGAAAGTCCCCTCCCCGTTCTTAGGTCGATCTCATTGGTGCTGAGAGCAAACTTTTCCAGATCGTGAATTTGATCCTCGGACAAGTCCCACACCCGGATGCGCGCCCGCATCAATTCCAATTTATTATCCAGGGCGAAACTATTATTGGGAGACATCAGCGGTGTCCGTTTCCAGTTGCGGAAGGCCTTGATGTAGTCGATTTGGGTTTGCAGCCAGCCTTCACAGAGCACGGTCATTAACGGTTGCCCCTTCCGAAAGGACATGCCCTCGAAGTTGGCGTAGAGCTTCGTGATGTAACCTGCGCCGGCTTTGACATTGATATCGCGTAGTGCCGATTCATCAATTTCCGCCCGAGCGGGCGCGCGCAGAGTGCGGATCAAGGCGCGCTTGCTCACGATCTCCGTCGTCGCGCCGATCTCCTGCAGTCTTTCCGGCGCGACGTTGACCGTGCCCGCGCTGTCCACCGAACTCGTCGTCACTGCCGCGGCAGCCGCATTCGTCGGCCCGGAATCATTTGCCGAGCTTTTCAGCACCGGCACCAGATTCATGCCGCATACCGGGCATTTTCCCTTGGGATCCTGCGATCGCACAAACGGGTGCATGGTGCAGGTGTAGTAGGCGACGTTGCTCTCCGCCGGCGTGGCCTGCAGCGCGGAACGCGAGCAGGCTGTCAGAGTGAGAAAAGAAAGTCCCAGCAAAGCCTGGCGGCGGCTTAGGGGGGCATTCCCGGTAATATATTGGACTTCGTTGAAAAAAGGCATGGTTCATCTCCTGAAAAAATGGATGCAAATCGCCAACACTCACGATGAGCGAGGCGGTGGAGGGACGAACCGGAAACTAGAGAAGCCAGACGCGAAGCTTGGCCTGGGGAGGACTGCCGATCGCCAATGGAGGCGGTTTGGCCTCTGTCGCAGCCAACTGGACGGACGGTGTGCTGTAGGCTTTACCGTGGAAATCCAGGGAGAAAAGGAGCGTCAACACGGGCCGTGAAATCTCCCTCTGCCCCTGAACGATGGCGCGATCCAGCGCAGGCGAAGTATTAGCATCACACATCTTTCCGGTCGGACAGGGACACGCAAATGTACAGCATGACATCTCCGAGGGGGACGCTTGAGCCGCCAGGCACGAAACGCCACTGGAGGGCATCGCCATCAACGGCATGAGAACTAAAAGCAGTAAAAGATTAGTTACCCAGCGGCGCACAAAGGATAGATTACATGGAGAGTCTTTTTAGGCAAATCTTCAATGCATTCTGCGTTCAATTTCAAAAGATATTCACTCCATCCATGAGAACGTTTCAACTCACAGTCTTGGTACTGGCCTTTGTTTCAAGCCTCGGAATTTGCCGGGGAAACCTGGGCGATACCGAAGCTCAATGCCTCGCCAGGTACGGTCAGGAATTCGATTTGCGGGACAACCTGGGTTTTGACGTCATTGGTGACAAAGCCGTTTCGTTCCATGTGAAGACGCCGAAGGGCTCCTTTCTGATGAAGGTCATCTTCCTCAACGGAGTTGCCTGCGATGAGAAATTATCCAATGCCGCGGCTTCCGGCGGGTTATCGGAAGACCAGATGAAGACTATTCTCGATCTGGAGAGCGCGGGACTCAAGTGGACCCGGCAGAATGCTGTTTATCATACGGACCGTGCGAACGTCACCTATGGAACCCAGGATTGGGTGAGAGGCGACGGCGCCACCGCCAAATTCTGGCTGTCCGGCAAAGCGACATCGGAGAATGAATCAGGCCAGATCGAGCTGGCGACCCGGGCCTACGGCGCAGCCCAGCGCGATGTGGATAAACAGAATGGCGCTAATTGAGGAGGCGTCGGTGGCGTGGCGCGATCACTTTTTCATCTCCAGCAACTCGAAGTAATTTCCAAACGGATCCAGCAGATAAAAGCGATCCCGATCCGGCATGAGAACGGCTTCGCGGATGGTCGCCCCCTTGCTTTCCAGATAACGGCGTACCGTGGGCAGATCGGTGATCTCCAGGGCGACATGCCGATTTTCCGCGGGAACCGTCCAAGGCGGCGTGAAATCAATATGGAGAAGAATATCCAGAAACTTGAACCACATCAGATCGTAGACCGCGTTCAGGGAATCGGGGCGGGGGATTTCCTCCAGGCCGAGCAGTTCGCCATAAAAGCTCCGCACCTTGACGTGTTCGCCCGCCGGAACCGCGAGGGTAATGTGATTAATTCGCGTGCCGTTTATTTTCATAAGATTGATTGAGTTCTTTTTCTTCTACGCCCTACCTTCTTGAACGACTCTGCCCTCACCCTCTTAAAGGAACAAGATCAGCCATGAAAACCGATTACGACATCATCATCATCGGCAGCGGCGCCGGCGGCGGCACACTCGCGAGACATCTGGCGCCCTCGGGCAAAAGCATCCTCATCCTGGAACGGGGCGGATGGCTTCCCCGCGAACCGGAGAACTGGAACGCGGAGGAGGTTTTCCAGAAGAACCGCTACGTCTCCCCGGATATCTGGCATGATCCCCAGGGCAAGCCTTTCCAGCCCGGCACCTATCACTACGTCGGGGGCGCGACCAAGATGTATGGCGCCGCTCTCTACCGCTTGCGCAAGGAAGACTTCAGCCCGCTCGCCCATTGCGACGGCATCTCACCCGGGTGGCCAATCAGCTACGAGGAACTCGAGCCTTATTACACCCAGGCCGAACAGCTTTATCAGGTCCACGGCGCTCGGGGGGAAGATCCCACCGAGCCTGCGGCCAGCGCGCCTTATCCGTTCCCGCCCGTCTCCCACGAGCCGCGCATCCAGCAGCTTTCCGATGATCTCGCCAAGGCCGGTTACCATCCTTTCCACTCGCCCTGCGGCATCATGCTCAATGAAGCAAACATGCCCTACAGCACCTGCGTGCGTTGTAAGGATTGCGACGGTTTTCCCTGCGTCGTGCATGCCAAGTCGGACGCCGAAGTTCTCGGCGTGCGTCCCGCCCTTGAATACCCGAATGTCACCCTGCTCATCCACGCGCAGGTGGTGAAGCTTAATACCAATAGCGCGGGCACCTCCGTCACAGAGGTCGTGACAAAGCTCGACCAGGGAGAGACCCAAACCTTTCGCGGAGGCATCGTGGTGGTGGCCTGCGGCGCGGCCCATTCCGCCAAGCTGCTCCTGATGTCGGCCAACGATAAACATCCCAACGGACTGGCCAATGGCTCCGATCAGGTGGGCCGCAATTACATGTTCCACACCAGCCAGGCCGTTCTGGCCATTTCCAAGGAACCGAATCACACCCAATATCAAAAGACGCTCGGCCTGAACGATTTTTACTTTGGCATGGAGGGCTTCAATTATCCGGTGGGCAATATTCAGATGGTGGGCAAATCGCAGGCGCCAATGTACCGCGGCGAAAAGCCGATCGAGACCATGCTGGCCCCGAGCTGGATACTCGAAAAGCTGGCCGATCATGCGGTCGACTTCTGGCTGATGACTGAAGACCTGCCCAGTCCCACTAATCGGATCACGGTGGATCGAAACGGGACGATCAGCCTCAACTACCAGGCGTCGAACCAGGCCGCGAGCAACAAGCTTTACGACAAGTTGAAGTCGATGCTCAACCAGCTCGACATGCACGAACACCTGATTCCCCGCGCGCTCTATATGAAGAATGATGTTGGCGTGGCGGGCGTGGCGCATCAGTCGGGCACCTGCCGCTTTGGCACCGATCCGAAGACCTCGGTGCTCGACACCAATTGCAAAGCCCACGAGCTCGATAACCTCTACGTCATCGATACCAGCTTTTTTCCCAGCATCGGCGCGGTCAATCCCGCACTCACCGCCATGGCCAATGCCCTGCGGGTGGGCGATCACCTGCTCGAGCGGCTTAAATAGTCCAAGGCCATGGCGCAACGCCAGGAAATCGCCGCGATCTACGCGGGCGCGGTAATCCAGGGAATCGTGCTCGTCACGTTCCCTGCGGTGAGCGCCATTTTCACCAGCGCGACCCGTTACGATCTCTCAACCACGGAATACGGCGGCATGTTCGTGCCGCAGGCGATCACCGCCATCCTCGCGTCCCTGCTGGGCGCCGGGCTGACGCGGCAGATCGGCGGAAAGCGGGTGCTCCAGCTCGGTCTGTTCGCGGACCTGCTTGCCATGGTGCTCCTCTTCGTCAGCCAGTTTACCACCGGGCAACACGCGCTGGCCTACGGCCTTCTGCTCGCCGCCACCGGATCGCTGGGCATAGGTTTTGGATTTGCGGTTCCGGCGCTCAACACCTTTACCGCCGCTTTTTTTCCGCAAAAAGTCGATCGGGCCATTCTCACACTCAATGCCCTGCTCGGTTTGGGCACAGCCCTCGCGCCGATCTTTGCGACGGTCTTCGTCGGCCTGGGCATCTGGTGGGGCCTGCCGATGCTCATGAGCGGCCTGACCCTCGCGCTCCTGCTGTTCAGCCTTCGTTTGCCTTTGCGCAGCGGAAGCTCTGGAAATATTCCCGGTCAAGCTCCCATCCCTTCGCGCATGCCCGCCCGGTTCTGGGCCTACGCTGCCTTCGCGTTGCTTTACGGCATTTGTGAAACGATGAATGCCAATTGGTCGACGATCTATATGTCCGCCAGCCTCGGCGCTTCGACCACGTTGGCCTCGCTGGCGCTCACCATCTTCTGGGTGACGGTGACGGGAGGGCGGGTGCTTTTTGCGGCCCTCGAAAAATGGCTGCCGGAACGGTGGATCTTCCGCGCGCTTCCTTTCCTCACGGCGCTGGCCTTTATCCTGACGGCGGCGGTACCCCGCACGCACCCGGTGCTGGCGCTCTTTTCCTACGGTATCGCCGGATTGGGTTGCTCCGCCCTGCTGCCCCTCGTGATCAGCTTCGGCCAGGAGGAATTAACCACCGTCACCGCTTCCGTCGCGGGAGGGCTGATCGGTTTCTATCAAATGGGCTACGGCTTGGCGGCCTTCGGGGTCGGCCCTCTGCAAACGTGGGGAAAACTCAGCCTCTCTGCGATCTACGCGTGGGTCGTCGTCTTTTCACTGGCCTTGGCGACGCTGGCGTTTGTCATTACCCGCAAGGGCACGCAGAAATAAAGAGTCGGCGAGAAAAGCGGGTTCATCCTGTTGCCTTAGGACGATTGTCGTCCGAGGCTTCCCAGCCTTTTGGCGATTTGATCCGGAGGAAGGACGAAATCGACACACCCGGAATCGAGTGCGTGACGGGGCATGCTATCAACTTCAGCGGATAAATCCTGGGCGAACATAAGTCCGCCGCCCTGCCTGATTTCTCTGCATCCGTCGGTTCCGTCTCCATCTCCACCGGAAAAGATAACGCCGATCGCCCGCTTTCCCAAAGTTTCGGCCAACGAGGTCAAAAACAGGTTTACCTGGGGATGCCTTCCATCCTTCATCGTCCTGGGGGAAGCCACCTCGAAAACTTCATCTTTCAACGTCAGGTCCGTATTCGGAGCGATGACGTAGACATGGTTGGCGAGCACCTTTGTGCCCTTTGCGGCCATCACAACCGGCATTTTTGTCGAGCCTGATAAGATAGGGCCCAACTCACTCTTCACCGTCGGACTGAGATGAGCAATGAAAACAAACGCCATTCCCGTTGTCGGGGACAGGGCCTGTAGAAACGTCCGATAGGCTTTCAAAGCTCCCGCCGAACCTCCGATACCGACAATGAAGTTGGGTTGGGCCAAGTCCTCAACCACCGAATGCGCTCGCTTGGAAGTGTTCATATACTTTTTGCCCGAAGTAATTCGATCCACATTTGGGTACCGCTCCCAAAATGAGAGACCACCCCAATCGATCCCTGCATATTTTGCATCGCCTTCTTCGCAATCGCCAGCCCCATCCCGGTGCCTTCGTGCTCCTGCCCTCCGACCTGCTCGAACATTTTGAAGATTCGCGTGTGATTTTCCGGATCAATCCCGATTCCGTTATCCTCGATCCAAAGCAGAACGGTGAATTCCCTGCGCTCCGTTCGAATCTTAATTTCGGACGGCCGATTGGGGGCCACGAATTTCACCGCATTCGTCAAAAGATTGGAGATGACCTGGATCAGGCCCGATTTGTTTCCCAGAACGGTTTCCAAGGGATGCTGCACTTCGATGTTCAATTGCGGGTCTTGGAAGGTCGGATATTCGGTTAAAATATCCCGGACAAGATGGTCAAGATTGACGGGCACGATGGCCTGGTACTCCTTGGTTGTTTTGCTGTAGGTAAGCAAATCCTGGATGAGCGTATCGAGTCGTTCGGACGCCTTCTTGATGCGGGTCAAAAGATCGCGCTCCTCCTCCCCCCATTTTTCCGAAAACTCTTCCAGCAAGATATTGGAGAAGCCCTGCATGGCACGTAGCGGTGCGCGCAAATCGTGCGCCACCGAATAACTAAATGACTCCAGTTCCTGATTGGCCGCCTGCAGTTGGGTCGTGCGATCGATCACGCGTTGCTCGAGTTCCGCGTTGAGGCGATTGATCTCATTTTCCACGCGTTTACGTTCCGTGATATTACGGACATTACATTGGATCACCTTTTCATCACCCGCCTGATAAACGTTGCTGACAAACTCGACCGCAATGCGGCGTCCGTCCCTCGTTTCCAGCGGAAGGTTTTCGTACCGGACAAAACCGTGCCGCTGTAATCGCTCGAGCATGGCTTGGTTGCTCTCGATGTCCTTGAATGGACTGAGTTCGCCTACCGTTCGGCCCACCATCTCCTGGTGAGAGAATCCCAGCAGTTCAATCAGGAAAGGATTCACGTCGGTGATACGGCCGCTATCGACATCCAGGATCAGGATACCATCCCGCGCCGCTTCGAAGAGCCGACGATAACTAAGTTCAGAGGCGCGTAAGGCCTCGTCGGTCGCAATCCTTTTGCCTTGAGGACAATTTGTCATAATGATCCGTTAAGTCTCGGCCACGGCTGGCCCGGGTTCTTTTCGACTCGTCTTCACAGCTTAAAGTAAACTCGAAAGCCGCGTGGACACCATGGGGTCTTCACCCCATAAGCAAGAGAGTGGCGGTGGGCACCGGACTGAAATCGGCCAACAGAATTATCCTAAACGGGCGTCGGATACTCGTTGTGCCTCATCCAATAATCTTTCAGGGACTCCATCAGTTCCACGAGCATCCTTTGGGTTGGAGGCTTTACCAGAAAAGACCGCGCGCCGAGGCGGTACGCTTCCTGAATGTCCCTCTCTTCCGATGATGACGTGAGCACGATGATCAATGTCGTATCCAAAGGAGGGTTCTGTCGAATCCACCTCAATACTTCAAAGCCATTTCTATAGGGCAACTTGAGATCGAGAAAAATCAGGCTGGGGATCGGATACTTCGTGCGATCCGAGTATTTTCCCGTGCCGGCCAAATAATCAATCGCATCCTGTCCATCGATGGCATTTTGAAGGGGGTTGGGAATTTCCGCCTGCTTTAACGCCCGCTTCATAATGAAGACGTCGTTGGGATCATCTTCGACTAACAATATGGTCAGCTCTTCTCGCATCTTCATCTGATTGTCCTTTATATCTATTCTCTAGGCTCGGGGGAGTTGAATCCAAAATTTGCTGCCGCTCAAGCCATCGGAAACCAGGCCGATCTTGCCATTCATCTTCTCGACAGCCTTGCGCACAATGGCCAAACCTATTCCCGTGCCTTCGTATTGATTCTGGTGGTGAACGCGTTCGAACATGCCCCAAATGCGGCCCTGATGTTCGGGCTTGATGCCGATGCCGCTATCCTCAACCCAGAGGCGCACCTGTTCTTCTCGCGCCTCTGTCCAAATGCGGATGCGGGCCGATTCCGTCGAAGAGGAAAATTTGATGGCGTTGTCGATCAGATTGGACACCACCTGGGTCATGAGCGATTCGTGAGATCTCACCTCCAATAAGGGAGTTTCGACGATGATGTTAAGGCGGCTGGTTCGCTCCGGGACAATCTGCTGAAGAATCTCTGGAACAAGCGTGTTCAGAGAGACCCGATCCAAACGCATGGCGGTCCTCGGAATTTTACTATAGGTGAGAACGTCCTGGGTCAGGCGATCCATGCGCACGCCGGAGCTGACAATCCGCTGCAGATACTCCTGGCCCTCCGCGTCGATCTTATGGCCGTAATCCTCCAAAAGGGCGGTGGAGTAGGCCTGCATGGCCCGAAGCGGCGCGCGCAAGTCATGCGAAACGCTGTAGGAAAATTCCTCCATTTGCGCGATCGCCTCCTGCAGCGAGGCGGTCCGCTCATTCACCAGCCGTTCCAGTTCCTCTCGCCGCTCGGCCAGCGTTTCCCGCGCCTGCACGCTGTCGGTGATATCGATACAGGCTCCGATATAGCCGAGCAAAGTGCCCTGGGAATTAAAACGCGGCGCTCCCCGTTCCAGAATCCAGCGATACGCACCGGTATGATGTCGAAGTCGATGTTCCAGTTCGAAGGGGCGATGAGCGCCGAAGGACGACTCATACATTTTTAAATACCGGTCGAGATCATCCGGATGCACGTTTTCCGTCCAGCCATTCCCTATTTCCTGTGCCATCCCGCGGCCCACAAAATCGAGCCAGGTTTTATTAAAGTAAATATGAAGCCGATCCGAACCCGCCTCCCAGACGAGCATGGGAGCAGCATCGGCGAGCGTTCGAAAACGCTCTTCGGCCCCTTTGCGCTCGGTTATCTCCTGATGCAGAGACTCGTTCGTCATGCGCAAAGCCGTGTCCCGCTCTTCAATGCTGGCGAGCAATTGATTGATCGCGCCCGTCAGCAGGCCGATTTCATTGTGTCCCTGCGTTGGCACGCGCACGGTGTAATCTTTGTC
>JAMFSY010000070.1 GCA_026225555.1 Methylacidiphilales bacterium
CCGACGGCCCGTGAAATCATCGACCGGGTCGCCGCGCAGGACAAAATCCTTCAGCACCATCGCAAGGCCTTCGACTACGATCTCGATATCACGCGGGAAAAGCTCGATGCGAACCGCACCGTGGTCAGCACCGATCATGAGCACCTCGTCGTCACCGGAGATCACCGGCCCGACTTCGGCACGCGCACCTCGTCCGGCTCGCCCGAGGACGAATCGAAAAAGGCCGCGCGGGAAGAGCCCTTTGAACTCCTCAACATTCTCGACCACTATAACTACGCGCTGGAAGGCGAGGAACCGGTCAACGGCGTGCCCTGCTACAAGATCGCCTTCACGCCCAAACCGGACATGCCCTATCGCAATCGCGAAGAGAAAGTGCTCAACGCCGTCTCCGGCCACATCTGGGCGGCGAAGAGCGACTACTCGCTCCTGCGCAACGAAGGCGCGCTGATCCATCCGGTCGCCGTCGCCTGGGTCTTCGCGACGCTGAAGGAAATGGATTTTCACTTCGAGACCCAGCTCCTGCCCAATGGCGATTACGGGCCGCTGCAGGAACAATATCGCTACCTCGTCAGCATTCCCTTCCTGACCCTCCACGAGCGCGACACGCGGAAGATGTCGAACTACCGTCTCGCGAACGCGGCGCGGTAGCTGCCGAATGCCGGGAGGGAGTGCTTTTTCCCGCCATGCCCACCGACCGTCGCCCGGCGGTCGACGGCTACCTTCGGAGCATCTGCCCCATCCATTTAAAAAGTGCGACGTCCGCCAACCGCCGCTACCATTCCTCAATGATCATCGGCGTCCCCAAGGAAATCAAAACGCAGGAGCACCGCGTCGGCCTGCTCCCGGCGGCGGTTTATTTGCTCACCAAACGCGGCCATCACGTCGTCGTGGAACGCGGCGCGGGCGTCGGGGCCGGGTATACCGATGACGAGTACGCCAAGGCGGGAGCAACTTTAGTTGAGACGCACGAGGAGCCGTTCCTCCGCGCCGAGTTGATCGTGAAGGTGAAGGAGCCGGTGCCGAGCGAATATCTCCTCCTTTCGAAGGGCAAAATCCTCTTCACCTACCTGCATCTCGCGGCCAATCGGGAACTGACCGACGCCCTGCTCCAATCGGGCGCGACCGCCATCGCCTACGAGACGGTCACGCGCCATCACCGCCTGCCCCTGCTCGAACCGATGAGCGAAATCGCGGGCCGCATGTCGGTGATCGTGGGCGGCCATTTCCTCGCGAAGCCACATGGCGGTAACGGCGTGCTCCTCGGCGGCGTGCCGGGCGTGTTGCCGGGACGCGTCGTTGTGCTCGGCGGCGGGACGTCCGGCGTGAATGCCGCGCGCATGGCCACCGGACTCGGCGCGGATGTCACGATTCTCGAGGTCGATATGGAGCGCATGCGCTTTCTCGACATCACCATGAGCGCCGCCCACACCCTCTTTTCCAGCGAAGCGCACCTGACCGATCTCCTGCCCACGGTCGATCTGCTCATTGGCGCCGTCCTCGTGCCGGGAGCGAAGGCGCCGAAGCTGATTTCCCGCGCCATGTTGCGCATGATGAAACCGGGCAGCGTGCTCGTCGATATCGCGATCGACCAGGGCGGCTGCGCCGAAACTTCGCGGCCCACGACGCACGACGACCCCATTTATTTCGAGGAAGGCGTGCTCCATTATTGCGTCGCGAACATGCCCGGCGCCTATGCCCGCACGGCGACGCAGGCGTTGACCAATGTGACCTATCCCTACATCGAGGCGCTCGCCGATCACGGCCTGGAAGAAGCCTGTCGCCGACAGCCGGGACTGGCCCAGGGCGTCAATGTGCTGGAAAATCAAGTCACCTGCGCGGCGGTCGCGGCGGCACACGGCTTGCCTCACACCTCATTTTCCCCTCCCAGCCTCGCATGACCAACGACACCATCATCGCCCTCAGCACGCCGCCTGGCGTCGCCGCCCTCGCGGTCATCCGCCTGAGCGGCCCGGAAAGCCGCGCCATCCTCGATGCGCTTACGGCGGAGAAAATCGAGTGGCGCGCACGGCATGCGGTCTACCGCACCCTGGTCGGTCAGGGACAAATCCTCGACGATGTCGTGCTCACTTTCTGGCAGGCACCGCACTCCTACACCGGCGAGGACACGGTGGAAATTTCCTGCCATGGCAATCCGCATCTCGTCGAAAAGATCCTCCGCGCCAGCCTGGAACACGGCGCCCGCACGGCGCGGCCCGGCGAGTTCACCCAGCGCGCCTTTCTCAACGACAAGCTCTCGCTCACCCAGGCGGAAGGCTTGCTCGACCTCCTCTACGCGCCGACCGAACGCGCCCTGGCCAGCGCCCGCGCCATGAAGGAGGGCAAGCTCGGCCATGCGCTGGAAGACATCCGCCGCGAGCTGATCGATCTGCTCAGCCATCTCGAAGCGAGCCTCGATTTCGCGGAGGAAGGCATCGAGCCGCGCGTCGGGCCGGAGTTCATCGGACGCGTGGAAAGCGTGCGCTCGCAGATGGGCCAGCTTCTCCGCACCGCGCCGTTGGGCCGCATCCTGCAGGAAGGCGCGCTGGCGGTGATCGTCGGTGAGCCGAACGTTGGCAAGTCGAGCCTGCTCAATACGCTCCTGCACGAGGACCGCGCCATTGTCGCACCCACGCCCGGTACCACGCGCGACCTGATCGAGGCGACGTGCAACCTGCGCGGCCTGCCGCTGCGACTCATCGACACCGCCGGTCAACGCGAGTCGAGCGATCCGGTGGAGATCGAGGGCGCCCGCCGCGCGCGCGCCGTTCTTCCCCAGGCGCAATTGGTCCTGCATGTGGTCGAGGCTCACCTGCCTTACGCGCCCGCGAAGTTCGATTTTCCGGAAGGCATCCCCAGCCTGCTCATCGCGAACAAGGCCGACCTCGGCCGCCATGCCTCTTTACCCGCCGACGCCATCGTGATCAGCGTGCGCAGCGGCGAAGGCTTCGAGCAACTCGAGGCCCGCATCGAGTCCGCGTTGCTGGCTGAGATGGCGGGCGAGAGCGATACCGTCCTGACCATCAATGCGCGGCAGAATGCCACGCTCCAACGGGCCGCGCAATCGCTCGACCGGACGCTGGAAGCCCTGCACAACGGCAGCGGTCTCGAGATCGTAAGCATCGAATTACGGGACGCTCTGCACGACCTGGCCGAGGTCATCGGCGAGACCACAAATGAGGATATCCTGACCCGCCTTTTCCAGAATTTCTGCATCGGGAAATAACCTCTCTTTTAGAACGGAAAAGAAGGTTGCGTTGGCGCCGTGGACTGTTATCTAGAATTGCTTCTTCGCCGAGTCGATCCACCTCCCACCCAAAGGAAAATTCGATATGCCTACGATCACCACCAAGGACGGCACACAAATCTACTATAACGACTGGGGCACGGGCCAACCCGTCGTCTTCAGCCACGGCTGGCCTCTAAGCGCGGACGCCTTTGAAGACCAGATGTACTTTCTCACCACACACGGCTATCGCTGCATCGCTCACGATCGCCGGGGGCATGGACGCTCCAGTCAGCCTTGGCAGGGCAATGATCTGGACACCTATGCCGACGACCTCGCGGCCCTGACCGAGGCGCTCGACCTTAAGGACGCCGTCCATATCGGCCACTCCACCGGCGGCGGCGAAGTGGCGCGTTACATCGGCCGGCACGGCACCAAGCGCGTGGCCAAGGCGGTGCTGATTGGCGCAATCCCGCCACTGATGCTGAAGACGACGGCCAATCCCGGCGGCCTGCCCATCGAAGTTTTCGACGGGATTCGCGCCGGAGTGCTCGCCGACCGCTCTCAATTCTTCAAGGACCTCAGTCTCCCCTTCTACGGCTACAACCGCGCGGGCGCCAAGATATCCCAAGGCGTGCGGGACTCCTTCTGGCTCCAGGGCATGCTGGCGGGCTTTCCCGCCTCTTACTTCTGCATCAAGGCCTTTTCCGAGACCGACTTGACCGAGGACCTCAAGAAATTCGACGTGCCGACCCTGATCATTCACGGCGACGACGATCAGATCGTCCCCATCGGTGCCTCCGCCCACCTCTCGTCCAAACTGGTGAAGAACTCCCTGCTGAAGATCTATCCGGGCGCGCCCCACGGTCTCTGCACCACGCTGAAGGACAAGGTCAACGCGGATCTCCTGGCCTTTATCCCGTCGTAAGCCGCACGCCGATAGTTGGCGCCGGGCGGGGAATCCTCAGGGTCCACAATAAAGATGAGTTTCCCGCCCGGTTAAGCTAGATTGAAGCGTGCCCAAAAAAGCCGTCCTCATCTACCTGTTGCTGGCCCTCCTGGGCGCGGCGGTCTTTATCTATTTTACCTTCCCGCGAACGAAGGACGAGATCCCGACGAGCAACAACCAGCGCCCTTTTCCCTCCTCACCCGGACCGAATGGCATTCCCGTCCCCGAAACGGTGCCTCATCCCGATACGCCCAAAGTGCCTCATGGGCCGACCTTGCGCGTGATGGGCTGGGCTTCCCCCGCCGAGACCCAGGCTCTCGAGGCGCAGGCCGATGCCTTCGCGGCGGCGGGCGGGATGCAGCCGGTCCTGATCATCGACAAAGATGAGGCGAGTTACCGGCGCAATTTGCAGCAGGCACTGACCTCCGACACGCCGCCCGATGTCTGCCTGGTGGAATCGCGCGATTTCTCGGGCCTCGATCCGGAGCACGAACTCCTTCCGATCGCGGTTCCGACCGACTCCGCGCCGCGCAGCCTCGCCGCCTTCACGGTGAACGGCCAGATGCGCGCCCTCCCTGACGAATTCTCGGTGGAAATGCTTTTCTACCATCCGCTCGATTTCGACCGCGCGGGCGTCGCCTATCCTGGCCGTCACTGGACGTGGGACGTCCTGGAATCGATCACGCGCGCGCTCGCCTCGATGCAGCTCAAGGACGAAAGCGGACTGCGTATTTATCCACTGGAATTACCGGCCGATTTCGATTTCTGGAACATCCTCTGCACCCAGGCGGGCCACCCCGCGCTCGATCGCAACGTCTGGCATCTCGCCGGAAACGACGGCAGGGAATCGCAGATGCGCGGGCTCGATTTGATCCACGAATTATTCCACGAGCTCAACGTCACCGCGCCGCTGGCCAAGACCGATGAGCCGCTGGGAAGTTACTTCGCCCAAGGGCATGCCTCGGTGCTCATCGCGCCGTCCGAACTGGCGGCCACGCTGCCCCCCGGTTCCTACCAGATGACGGTCATGCCCTCCGATATCTCCCGCGCCAGCCTGGCGCGCGTGAACGGATGGGCGGTGACCTCGCGCACGTCGCAGCCCGACGCCGCCCGCCAACTGGCCGGCTTCCTCGCCGCCAAGCCGGTCCACGCCGGGTGGGGTTCGGTGCATCCGCCCGTCGATTCCGACGGCGATGCGGCCCTTTGCTACGAGGCCTTGCAACAATCGCTTCTTCCCCGCCTCGAACCGGCCACCGCGCGGCTCGCCGCGATTCTCGACCAGCAAATCCATACCTTCGCCGGTCCGTCGGAGACCACCTCGGCCGATCTCTACGCCCAGATCCAGACGGAATATCAGACCGGCTTTGCCACCGCTTCGGAAAAGGCCGCTCTTTCCCGGCAGGTCAATAGCGTCAGCCCGAAGACGGATGTGCCGCAATTGCGGGGCTTGTAGAAAAGTTCCAGCGTTCTCGAAATGAGTAGCCGGAAGGATCCTTCGGCATTGACCGTGATCCGGTCCTATCGACCGGACGACTATCTCCTCATCGGGAGGATTTTTACCAACGCGGTCCACGAGATAGCCTCCGAAGTCTATTCAAGGGAGCAGTGTTTGGCCTGGGCGTCGATCGAGGTGAATTTTGAACATTGGAAGAAGCGCTGTGAACGGAAGCAGCCCTTCGTCGCCGTCACCGGAGCGGAGATCTCCGGCTTCCTCGAACTCGATCCCGATGGCCATATCGACTGTGCCTACATCAATCCCCGTTTCCAAAGGCGGGGAATCATGACGCGGCTGGCGAGGCACGCCATCGATGTCAGTTTCAACTCGGGAATCAGGAAGGTCTACGTCGAGGCTTCGATTTGCGCGAAGCCGATGTTCGAGAAAATGGGCTTCCAGATCGTGGCCGAAAACATCGTCAAAATCGGTGTGGTGGAACTTTTGAACTACCGGATGGAATTGAAAGCCAAAGATCGCCGTTAATAGGTCATCGCTGCCGGAAATCCACCGCCTCCGCCGGAGCTGGAGCGGTTTCCGGTTAGATAGTCGCTCCAAAGGCAGTCATCCTGAGCTTGCCGAAGGATGACTGCCTTTTCAGCAAGTTCCCAGGGAACATAAAGAACCCTCCGCACCAGCGAGGGTATTGAGGCCAGGTCAAGAGGTAGCAGCCGACCGCCGGATGGCAGTGCCTTTCCGATCCGACCGTCGCCCGGCGATCGATGGCTACCTCCCGCACACCGCCAGCGACGGGGGAATTTACCCGACGAGATTGAATTCACCATTTGAAATGCACCTTCAGCGATGTAACTTCGGTTATGAAGTTCCTTCGCTTATCCGCTTTGGCCGTCCTGCCGCTCCTTCTCGCGGCCTGCGATTTGAGTCCCCAGGAGAAGGCCGACTACGCGGCGGTTCAGAGCAGCGGCGTCTCGCCCGCCATCTATGACAAGATGCTCCATGGCGATTCGCTCAGTGTGAACGACATCGAAAACATGTCTCGCGCGCATGTGAATAGCGGCGTCATTCTCCGCTACATTCGCGAGCAGGGCACCGTGTATTATCTCGGCACCAGCGATGTGACCGGCCTGCAAAAATCGGGCGTCGATCCCAGCGTGGTCGACTACATGCTCCAGACGGCGCAGGGCGGCTACTGGGGCGCCGGGCCCTATCCCTACTTCGGCGCCTATGATCCGTTTTTCTATGGCCCTATTTTCTGGGGCGGCGGATTCTATGGCGGCTACCATCATGGCGGTGGGTACCACCATGGCGGCGGTCATCATCATTGATTAATTAAGGGGTGACGGCTGGCCGTGCCTTTCTATCTTGGGGTTATCTATGGACTATCAATTGACGGGTAAGTTGTGTCTCGTGACGGGTTCGACGGCGGGAATCGGGCTGGCCATTGCCACCTCGCTGGCGGCGGAAGGGGCGGAAGTCATCATCAATGGCCGGACGGATGACCGCGTGGCAGAGGCGATCGAGAAAATTCGCGCCAAGCATCCCCATGCCAAGCTCAAGGCTTTTGCCGGAGATTTAAGCAAGGTGGACGAAGTCACCGAAGTCGATGAGCGGTTCCAGCGTCTCGACGTGCTGGTCAACAACCTCGGCGTCTACGAGCCGAAGCCTTTCGATCAACTGACCGACGCCGACTGGCAGGCGATCATCGAAACGAATTTCTACAGCGGCCTGCGCCTGAGCCGGACCTTCCTGCCCGGCATGTTGAACCGGAACTGGGGCCGGATCATCTTCATCTCCAGCGAATCGGCCATCCAGATCCCGGTGGAAATGATCCACTACGGCGTGACCAAGACGATGCAGCTCGCCCTCTCGCGCGGCCTGGCCGAGACAACGGTCGGCACCGGTGTGACGGTCAACTCGGTGCTGCCCGGTCCGACCAAATCCGAAGGCGTGGACCAGTTCGTGAAGGACATGGCGAAGAACCAGGGGAAATCCGCCGCCGACGTGGAAAAGGATTTCTTCAAGACGGCGCGTCCGAGCTCCCTCCTCCAGCGCTTCGCCTCGGTCGAAGAAGTCGCGAACATGGTCACCTACGTGGCCAGCCCGCTTTCCTCGGCGACCAACGGCGCGGCCCTGCGCTGCGAGGGCGGCCTGGTGCGGACCATTTTGTAAGCCTTCGCCCTCCGGCGAAAGTCATTTACGGTGGCGAGGATTCCGGGAACGGAACTTCGCCACACCAGCATGGCTTCGCGACGAGGAGGTCGCTAAAAAAGTCAGTCATCCTGAGCTTGTCGAAGGATCAGCCTCCGCTGACTTCAACTGTCCGCAAGGGCGGCTGCCTCGCTAAATTCGGGTGGGGCCGGAGGCTGATCCTGCCACACGTGTGTGCGACAAGCTCAGGATGACAGCGGTTTTGACGCGACCATTTAATTGGACGGTGGTCCAACTCCCGCGATCAGTGATGGCCGCCGCCACCGGAGTCGCCGCCGGCGTGTCCACCCGAATGGCCGCCGCCATCGGAACCGTCAAAAAAACCGCCGCCATGGCCATGCTCGGCAACCGATGAGTGATGAATGAAAACATTATAATGCAAGCTATCGTCGTAGCCCCCGCCAAACCCGAAGCACTGGCCGATCATCCAGACTCTCAATCCCTCCGCCCACTTGGCATTCCCCATGGTGGTCAAAATAGAAACGGCCTTTTCGGGCTGCACATACATGGCAATGCCGTAGGCCTGCGCCTCCCGGTCAAGGCCCGCGAGTTCAGCGGTTTTGAGCACCTGTTCCGGGGTATAGTATTCCTGAAACCCATAGCGCTTCTTTAACGAGACGCCCAGTTGGCGGACGATCTTTCTCAGATTCCGGCGCAATCTCCAGGATCTGAGCCAGTCGAACATGAGTTAATCCTCCGATTTTTGGAGCTTCGCCAGGATACCCAGATCCTCCAGCGTCGTGGTGTCGCCCTTGATCTCGCCGTTGGGCGAGGCGGCGACTTCCTTCAGCAGGCGGCGCATGATCTTTCCGCTGCGCGTCTTGGGCAGCATGTCGGTGAAGCGAATGTCGTCCGGCTTGGCGATGGGCCCGATTTCCTTGCCCACGTGAGCGCGGAGAGCGTCCTTCAGCGCCTTGCTGTGCAGGACGCCGTTCTTGAGTGTGACAAAGGCGACGACGGCCTGGCCCTTCAGTTCGTCGGGGCGGCCGACCACGGCGGCTTCGGCAACATCGGGATGGCTGACAATCGCGCTTTCGACTTCCGACGTGCCCAGACGATGGCCCGCGACATTCAGCACGTCGTCGATGCGGCCCACGATCCAGAAATAGCCGTCCTTGTCGCGCCGGGCGCCATCGCCCGCGAAGTAGCAGCCCTTGATCTCGCTCCAATACGTTTTGCGGTAGCGCGCGGCGTCGCCATAAATCGTGCGCAACATGGAAGGCCAGGGGCGGCGGATGACCAGCTTGCCGCCCTGGTTCACCGGGACTTCGTTGCCGTCGTCATCGACCACGGCGGCATCGATGCCAAAGAACGGCAGCGTGGCGGAGCCGGGCTTGAGCGGCGTGGCGCCGGGGAAAGGCGCGATCATGTGGCAACCGGTTTCGGTCTGCCACCACGTATCGACGATGGGGCAGCGCTTGTTGCCCACCTTGTCGTGGTACCACATCCAGGCCTCGGGATTGATCGGCTCGCCGACGCTGCCGAGCAGGCGGAGGGAGGAAAGATCGTGCGGCGCGAGCCACTCGTCGCCCCACTTGATGAAGGAGCGGATCGCGGTCGGCGCGGTGTAGAAGATGTTGACCTTGTGCTTGTCGATCAGCCGCCAGAAGCGGTCGGGCTCGGGATGGTTCGGCACGCCCTCGTAAAGAAGGCTCGTGCCACCGTTGGAGAGCACCCCATACGCCACATAGCTGTGGCCGGTGATCCAGCCGACGTCGGCGGTGCAGAAGTAGACGTCCTCGGGCTTGAGATCGAAGAGATACTTGGTCGTCAGGTGGCAGCCGAGAAGATAGCCCGCCGTGGTGTGGAGAATGCCCTTCGGCTTGCCCGTGCTGCCGCTGGTATAAAGGATGAAGAGCGGGTGCTCGCTGTCGAACGGCTGGGCCGGGCACTTGGAACTGACGAGCTGCGTCTCTTCATGCAGCCAGAAGTCGCGGCCCGGATGCATGATGACTTCCTGCTTGGTGCGCTGGACCACGAGGACCGATTTCACCTTCGGCGTGCCGAGCAGCGCCTCATCGACATTGCGCTTGATGCCCAGCGCGGAGCCGCGACGAAACCCGCCATCGGAGGTGATGATAATCTTGGCCCCGCAATCGTTGACCCGCTCCTTGAGCGCCTCGGCACTATAGCCGCTGAAGACCACGCTGTGCGGCGCGCCGATGCGGGCGCAGGCCAGCATGGCGATGACCGCCTCGGGGATCATCGGCAGATAGACCACCACGCGGTCGCCGGCCTCCACGCCATGCTTCTTGAGCACGTTGGCCATGAGACAGACTTCGCGGTGCAACTGCTGGTAGGTCAGGGTGACGACCTCGCCCGGCTCGCCTTCCCAAATCAGCGCGGCCTTGTTGCGCAACGGCCCGGTGAGATGACGGTCAAGGCAGTTGACGCTCGCGTTGATCTTCCCGCCCACGAACCACTCCGCGAAGGGAGGCTTCCAGACGCAGACCTTTTTCCAAGGCTTGGCCCAGGTGAGCTCCTCGGCGGCCTTGCCCCAGAACTTGTCCGGATTTTTCAGCGAGGCGCGATGGAGCTTCTTGTACTTCTTCATGCTCCCGATGCGGGAGGCCTTGGCGAAGGCGGCGGAAGGTTTGAAGATGCGTTTTTCTTTGAGCATCGAATCGATATTCGGAGCGGACGCGGCGGAAACAGGTTTGGTGGAGGCTTGGGGAGTGGACATGAAATCTTGTAGAAGTTAGGTGAGGAGGGACAAAGCAACAGGGGTGATGTAAGCAAGAACGGTTAATTCGGGCAACTCAAACACCGGCTTTTTATTTGATGATTGGAGGATCGCCCCGGGACTCTTTTTTTATCGAATTGCTGAAACTTTTGGACGACTTTTCGGCGTCCCGAGTGAAAAACGTCGCCTCATTTTTCGTCAATTCTTTTACGCAACAAAATTTGCGCCTCATCTAACCATTTATCTTGCCGCTGCTGCATCGCCTGATTAGCTTGACCCTCCCCCGCCACGAAAAAAAGCGGTTCGAATTTTGGTGCGGGGTTCGGAAAAAGAAGAAGAAGAAAAGTTCGGGGAATAACTTGAATGAAATCGGATCAGTCGCTTGAGCCCATCTTATTGTAACCTGAACGCCTGAATCCATAACATCCATATAAAGAACCACTTATCGACACTTCTTTATAAAAAACATGTTAAAACTCACTTCGATTCCCTCATCTCTGTAACCTGAATAACTTGTGAGTAACTTGGCTTCAACTATCGATTTAAATGAAATTTGGGCATCCATCTGCCTCGAATTACAACAGGTTGTATCGGCCGATGCGGTGACGCGCTGGTTCAAGCCGTTACGGGCCCAAGGCTACGTGAATCAGACCCTCTCTTTGGGGTGCGACAACAGTATTTATCGTTACTGGATCGAGGAAAATTATCTGCCGCAACTCACCGCCGCCGCCACGCGGGTTTTGAACGAGCCTGTGACCATCTTTTTCCACGCCGAGGAGGCTCCCCGCATGCCTCCCGCCACGCCGGAAGTTGACGAGATCGTTCCAGAAAAGACGAAGAGGGCGGGCTCGGCCAAGTCCCCGGCGATGGCCGCCGACAGCCGCGGCTGCCTGAATCCGCGCAGCACTTTCGAATCGTTTGTCGTCGGCGAGAACAACCGGTTCGCCGCCGCCGCCGCCCGCGCCGTGGCCGAAGCGCCCACGCGCACCTACAATCCGCTGTTCCTTCACGGCAGCGTGGGCCTGGGCAAGACCCATCTCATGCAGGCCATCGGCCACCTGATCCAGCGCAACAAGAAACACCTCAAGGTCTTCTACGTCACCTCGGAGCAGTTCACCAACGACTACATCAGCGCCATCCAGCACGGCGAGCTGGCGAAATTCCGCAAAAGCTACCGGCAGGTTGATGTGCTCTTGATTGACGACATCCAGTTCCTCGCCGGCAAGGACCGCTCGCAGGAGGAATTTTTCCACACCTTCAACACCCTCTGCGACGGCAGCAAGCAGATCGTGCTCACCAGCGACTCCCCGCCGACCGAGATCGCCAACCTCGAGAAGCGCCTCGTCTCCCGCTTCGAGATGGGCCTCACGGCGGAACTGCAACTGCCCGACGCCGAAACCCGCCTCGCCATCCTGCGTCACAAGATGAGCGGCATGCCCGAAAAGCTCACCGACGCCGTGCTCAATTTCATCGCGGAACGGGTGAAGACCAATGTCCGTCGGCTCGAAGGCGCGCTCAACCGCGTGGCCGCGTTCGCCTCCCTCCATGGCAAAGCCATCGCCGTCCCCCAGGTGGAAGTGCTCCTGCGCGACCTGCTCCAGCAGGAAGGCCAGCAGACCGTCAGCATCGACATCATCCAGCGTCGTGTGGCCGAGACCTACGACCTGCGCCTGGCCGACATGACCAGCAAGCGCCGCCCGGCCAATATCGCCCTGCCCCGCATGGTCGCGATGTACCTGAGCCGCCGCCTGACCACCGCCTCGCTCAACGAAATCGGCGAAGCCTTCGGCGGGCGCGATCACGGCACCGTCCTGCACGCCAACCGCACGATCGAGGAAAAGATGAAGGCGGACGAGAAGCTCCGCCGCATCGTCAATTACCTCGCCGAAAAGCTGGTCGCGACCTCGGCGCAGTAGCACCGGAACCTCATTCGCCCTGCGCAACCGCAGGCGGATCGGACGGCTTATCGGCCCTCTCCAATCCCAATCGGCGGCTGAGATGGGCCGCAATAACCGCGATGATCAGGTAATCGAAGGGCAAGCGAAGTCGGATGCGGGTGAAAAAGAGCGCCGAGGCAAAGGCGCTTCCCACGTAAACCATCAGGAAGAATTTTTCGCGCGAGCTCAGCGGAAAGGATTTCGCTTCCACCAATCGCCAGGCCAGCAGTCCCAAAAGCAGGGCGTAGCTGAAACCCATGATAATCTGTTTCCAGGGAGAAATCTCCGCGCTGTTCCAGGACGCGTATTCGTTCCAGACGTTGAAAAAATTAAGCGTTTTCCCGAGGTAAAGAACGGCGGCGTGGCCGGGGTGGTGGGTGATCCAGTCCCATGCCGCCATCTCATAGTTATGATCCATCTGGAATTCATCCAGGTTGAGGTCCTTGCCTTCGACGGGAATCTTCGACACGTCGGTGCCCGCGCCGCTGTAAGGAACCGTATTGACGTTGTTCCCGATGAGAAAATTGTAGCCTCCGTTCGACGCGATGGAGACCGGACGATGAAACACCAGCGCGTTGCGGCCCAGCCATGGTCCGACCACCAGGACGGCTCCGAAAACCACTAATAAAGCTCCCCTCCAGCCGATCAGCCTAAAAATCCAGGCGAAGAACAGCACGATGAGCATGATGAGACCAAAAGTCGGCACCACCAGGATCAGCGCTCCGCGATGGAGTAATCAATTGCGCCAAAGCCCCAACGAAAAGAAAAGCGGCCAGCGTTTGTGGATAGAATGTGCCGCTGGTGTAGAAAAGAATCGGATAAAGCCAAACCAGGATGGTGACCATCAGCGGACTAACAAGCCCTCTCGCCCGGGCCAACCGCGCCACCAGAAGAATGGTCGCCGCAACCAGGAGATACTGAACGAGGCGAACGGCCACGATGCCTCCGCCGATCGCCTCCACCATCGCGAGGAAAAAAGGATAACCGGGAGAACGGGCCGCCGACAAATGAACGCCGTCCAACGAAAAGCCCGGACCGTGCAGCAAGTGCTGGCTAAAAGCCATGTAATCTCGCTCATCTAAATACCGGGCTCCATAAGGAAGGAGAGAACTATAAACGACTCCGGCCAGAATATAGAGCGACAGTAACAGAATCTCCGCCAGCCGAATGGTTCGAGGGGAAAGGCTCATTCGACCACCGGCGGAGGGGAGCTGGATTTCAGACATGCAGAGATTCGCGATACTCTTCCATCTAAACACACCTCGCTTCCAGTTGAAGAGTCGATTTTCTCCGAAAGATCGGGCATTCTCCCGACCAGCATGAGACGACGCGTCGAACAAGAGGGCCTGCTTTGGCGGCAGTGGATGCGCATTTCCCGAAAGAGGGCCAAGCAGACGGTACTGATCGACGCCATTCG
>JAMFSY010000071.1 GCA_026225555.1 Methylacidiphilales bacterium
CACAGAGTCAATTTAAGCGCATCGTGGAACACGCGAGCAGCTCTTAATCAACGTTAGCCCGAGTGATGGAATGGCAGACATACGGGACTTAAAATCCCGAGGGGAGAAATCCCCGTGCGGGTTCGACTCCCGCCTCGGGCACCCCTCTTTCACCTCTGAAACGGGGTTTGCTAAGAGCTAGGGACGGCGCTCACTTACTGCAAAGCCGTTTAGGATGAGTGGCTCCAATCTTAACCTCAGACGATAAGTTTCGTGATCCCTTGATCAACTGGCTGAACAACGAACATGCGATGTGTTATAATCCTTGGCGCTCTACTTACAGCACACGCCGCTCACCGATTCCTTCTCTAGTTGGCCCTCAGCCCGTCAACAATCTGTTGAAAAACTGTCTCGGCAAAAGCTGTCGTCAGTGGCCCGGTTCCAATCTGAAGTCGGTAGTAAAGCGGTCCATAAAGGGCGTCGATGGCAGCCTCTACGTCAATGTCAGCGCGAAGATCGCCGTGTCGCACGGCCTCTTCTAAAAGTTGCCGAGGCATTTGCCTCCGAGGTTCAATCCAGCGCTCCTTGAAGGCCCGAGCCAAGTCGGGGTCGAATTGGGCTTCGCCCAAGAGAGCTCGTATCATGGCGCCGAATCGTCCGTGGAAGAATTGTGCCTGCACTTGGAGTTGGAGACGGATTCTTTCCAATGCCCTGGGAGCTTTGGGGAATTCAGTCTCGGGGCCGACCAGCGTCAAAAAAGCGTCCATGACCAACGCAGCTTTGTTCGGCCACCGGCGGTAGATCGTCGTCTTACCCACGCCTGCGCGCGCGGCGATGGCATCTACCGTAAGGAGACGAAAGCCCGATTTGCCGAGTTCAGCCAGTGCTGCCTTGAGGATTGCGCGGTGAGCTCGCTCACTTCGAGGGCGGCCTAAGGATGGTAAAGCAGTCGAATCTGTCATAAGAAGTTTTGCTAGACGCTTACGATACATGATGTATCGTAACTATTCCAATATAAAACTATGAACAAAAAGACCATCTTGATTACTGGCGTCAGCACCGGTTTGGGCCGCGCCCTTGCACAGGAAGCATTGACAGAGGGCCACCGCGTGATCGGCACTGTTCGACAGGATAAGGCACAGGCCGAGTTCGAGGCACTGAAACCCGGAGAGTCGTTCGCGCGGATACTCGACATCCGGGACTATGCGGCGGTAGAACGCACTTTCACCGACGTGGAATCCACGGTGGGTCCAATCGACGTACTAGTCAACAATGCCGGGTACGGCCATGAGGGCCTGGTCGAAGAATCTCCAGTTGAAGAACTGATTCAGCAGTTCGAGGTGAACGTCTTCGGCGCAGTAGCGGCCATCAAGGCCGTGTTGCCCTTCATGCGTCAGCGGCGCCGGGGCCATATTCTCAACATCACCTCCATGGGTGGCCTCATGACATTTCCCGGCATCGCCTATTACCACGGCAGCAAGTACGCGCTGGAAGGTATCTCGGGCTCCCTCGCCAAAGAGGTAAAGCCGTTCGGGATTTTCGTCACAGCCATTGAGCCCGGAATGTTTCGCACTGACTGGGCTGGCCGGTCCATGGTCCGTTCCGAACGAAGCATCCCCGATTACGACGCCAGTTTTGAACCGGTGCGAGCGGCCCGCAAATCACGCGACGGGAACCAACCAGGTGATCCGACCAAGGCGGCGCGGGCCATGCTGAAGCTGATAGAGTCGCCGAATCCGCCCGCCCATCTATTGCTAGGACCGGATGCGCTCAAATTTGTCCGGGAAGATCGAACGACCTTTGACGCAGAAGTCACCGCTTGGGAATCCATCAGCGCTTCGACAAATTTCGATTCTTAACGCGGTCGATTGCTTCGCGCATTCCGTATAGTCAGGACGTCCCAAGGCGCTAGGGCGACACTTGCAAGGCTGTGTGTTTCTCGGCCGCGGGAGAAACCTAGAAAGTCGTCTTGGGCAGCAGCGAGTCCCACGCCACTCGCGGGCGCAGGCGGAACCACCGAACTGCCTGCTCCCTAGTCGCGCTGGTGTTGAGGTAGTGCGCTTCAATCATCGCGATGGAGTTAACCGGTCTACCCAATGTGTGATTATTGAACATGAGTCGGTCGAAAACGAAATCGATATGATTCAAAAACTCAATGAAGTCACGATCACCGAGAACGCCAAACATAAGGGCTATATCTACCGTGGCAGCGAACCGGAACAGCGTTAGGCTGACCAAGGCTCAATTTTCTATTCTGGGGAATCCGGATTTCAGCTCTTTAGCTTTCAGACAAATGCAGACAAAAAAATCGTAACTCCAGATTTTTCCTCTGAAACCTCTTTGTTCGGTTTCAGAGGAAAATGGCAAAGTAGTCATCTGGAGTAATCTGGAATCCGCATTTGAACGGGTTCGACTCCCGCCTCGGGCACCCTTCTTTTTCCTCTGAAAGAAGGTTTTCTTGCCGACAAATTCTTGGACTGCCCCCCTTTTCTAAATCTCTGATTGGCGCTGCCGCCTATCCGCGATTATCGGCATGCAGGCTGACATGGAAGTCGTAGCGGAAGCAGAGAACGGCCGGCAAGCCGTGGACTTCTGGCGCAAACTTAGGCCCGATGTCACGCTGCTTGATCTCCGCATGCCGGTTCTCGATGGCGTGGGTGTCATCGAAGAAATTCGTCAGGATGAGCCCGGAGCTAAATTTATCATCCTGACGACCTTCGACACTGACAACGAAATCCACCGCGCCATTAAAGCAGGGGCGAAGGGCTACCTGCTCAAGGACGCCAGGCGGGAAGTTTTGTTGGATTGCATCAGGAAAGTCAGTAACGGTGAAACCTGCATCCCGCCTGCGCTGGTGGAAAAACTTGCGGCCAGCATGCGCGGTGAAACCCTTACCAGTCGTGAAGTCGAGGTGCTGGCGCTGTTGGTACGCGGCAGAAGTAACAAGGAAATTGCTTCCAAACTCTTCATCAGCGAGACCACCGTCAAAGGCCATCTCCGTAGCGTCTTCACCAAACTCAACGTCCTAAGCCGTACTGAAGCCACGACCACGGCGCTTCGCCGTGGTTTGGTACAGCTTTAACGTCAGTCAGTTTTTCAAAGAAAGCGTGATTTTCGCTTTTTTATAACGCCAGAGTAGACCAATCCAGACTTCTGAAGCCGTTTTTAGGATGCCGTTTATCTCTAAAACTGCACGAAGCAAGAAAGGCAGTAAGTTCCGCCACTTCTTCCGGAGCGCTGAGCGCCCCAATGGAACCCCGCCCAAGGAATGCACAATGCCCTGCCGAGCAGTCTCTTCATTTGTGCCACCACTTTCAGCGAGGCGCTTCATCAAGGACAATGGTGCGAAAGGTAAGGTTGATGCGAGGCGTCATGATTTTCGAGGATTTAGGCACGCTATGCTGCCAGAAGGTTTGAGTCGTCCCTTTCATCACCAAGAGGCTTCCGTCTTCAAGCTGGATCGAGATGGATTCGCCACTGCGCTTATGTCGCAGCGAGAATTTTCTCTCCGCACCAAGGCTTAGGGAGGCAATCGTGGTGTTCTTTCCTAGGGATTTTTCGTCATCACTGTGCCAGGCCATACCTTGGCTGCCGTTATCATAAAGGTTGAGGAGGCACGAATTGAACATCGTCCCGGTCTTCCCTTCTATCAGATGCTTGAGTGCGTGAAGTTCCCGCGTCCAGGTGAGCGCTGTTTTGGTTGTGCCAGAGTACGTATAGGAATAGTCCGCGTCGCCATACCATGCCACTTTTCGTGCAGTGACGATGCGCTTCCCGTAAATAACGGCCTCATCGTGACGCCAGGGCACCGTCGTGAGCAAGGCCTCGAGATAATCCTGCGCATCGCATGGAGTCAGGATGGGGCCGAAGTAATGAACCGTGCCATCGAACGGTAGAAGGTTTTGCGTCGACTCGTATGGAAACAGATTCATGAACTTGCCTGGTTACTTGCCGTCATGGAAAATGATTCCCATGGTATTCCGGTGACCTGAACGCAGGCGACTCACCCCATGGCGAAAATTCACGCGGTACACGCCCTTGGTTCCCTGGACCGGGCGATGACTGACCGCGAAGGCCACGCCATCACCCTGTTGCAATGAAACAACCTCGGCCCGCGATTGCATGCGAGGGCGTTGTTCAGTCAGAACAAATTCCCCACCGGTAAAGTCCTTGCCTGGCTCCGAAAGCAGGAATGCTACCTGGATGGGAAAGATGTTTTCCCCATACAGATCCTGATGGAGAGCATTCCAATCTCCCTCCACGTAATTGAGGAGGAGTGGCGTCGGTCTGGTTTGGCCGGCTTGATGGCAACGTTCCAGATATTCTCCATGCGAGCCCGGATAACTCACATCGATCTTCATCGCCTGATTCCAGCGATTGGCCACCGCAGCTAGCGGCGAATATAGGGCAGTCCGTAGGTCGGCAACGATTTCCGGCAACGGATACGACCAGTATTTGTATTCTCCGCGACCGAAGCCATGGCGGGCCATGACGACGGTACTGCGGAAAATGTCGTCCTGGTCGTACATTCCGGTGAGTGATTGGCATTCTTCCGGCGTGAGAACCGATTTAATGATGGTGCAACCAAAACCGTCCAGATTATCCGTCATCGTCGCCCAATCAAGGGCGGCGACTCGGTCCTGAATTGAGGATTTGGTTTTGGTCACGCTGCCATCCTTTCCCGCTGCAGCAAGGCACGCTTGCGGTCCACACCCCAGCGATAGCCGGAAATATCTCCGTCAGTGCGCAGCACTCGATGACAGGGAATGGCGACAGCAAGAGCGTTGGCACCGCAGGCCTGCGCAACGGCGCGGACCGATTTGGGTAAACCAATTCGGTTAGCTATCTGCGCATAACTGGCCGTTTCCCCGGCCGGGATCCGCTGCAATTCCTTCCACACGCGCTGCTGGAAGGCCGTGCCGCGCACATCGAGCGGCAAGTTTAATCCGATATTCGGTGCCTCGACGAAACCGACCACCCTGGCAACGAGCTTCTCGTATTTGGCATCGCCACCAACAAGATCCGCCTTTGGAAAGCGATCTTGAAGATCCCGCGCAAGAGCGTCCGGACCATCGCCCAAGAGGATCGCACAGACACCCTTTTCAGAAGACGCGACAAGGATCGAACCCAGCGAGCATTCTCCGATGGCGAATCGGATGGTTTGGCCAGCTCCGCCATCTCGATATTCCTTGGGCTTCATCCCGAGCATCTTTGAGGAGTTGGCGTAGAACCGTCCATTTGAGTTGAATCCCGCTTCATAAATCGCTTCCGTCACGGTTTCCCTCCTGGGCAACGCTTTCTTGACCCGGTCGGCGCGATGGGCATTTGCGTAGGCTTTGGGAGTAAGACCGGTGACCTCTTTGAAAATGCGGTGGAAATGCCCTGGGCTCATGTTCACCGTCTTCGCCAATTCGTCCAAGCTTGGAAACTCGGCGGCTTCTTTGATCATTCGGCAGGCGGCAGCCACCGCCTTTGAGCGCTGTCCCGCCAAGCCGGGGCCTTTGGGGTCGCAGCGCTTACAGGCTCGGAATCCCTCTCTTTCTGCCTCCTCGGGAGATCGATGGAATGCCACGTTTTCGCGATGGGCAAGCCGCGAAGAACAAGAGGGCCGACAATAGACGCCGGTCGTCTTGACCGAGAACCAGAACTGGCCGTCGGCGTTTTTGTCTTTCGCGACAACCGCCTTCCAACGAGCGTCGTCGGAGTCATATTGTGGGCTCGTCGCCCTCTTCACTGAACTAGAGTTTGTTTTCATAGTCGGAAGGTATCACTGCCTCGAAAGGCAAAAACTCCGGTTCCTGCTTTCTAATTCTATCATTTGTATTGGCAAAGCAATCGGAGAAAGTTCAACGGCCGGAACGGATGCCCTGGCTCGTCCAGGCATAGTAAGCGACTATAAAAATAAAGAGCGCAACCGCCACATCGGGATGAATAAACCAACCGAGTCCTGCGGCCAAAATGTAAAGCAGGACGCCAAGGACCGGTCTTTTGAGTTGAATGACGAAGGTGCCTGGCGGCATGTCGGGTTTTACGAGCTTCGGATTGCGGTGCAGATGATAAAATACCGGTAGCCACGCGACCGACATCATTCCGGCGGTCAGGGCATAAAGTACCACGGCCGCTTTTTGATCCATGAGATTTCCGTCCCGGAATGCGCCCGCCAAAACACCCGTCGGAAATGGAATCAGCGCCGCGGTACCAAGAATGCCGAGGTTGATCCAATTCAGGATAAAATCAGTTTTGCGGAGGCGTTCAAATAAATAGTGATGATTGAGCCAGATCACTCCCACGTAGATGAATGCAACCGCGTAGGCGAGATAGGAAGGCCATTCCTTCAGAAGCTCTTTTGCCAAGTCTCCTTGCGCGGCATTCGGACGATGAATCTCAAGAACAAGCAGGGTGATGATGATGGCGAATGCCCCATCGCTAAACATTTCCATCCGCGTGGTATCGCAAAGGCTGGAGTCTTCTTGGGAGTCAGGCTTATCGGATGAGGCAGTCATTCAACACACGTCGCCAGAGTAAGTGCAGAAACTGCCCGGAGATTCGGCATAGCTGATGCGGTCGATGCCCGCGCCATCGTAACTGTAATTTGCGTCAACAGTAGCCTCGTCGGCCATCGATCCCGCGTCTGCGACGGGGGTAAGATTTTCTTCGGTATAAGTTTGTTCAAAATTCTCGTTAAAAGGCGTGATCATGAAATTCCTTTCATTGAGGGCCGACCGGCAGTTCCGTTGACGCCACGCACTCCGATCTTATGGATGCTCGTACGGCTCAAGCCGCACGAGCTCCATGGCGATCCGAGGATGGAATCCCTGCTCCAGTGAACACAGATTTCCCCGTCAGACCTTACGAATGAGGCCCAACTGCGTGAGGGCAGTGACGCCGTCATCCAGGCCGATCTCCTCAGCAATCTTCCCATTCACGATTTTGAGCACCGTCGTTCCGGTGAATCGCATTTTCCGGCCTGTATTTTCCGGCAGCGAGCCTTGGATGAAATCGCTGAAAGCCGGGCCGGTATGCGTTCCACCACCATCCCAGCGCCCGACGACATAATCGCCCTCGGCGATGAGATCAACCGCACCCCAGAAATGGAGATCAGGAAACGCCTTCCGGAAATCCGTCATGAATGCCTTGATATCCTCCCGGCCCCGGCGCGGCTCATGCAGCGAATACTGCAAGAGCATATCGGGCGCGGCGAGCTCATCGACAATCGAGAGATCACAGGTTTTACCCCAGAATTTATCGAACCAACGGCCAACCAGAGCTTTGTTATCACTTTCCTTAGACATAATTACTTTCCTTTCGTCCGAACGGACGTCACATGGTTATTCGGCAACCACGTCATATGGTGCCGAACCATGTCCTAGCGAAGGAGCGAAGTCGGAAAACTCCGTTTCTTGACTTCTAATTCGGACTGCAGCATTCCAGGTGCGACCTTTCCTATAAAAGATCCCATTTGTTGCTGATCCCAACGTGACGAGCTTGATCTTGGCTAATAGTGACGTCAGGGTTGCCTTTGGATACTCTGCGTACATGAGCAATTCGTCCCGGCCAGAACCGGGTGAGATATACGAGCATTACACAAAGAAGACCTACCGCGTCTTCTCCATGGGGCTCGATGCCAGCCGGCAGGAGGACATCGTGATCTACCGGGCACTTTATCCAACGGACTATGATTACTTTTCCCGTCCCCTGACGGAGTGGAACGAGCTTGTAGCCTCACTCGACGGCGCAGGTCTAATTCCACGCTTTCGCAAATTGAGGGCTGACGAAATTCAAAAACAAGCTGGGTAAAGCCATCTCAAGGTGGCCGCTATCAACATCCATTTCGTCGTGAAAACCTCAACTCAATTGCGACGCATTTTCCTTCTATCACTTGCTTTCCTGTGGTTGCCGGCCTCCGCGCAGCCCGAAGCACCGCATCCGATTTCTCACGAGATCGTCGGGGGAAAAGTTTGGGCAAATGAGTGCGAAGGAAAGGTGGCGGGACTGACCTCATGGAATGGGGGTGAAGCTTTCCCTTCCCTGGGGATCGGCCATTTCATCTGGTATCCGGCAGGGAGAGAGGGCCCTTTTGAGGAAAGTTTTCCGCTCTTGATGGCTTACCTCAAAAGACAGGGGATTGAACCGCCTGCGTGGCTCTCGCCTCTCGGGCCGTGTCCGTGGCCCAACCGCAAGGCCTTTATGGCCGATTTCAATGGCCCACGCTTGAGCGGACTCCGCAAATTTCTGGCATCGACCGTGGCCGAACAGAGCGATTTTCTTTTTGAGCGCCTACGGTTATCAGAAGAGCAGATGTGTGAAGGGATGGGAGCGCAGGATGCCACCAGGCTAAAGCGTAACTTCCAGCTTCTTTCCGATTCGACGGCAGGAACCTATGCCTTGGTTGACTATGTTAACTTCAAGGGGGAAGGGACGAAACCAAGCGAGAGCTACCAGGGAAAAAGCTGGGGACTACGACAGGTTCTTCTGGCGATGAAGGATCCCGACGGCGTGATTGATGCTCCGCGCAGATTTGCAGTGGCAGCATCGAATATACTTAGACAGCGGGTCAAACTCAGCCCGCCTGAACGCAACGAACGTCAGTATCTGCCGGGTTGGCTGAACCGTACCGCCTCCTACGGCGAAGCGTCCCACAATTAGCTGGGCCGGAACCCCGAACGGCGATCCTATATCGCGTGCTTGAGATCAAGCTGGGCGATCTCGAAACTCAAATAGGAAGCCAGCGGTAGGCCTTGGCATAATTCCCGGACAAGCTCTTCGCTTCGTTCCCGTATCACCAAAAAACAACGCCAATCTTTTTGCTCCGTCTGTTCTTTTGTCACCTGCAGGCTCAGCCGTTTTCCTGTTCGCCGGAGGTTTTTCAAATAGGCCTTTTCCGCCGGCACCTGGGCCGAATACTGGTCGTCCGGCGTTCTGGTTCGCCTAAGAGTAACCATGAAGCGTGGGACCGTATCGGTGAAAGTACCCGGCTCAAAATCCGCTGCGTGCGGCATATCGATGCCCGGTTCCGTCAGGACTCCGGTTATTCTGGTTCGCAACTCTTCCAGAATAGCGTGACGATCCGTATCGGTGCCGTGTGCTGCTGACCAAGCCACGAAGGGCGAAAGTGGTGAAAATCCATTGAACCAGAAAACGCCTCGATGAATGGGCGCAAGTATTGTCTCAAGCGTGGATTGCAGTCCGCATTCTCGTAATGTGATTCACTTATGGTTGAGGTAACTGAACGAAGCGTTGTCGCGCCCAGTATTACATCCCGCTCCACTATCCTCACCAACTCATTTATGTCGGAACGGAGCAGATACTACCTCTCGCTGACAAATGCAGACAAAAAAACCGCAACTCCAGATTTCTCCAGAAAACACCGATATTCATTTTCAGAGGCAAAATTCTGCTCTAGTAGTCTGGAATCCGCATTTGAACGGGTTCGACTCTCGCCTCGGGCACTTGATTTCAAATGACTTATAGAAAACCGGCAGCTACCAAAACGAGGATCGCCGCGTAGGTCAGGTCGAGCCGACGCCCGCAATAGAGCGGACCGCTGGCCCGATGCGGCCATAGCGTCTTGGCCAGGTTGTTCGGGCAGACCCGCCTTGCCTTGCGTGCTGTTTGTGATCGGCTAAGGCGTGCGGGTCGCGAATCGGCAGCGCTGCCACGCTGATGATCGCGATCAACGGGCTGATCAAAACCGGGATCTGAATGAGGAGCCTACTGAACCTGAATCAGTTGCTGTTGTGGCAGGCTCTTCGGGTCCGCCGCAACCTGGTTGAAGAGTGACGAGACGACCGAAAAAACGGAGCGGTTGGAGAATTTTGCGGGGAAGAAATTGAGAGCATAACTATCGATCTCGGGAAAGTGCTTTCTTTCTTCATCCAAAAGGCATCGGTTGTAATCGATGCTCTGGTCCCGATCGACATTCCAGACCAAGTCGCCAATCGAATAGCTGGAGCCGCCGTGCTGAATGGAAAGTAGTTTGCGATAGAAAGTGCCTGAAACAGGCGGAATACCCTTCATCAAAAGTATCGGGACGACAACCTCACAATGAGTATTGAAAGCGCTTTTACTCTCTACATTCAACTCATTGGCGTCGTCGATAGCCGTAGGGTGGTTGGTTTCTCGGTAATAGGTTTTCAGGAGAAAGTGAACCGGAGCGGTTGGAGTTCGAGGTTCCAAGGCGACTACGGAATCAGCAAAATCGGATGAGCTAAACTTATTTTCGCTTTCAGGAATATAGATGGCATTATTGACTCTGTAATTATCTTCGTATAGCCGTTTAGTTTCTCTCGGATGCGTGGCCATATATTCGAAGCTTGATTCCTCCTTGGCTAGGGCACTTAAAACTTGGGCGAAGTTCCGTGTAGTTATTTCCACCGGAACCGGATTCATAGTTTGAGGATTTTCAAGTCTATCGAGCACATCTTCAAAATAAACTGAATTTATGAAGTTTGTAATCTGGGGGTCTTTTCCGTTCAAGGACGCTCCTTTTGGAAACTCATCTGCATAGGGTTCGCAGTTCAGACTTATATCATTGGGGTACGACATCGTCATAATAACGTGCTTGTTCCGGCTAATGCTGGTTCGAAACAACATGCCGTTGGCGGCGAGACCGGTCTCGATGTCAGCGGCCTTGGGCCCGTTCGCCGAGGCGGTTGCCGCAATTCCTGAAACCGTACTGGTGGTGGTGGTGGAATTGACGACATTGGTGGAGTTCATTGGTCCAGCCGTAATTGTCGTGTTCGTGTCGTCGACGACCATGTTGGTGGAATTTGTTGATCCGGCCGTTGATGCGATATTCGTACCGTTGACGTTAGTGGAACTCGTTGTTCCAGCTGCCGTGGCTACAGTGTTCGTACCGGTGACCACGGAGTTTGTCGTTTGGAAGACCGAGTCTGGTCCAGAGTTGGGTCCCGGATAAGGAAGAGCGGTTTTTTCCGCGTAGGTTTTCGGGGTATCTGCGGTATTTGCGCCAAGGTCAAAAGCGACCGCTGTGCCCTTTTGCAGCTTGTGTTTATCCGTACTTGCAACGACATAGACATCGCATTTGTATTGATAAAATCTGAGATAGGAACAGAACTGGAGGAACATTGGGTAGGTTGGATTCTGAGGATCATTCACCAGAACCAACCGATTATCTGAAAGTTCCTTTCCTTTCGAAGGCGACGTGTCATCGACGGAGATCGCTATCTGCTGAATGAGAATTCTCGCGATAATGTCGGCGGGGTAATTCTCTGCTATATAGGTGAGAAAAGTGTTTTCGCTGATGGGGCTGGACATCGCTTGGGTAAAACTGGTTCCGGCGAGCGGTGTGAATGCAAACGTGGGCTGATCGGTAACGGTACCTCCGACCGAACCGCCGAGGTCTAGCGTGCGCATCGTTGAATTGATGCCAGTCGAAAGTGGATGCGTTAATTGTACGTCGTCGCTCGGTTGAAATTGAGCGGTGCCTGAAAATGTGTGCTGGTTGTTGATCGTCCCGAGCTGGACGAAGTAGGGAGGCTCGTCCGCTGCCGCGCGGGCCAGGTTGATCAGCAGTTGCTCGTTGGTGGAGTTCGCGTAGACCTGATCGTTATCGATCATGTCGTGATGAAGCGCGATCCCGGCGGCGCAGCCAGTCAAAGCAAGAGCGCAGACAAAGAGCAGAAACGAAAGATGGGTCGCAGATCGAATAGTTATTGTGTTCAAACTTCCTCCTCAGACAAGCATTTATCAAAGCACAATAGTAACTACAATATAAAAATTATAAGTTATTAAGAAACTACTAATTAGCGTGTTATGTGAAAAAAATAACTCCGTATTGATAGGGCAATGCGAAAACAGATAATTAAGGACAAAACGTAAGGGGCCCCGAGTCTCGATAAAGTCCAGTATGCCGACGCGCATCGATATCGGCACGGGTGGCGGGAGCCGCCTCCCAACCTAAGGTTCGTCAGCATGAAGCCTCCCGTTGGACAAGGCGCGGTTAGAAACCTGACAACCCTCTGACAAATTTTTCGCGATCCGAGACGGGGCTAGGCGAGCACGCCGTTTTCAGAACAGAGAGTCCGCTGGAGTGGACTGGAATCTGTATCTGGTCTGGCTTCGCCCCCGCCTCGGGCACGGCTGGGCAATGCGATCAATGAGCGCCCGGTTGAGAGAGCGCATCATCGTTAGCAACGCAGCGGAAACCGATATGATTGGTGGACGTGTCGGGGGTCGTTTTCATGCGAGCGCTGACGCGGTAGCCTGAGCAATAGGCGTCGTTGCACAAAAAGGAACCCCCGCGAATGACCCGTTTGGGAGCATGGGGTTCGGCGGGATCATAGCTGCTTGCAGGCCCTGCCGGATTGAGCGCGAGAGATGTCCGGACCTCTGCGGCATAGGCGTCGGGGCGATACCAATCGCCGACCCACTCCCAGACATTGCCGGCCATGTCGTCCAAGCCGTAACCGTTGGGCGCGTAGGAACCGACGGGGGCCAGACCGGCAAAACCGTCGCTGCCCTCATCGCGCAACGGAAAAGTCCCCTGCCAGGTGTTGGCCCGCCACAGATGGCCGGAATGAAGAGGTGCGTCGCCCCAAGCGTAGGGTTTTTCTTTAAGGCCGCCCCCGCGCGGCGAATTCCCATTCCGCCTCCGTCGGTAGCCGCTTGCCGGCCCAGTGGGCGTAGTTGAGGGCATCGTCATAGGAGACCTGCACGACGGGATAATCATTTTTCGCGGCGATGAAACTACTCGGTCCTTGCGGATGCTTCCAGTTCGCCCCCGAAACCCAGCCCCACCATTGCGAGACGTCTTCGAAGTTATCCACCGGTTGAGAGGTGGGATGAAAGACGAGTGAGGCGGCGACCAAATCGGCGGGGGAAGGTGGCGGCGTGCCGGGCGGCAGCTGCTTGAGGAGAACGGCTGGATCGGGAGCGCGTTCCGCCGTGGTGATGTAGTGGGTCGCCTCGACAAACTCACGAAACTGGCGATTCGTCACGACCGTTTTATCCATCCAGAAGCCCGAGACCTGAACGAGATGCCTGGGCTTTTCATCCGGCCGCGCGTTCGGGCCCTCATCGCCCATGAGATACCGTCCGCCCGGAATCCAGATCATTCCGGCATGGCTCGCCGTTGCCGTCAACGAAAGCACGCTTGAGGCCTGTGGAAAACGTTCCGGGAGTTTGAGGCAGCAAGGCGGCGTGGATTGGCCCCGGGCCATCACACCGAAAAGCATCAGCGCCAGGCATCCCGCAGACCAGCTCATGGACCGGGAATTTTTTATCTGGAATGGCAGCGATCGATTCACGGGAGGCAAATAGAGATTTAAACCTCTATTTGGCCCGCCCGGAAAGCAAGATCCAAAATGTCGGCACACTGGCAGTGTGTCGCCAAACGAAACTACCTAGATATTGATAAAGAGACGCGCGCCGCCTTTATCGTGGTCCCAATAGCCCCGATGACCGTTGTGCTGGATGTACGGATGATGCTGGTGATGTTCATCAATCCAACCTTTGTCGTCATGGTCATAGGCAAGAGTGCGACCCGCACCGACAGCAATGAAAATGACAACCAGGATGGATCCAATGAGATTCTTTTTGATGGTTTTCATGTTGTGAAGTAAACGGGCAAAATCCTCCGAACGCTATGGGGTCTTCACCCTATGCCGGCTGGCGAAGCCCATTCCTCCCCTAAGGTGGGGAAGTTCATGCCCAGGGAAAAAGATCAGCCTGCCCGCAGCGGCTCATCCAGGCAGTGGCGAACGGTCTCGGACAGATTTCTGAGATCAAAAGGTTTGGCGAGAAAGGTATACCTGGAGGGGCCTGCCGTTCCGTTCTTGACCACTTCCATGCTGTAGCCGCTCATGACAATGATCTTGAGCGATGGTCGCATCTTCCAGAGTTTATCAGCCAATTCCAATCCGCTTATGCCATGTGGCATCCGGACATCGGTGATAACCAGATCGATCGTTTCCCCGTGCTCTTCCCAAAGCTTCAGGGCCTCCTGCCCGCTGCTGGCGGTGAGGACTTGGTAGCCGAACATGGTTAAGGCGCGAGCCCCGATGAGAAGGAGTGCTTCCTCGTCCTCCACCAGCAGGATCATTTCATTTTTGCCGTGGGAAGGAAGAGACGAAGGGGTGATCGCACGAGCCCCGCCCGTCTTCACCGAAAGCGGAAGATAGAAGCGAAAATGGGTCCCCTGGCCGACGACGCTCTCCACGTTCATCCACCCTTTATGCTGGTGCACGATTCCGTAGGCGGAGGCCAGGCCGAGGCCTGTTCCCTTGCCAATTTCTTTCGTGGTGAAAAAGGGCTCGAATAAATGTTTGAGAACGTCCCCATTCATTCCGCAGCCGGTGTCGCTGATGCCCACGCAAACGAATTGGCCCGGCCGCGATTCCAGATGGGTTCGCGAATTTTCCAGGTCGAACTCAACCAGGCTGGTCTCCACTGTCAGCGTGCCGCCGTTCGGCATGGCATCCCTGGCATTGATGCAGAGGTTCATCACGACTTGATCCAGCATCGCCGCATCGGCTTCGACCCATAGTTCGCCCGTGCTGGGCAGGCGCAAACAAATGATGTGCTCGCCAAGCAGGCGCTCGAGCATTTGGAGGAGGTGGCTCAGGGCGGTGTTGATTTCCAATGGCTCGGGATTCATGGCCTGCTGCCGGCTAAAGAGAAGGAGCTGCCGCGTCAGGCTCACCGCGCGCTTCGCGAGCTTTTCCAAATCATGGACAGTGGGTTGAGCCTCCGGGGGCAAGGGATGTTGCAGTTGCAAGATTTCCAACCGCAGGATGATCGCCGCCAGGATGTTATTGAAATCATGCGCCACACCACCCGCGAGTTGCCCGACGATTTCCATCTTCTGGGCCTGGCGCAACTGTTCCTCCAAGGCCTTGCGCGCGGTGATGTCCACGACGACGGCGCGGCCTTCCAGACCATCGAGGGAGAGCATCCCCTCAATTTCAACGATGAGGCGTGGCTGACCTTCCTTGATCAGGATTACTTCGCAGGTCTGCTTGATTTCGGTGGCGAAAACCTCTTTCAACCAGGAATCGAACGTGGGCCGGGTGCTTTCGGAAACAAACGTGCGAAAGCGGCCGCCCACGACCCGAGACCGCTCGAGCCCCAGCAGGCGTGCGCCGGGCAGGTTTGCTTCCCGAATTTCACTTTTGTCCGACAACGTAAAATAGCTGACCGGCGCGAAATCATAGAGATCCGTATAGCGTTCCAAGGATGCTTCGACCTGCGCCCGGGACTCCCGTAGTTCCTCATTTTGCAGTTCCAATTCGATCTGGTGAACCTGCAGCTCATGAAGGAGTCTTTGGGCCTGGGCCGCTGAACTTGGTTCCGCTTTCGACGCCCGGTCTTTCAGGCGTTTCTCGGCGCGGCGGCGCAGTTCGACCGATTTTCCGGGAGAAGAGGACTCCTGGCTCATCGCGGCCTTTTCGGAGATGCACCCGGTGCGCCCTGCGTTTTCTTGGCCCGACTCAACTCCGCCGTTTGATGGGTGAAGCGAGCTTCCAGATTGGATTGCGCCTTGCGCAGCGCCGCTTCCAGATTTTTAGCCACGGTAATATCGGCAAAGGTAATGACCACGCCATCAGCCCGGTTTTCCTGGGTCCGGTAGGGCATGATCCGCACGGTAAACCAGCGATTATCGCGGGTGGAGACCTGCTTCTCGACGAGGACCTGCGTCTTCAATACCTTCCGCGTATCCTCCGCCAGCTGGGGATGATCGAGCGTGGTGACAATGTCGGTGATGGGCCGTCCCACATCGCCGGGAATCAGCTTGATGATCTTGGCGGTCTCGGGAGTAAAGCGGCGCACGAGAAGCGCGTCGTCCAGGAAGAGGGTCGCGATGTCGGTGCTGTTGAGGAGATTCTTCATGTCATTGCTGACCCGCGAGAGTTCGTCAACCTTGGCCTGCAACTCGTGGTTGACCGTTTGAAGTTCCTCGTTCATCGACTGCATCTCTTCCTTGGAGGTGGTCAGCTCCTCGTTCGTGGACTGGAGTTCCTCGTTCATCGATTGCAATTCTTCATTGGTCGATTTGAGTTCTTCCTGCGAGCTCTGCATCTCATCACGGGCGAGTTGCAAATCCTCGTGGGCCTGGCGGAGTTCCTGCGCCATCGCCGCCAGACGGGCGTTATGCTGCGTCGTCCGCTCGAAGGAAGCCATGCCCGGAGCTTTGGCCGGGGCCGGCTTGGCCACGTCGGTAAAGACGACCATCACCGTTCCCCGCAAAGCTTCCGGGCCGGTCAGCGGTTGGACGGTGATGTCCACGAGTTGCGCCCCGCCATTGGCGCCCACTTTCACATCCTTGAGGGTGACAACAATCTTCTGCCGGACCGCCTTGTGGAAGGCTTCGCTCATGGCGTTGGCCAGTCCCTCTCGGGACATGGCAAAGAGGTTCCAGTTGGCTTTACCCGCGGCCGGTTCCAGATACTTGCCGGTCTTCCCGCTGATATAGAGAATGTCCCCCTCATTCGTGACCAGCACCGCCGCGGGGGAGTAGCGCTGCAGGAGCACCTGATCGGCGAAGGATTGGAGGCTGGGCAGCGGAGCCGTATCCGACTTTTGATCGGAGGCGCTCACCGTCGTGTCGGAACGCGCGCGGCTAAACGCGGAGGGAAATTCGATGAGATTCGGTTGCCGCGAAGTACCGAGACGCCGGTAGATCCGCAGCTTGCCTTCCAACGGGGTAAAGAGGTCGGTGGACGGCCCAATCGTTTCCGCGCTGCCCAAAAGCAGGACCCCGCCGGGATTCAGGCTATAGTGGAAGAGCGGCATGAGCTTCTTCTGCAAGTCCGCATCGAGATAGATGAGCAGATTTCGGCAGGTCACGAAATCGAGCTTCGTGAACGGTGGATGCATGACGAGATTTTGTGGCGCGAAAATGATCATCTCGCGGAGATCTTTTCTCACGCGATAGTTGCCGTTCTCTTCCTTGATAAAGAACTCGCGCAGGCGTTTCTCCGACACATCCGCACTGATGTTCGGCGGATAAATCCCTGCCCGCGCCTTATCGATGGCATCCTTATCCAGATCGGTGGCAAAGATCTGAAGGGAAAAGTTTCTCGTCGGCTTGATCCATTCGAGCGCCTCTTTAAAAACGATGGCCAGGGAGTACGCTTCTTCCCCGGTGGAGCAGCCAACCGTCCAGGCCCTCAGCATGCCGTCCGCCGATCGAGCCGCCAAAAAATCGGGAATGATTTTGTTCTTCAATTGTTCCCACACGGCGGGATCGCGGAAGAAGCTGGTGACTCCGATCAACAGTTCCTTGAAGAGCAAATCCGATTCCTGGGGATTCTCCCGCAGATACCGGACGTAATCGGCAACCCGGGCAATCTGGTGGAGGCCCATGCGGCGTTCCACCCGGCGGGAAATGGTGCTTTTCTTGTAGAGCGAAAAATCATGTCCGCTATGCCCGCGCAGAAGGATGATGATCTTTTCCAGCGCGCTCTGGTCCTTTTCGGCCCTGGCCTGGTCGCGTCGCACGTGCAGCGGGACGTGATGGAAATAATCGATGATCTTGCCGGGCAGTTCCTCCGCCGGGGCCACCACATCGGCGAGGCCGGCATCGATGGCCATCCGCGGCATGCTGTCGAATTTGGCCGAAGCCGGGGTCTGCACAAAAACTGCGCCGGCTTTTTCCTTGATGGCGCGCAGGCCGAGCGTGCCATCCGATCCCATGCCGGAGAGAATGACGCCGACGCTTCGCTCCTGCCGGTCGTCGGCCAGGGAACGGAAAAAGGAGTCAATTGGTAGTCGCAGCCCGCGCGGCGCGGCGGGATCGAGCAAATGCAGAACACCCTTGAGAATCGAAAGGTCCTTGTTGGGCGGAATGACGTAAACATGGCCGGGCTCAACCCTCATGCGGTCCTTGATCTGGAGCACCTTCATGGAGGTGTGGCGCTGGAGTAATTCGGTCAGCAGGCCCTTATGGGTCGGGTCGAGATGTTGAACGAGGATGAAAGCGAAGCCGCAATTTTTGGGCACATGCCCCAGGAACTGCTCAAAGGCTTCGAGCCCGCCGGCGGAAGCGCCCAGACCGATGATGGGAAAGGAGTCAACCCCCTTGGCCCGGCCATTTTTCTCCGCGCGTGGAATGGCCACGGCCTTGCGCGGGGCGGCATGGCGTTGCGGCTTCTGACCGCGGTTTGATTTTTCTTTTTTCATGGCTCGGACGCCGATCCTCGACTCTACCTATGGCTTATATAGAATACTGGAGGGAAGACGAATTACTACCCCAGGGGAGCTGCCGGACGAGAGACCTTTCCCCTCCCTTTGGGACCGTCGCAACTCAAGGGAATTTCCGCGCTAATCGTCGTACCATGGCCGGGAGCGGATTCTATACCGAAGGTGCCTCCGACCATTTCGACCCGTTCCCGGGCGCCAAGGAGTCCCAATCGCTTGTATCGCTTGGGCTGCAAGACCTGGGCGGCGACAAAGGATTTCCCATCGTCATGAATCTCCATGCGAACCGCATCTTTAAGTTTACGGATACGGACTTTCACGTGGCTGGCTCGTGCATGCTTATCGACATTGGCCAGGGCCGACTGGGCGACACGATACAGGACGGTGCGCTGGGCACCGGGCAACTGTTCCACCCCGGCAAAGGCCGTGAACTGAGCATGAATCTTGGTCCGCCTGGCGAAGTCCTTGATGAAGGATTGCAGAGCCGGAATAAGGCCCAGGTCATCCAGCACGGTCGGGCGTAGTTCCCGGGCAAAGCGATGGACGATAATCACCGACTTTTCCACCAAACGCTGGGTGCGGCCGATTTTTCGTTTCAGGTCACGGAGATCGACCGGGGCTTTCAGCGTCAGCGATGCGAGATGCACATTGATTCCCACCAGGGTCTGCACGATCTCATCATGCAACTCGCGGCTGATCCGCTTGCGCTCTTCTTCCTGGGCCAGCAAAAGCTGGTGGGACAAATGCCGCAACTGTTCCTGCAGGAGCTTCGATTGCTCAAACAAGCGTGCGTAGTGGGCCTCGCTTTTCTTGAGCGCTGCTTCGACCGCTTGCCGGTGGACGATTTCCAGTTTCAGTTCCCGGTTTGCGATGGCGAGCCCTTCCACCCGCTGCAAGACTTCTTCCGCCTGCTTGAGGGTGGTCAGATCCGAAATGGCCACGCGGCACCATTTCTTTGCCCCCCGTGTGGAGCAGGCTGGCGTGGCCTGAAGATCCGCCCAAAAAGTCACGCCCTGCGCATTCAGGAAGGAAACCACGCAGATCTGCTTCCCCTGGGTCGAGAAGATCTTTTCAAAGAAGTTTAAAAAAACAGACCGGTTCTTTGCGGTGATAAAACTTTGCAGGCGCCGTTTGATCAGGCGGGTCCGTTCCAGGCCGAGTAAGGCAGCCCCGGTTAGGTTGACCTCCAGGATCACGCCTTCCTCATTGATCGAGAAATAACCGACCGGGGCGAAGTCATAGAGGTCGGTATAGGTCTGCAACAGGGTTTCCACTTTGTCCCGCGCCTCCTGAAGCTCGGCGTTCTGCATCTCCAGTTCGAGTTGATGGACCTGCAACTCGTGGAGGAGCCGTTTGGTTTCGGCCTCCGTGCGGGGTGGAGATGGCCGCAAACGTTCTTTTTTAAGCTGGGCCAGGGCCAGCCGACGCAGTTCAGCGGGAATGCTACGTTTTTTCGGCATGACAAGCTTTTAGTTTATCGGGTGGAGGCTGGTTTCCCACCCAAATCTTGTTTCGCCTCTCAGCAGAAATGATCGTGGAAACCCTGTTTCAGCGGTCGTAGATTTCGGTCTCGATAATACGTCCCAGCGCAGATCATAAATCCTCGGCGAGTGGTTCGACAATGGGGTGAACACCCCATTTATGCGCTCGGGCCTTTTGACTAGAGTCTCCTTATGCCCAGATCGATCCCGCCTTTATTTCCGCACTGGAATTGAGGCATGCCAACCCCCGACAAAATCTGTTGATATATCGCAAGCTATCACCCGAGCGGAATGAAAAAAATCGAATCACCCGGTCCTCCACCTGTTAAACAGATCGCCGTTCTTCTGGCGGAGGATCACGCCGGTGTCCGGAAGTCCTTAAAACTTCTCGTCGAACTGGGCGGAGATATCCGGGTCATCGGCGAGGCCAAAAACGGACGTGAAGCCGTCCGACTCGCCTTGCGGCTGCATCCCGAGGTCATTGTCATGGATCTGGCCATGCCGCTTTTGACCGGCCTGCAGGCGACCCAGCAAATCATGGAGGTTTTGCCCGGCATCCGGATCCTAATTCTTTCAGCCCATCCGGATCCCGAATACATCAAGCAGGCCATCGCGTCGGGGGCGTCCGGATACCTGATCAAGCAATCTTCCACCCAATTTTTGGCCCAAGCCGTTCGTGAAGTGTTGAAAGGAAATTCCTATTTTGGAACCCTCATCTCCAAGCATCTGCGGGATCAATGCCGCAAATTATTTCAGCGGCAGGAGTTGATCAAAAAGAAAATGGTTTCCCCCGCCCTTTCGGCGCTCTCTTCTTAGAGATTACGATTCAGGGCCATTCGTTTTAAGAGGCGCCCTACTCCTCCGTGATCGTCGATTGCACACTGCTTTCGATAATGCCGCTCGCGATGGCAAAGCGCGTCAGGCCGGCAATATCGTGGATATTCAACTTTTCCATTAAATGCTGACGATGCTTCTCAACCGTCTTGATGCTGATACCGAGTTCCGAGGCGATTTGCTTATTCACATGGCCCTCTGCGATCAATTGAAGCAGCTCGGCCTCGCGCGAGGTTAATTTCGTATCGTTCCTTTTTTGCAACCCCACCTGATCGGGGGATTTCTGGTAATCCTCTTTTATGCGTTTGGCAATTGAGGAGATAAAATAAGTCTTTCCCTTATGCAACTCACGGATGGCCTGGGCGAGAACTTCACCCGAGGTCTGCTTGACCAGATATCCCAGCGCGCCTGACTTGACGACCTGCTCGATGTATTCGGGATCGCTGTGCGCGGATAAAATCAGGATCTTCATCGTCGGGAAGGCCTTGAGGATTTGGCGGGTCGCTTCCAGCCCATTGAGCAGAGGCATGGCGATATCCATGACAATAACCTCCGGATGAAGATCGCAGGCCATGCGGACAGCTTCCCGTCCGGTTTTAGCTTCACCAACAATCTTGATGTCGCCATCCGCCTCGATCAATAACCGCAGGCCCTGGCGAACAATCGTATGGTCTTCGACTAAAAGCACGGCGATTGGATTCATGGTTCTAAAACTGAAAGTTAAACGTTCGGAAGCCGTATGTCGAATGAGGCTGTCGTCAAAAAAAGTACGCCAGAATAATGGATGTTCCCAATGGGGTGAACACCCCACTAGTAGAGATCCCGGATTCCCTTAACTTATTCCATTATGAATCTACTCGTTATTTTAATCGTATTGATGCTCTTGTTCGGCGGCGGCGGCTTTTATCTGGGCGGACCGCTGATCGGCGGCGGTGGGTTTGGACTTATCCTGCTTATCCTCTTGGTCCTATTTTTCACCGGTCGCCTCGGCAGCCGATAACAAAAAAGCAGGGCAACGTTGTTGCCCTGCTTTTTGCCGCTTCTCCGAAGGCCGGAAAGGCCGTGGATCATCTCTCGGAGGCTGCTCTCAAAACTCCTTCATCCTGGACCACTGTCCAGTCGGAACTCGGGTCGTATTCCTTCATCGAACCCGCCTCTTGGGGAGTCTCTTCCTCCAGGTCCCGCTGCAAAACCCGGCCGTCCTGATTGACAATAAAGGTCATGATACCCGATTGGCCCCAGTCCACCGGATAGGCCACCAGCGCAAATCCACCGGTCATACTACCGTGGCTGACGTAATCCAATTTGCCGCCAGGTGCCGCTTCACCTTGCCGGGTGAGAATCCTAAAGTAGTAGCCATGGAACGCATGCGGGCCGGTGCCCTGGGCATGGACGGCATAACCCTCGGCTTGAGCCTTCGCCACCAAAGGACCAAACGGGCTCGTCGGCTCGTTCCCTGTTGAGGGCCAATAGAGACCGTCCTTTTTCCCTGGCGCGCTCTTTAAGTGTTGGGCATAAACCGGACCGGAGGCTGCATTCGGGTTTTCACGCGCGTATTTTCGTTGCGCGATGACATAAGCACGGCAAACGCCGATCGCATGGAGTTCATCCTTCCCGACATGCCGGTTGATGATCTCCTCCTTGCCTGCGTCCGTGTCGAAATGCCACTTCCCATCGGCTTTGACCAGGGGAATCGGCATCGGCCAATCATCCGGACCGACCTCGAGGGTGATTTTGTCCTCTCCTTCCCTGACCTGATGACAGCTTCGCGCCATGGCTGCGGCGAATCTCTTCGCATTGTTCGCATCCTGCACGGGATCGCCAGTCAAGAGGTCGTGGAGTTCCGGGCCGAAAAGGCTGCGTAGGGCCGCCTGATTTTTAGCTTCAACGGCCGCCTTCAAAGCCGCCACGGCATCATTCGGTGAGGCGAAGGTTTGTTGGATTTGAGGCGCTTCCGCCGCGACCAGGCTGGCGGGCAAACCACTCCAGCCACCCACCAAAAGCGGGAGAGCCAAAAGACGGGTTATATGGGTCAACGAGTGTAGAAATTTCATAGATAGATCAGGTCTGTTTTTGTCCAAGGAGTTGCAGGCGATTTACCGTCCATGTCCGCCTCCCCCATGTCCGCCGCCTCCGTGGCCACCACCGCCGCGTCCGCCGCCGCCAAAGTGGGCCGATCCGCGGCTTTCGGAGCCGCGATGACTGTAGCCATGCACATCGCGACCTCTCCCATAATCGCCGCCGAAAATATACATATCGCCGCCATCATCATAATCGCCATAGCCTTCGTCTCCATAGCCGCCGCCGTAACCTCCACCGATATAGCCGCCGCATCCGGTCAAGACCGCCATCAGCGTGACTGCGAGTCCTATTTTAATTCGATTCATCATATCGTTTGCCTTGTTCATATGGATATCTCTTCCCTTTAAAAAATCAAAATGCGCCGTTCTTAAAAAAAATCGAACCGATTTTCAGCGTGCGGGAGCAATCACCGAAGCCTGGGTGGCGATTCTTTTATCGTTGGCCTTCACTTCATCTTTTCCCGTAAAGACCCCGCCCAGATAAGCTAACCCCAATCCTCCTCCAATGAAAATCAGGAATACGGCGGCCAGGAGGACGATACCCAGCACTGGCGAATCTTTTTCGATGATCGTTTCCATAATTCTCCCGGGACTATCCTGACGGAGATCGTCAATTCGCTGAATGCACGGTGGTCTGTTCCGTCGTCGTGGAGACGGGCGGATTCGCGGGAACGACGCGGGATTCTTCCGTGTCCGTTGAGGTGGTTGTCGTCCGAGGCTCTTCGGAAGCACAGCCCGAGAGGGCCGCGAGAGTGGACGAGAGAAGGCAGGAAAGGAGGATTTTTTTCATTAGATCGATTTCATGGACTGAACGCCATGCATCCAGGTCGGATGCCATGGCTTTTGTTTTGCAGGCTTGCCGGCGAATGACCCTGAGGGGATTTACTGATGCCGATGAGTCATGTCCTTGCTGTCCGGCGCCAGGGTCGCCGATGAGGACTCGGAAGCGGAGGCGGAGGATTGTTTTTCTTCACTGGCACACCCAGCCAGGGCGATAAGAGAGAACGTGGCAACGCAGGAGTAGATAATATATTTGATCATGATGAGTTAGGTTTTAAAGGCATCGCCGACGCGAATGCTTCAAGCATTCCCGCCCGTCGAGTGCCGCTAGGGTTACGGGTTGGAGGTGGAGGTTGAAGTGGTACTGCTCTTTTTCGTTTCAACCGTGGAAGCATCGGGGCTGTCGCTGGTCGTGCGCTGAACCACGACTTTTGAAGCCACCATTTTATCGCCGTCGTGCGTATAGTAGACCGTCACGGGCGCACCGGATTTCACGGTCTCGACCGAAACGGGATTACCGTTTTGATCGACGTAGGTTGTCGTCTTTGTATAGGAATAACTGACGGGCTCGGTCGCCGTCGTGGTTTTAATCACGATGGTATCCGGATTGAACTGGCTGACCGTTCCCGCGGAAGTCGTGCTACTGCTGCTGGCAGTGGTGGTGGTTGAATCGGAAGGTGTCTGCGCAAAGGTCAGGCTGACCGGGACAAGCATCGCGCCTAAAACGGCGAGACTGCTTAAACTGCGAATTTTATTTTTCATTGGTATGCTTTCTTATAAGGCCGGCGCTCAGACGGCTGTGGTTGAGCGCAATAGTACGCGCCGAATATATTCATTCCTATGGGGTATGTACCCCATTCGGATCGACTCCCACATCGGCCAAAAAAATTTCGCGTCTCTGCGCGAGGCCAGCGAGGAGTCAGGACCGGGAATTATCGGCCGACAATGGGCGGCGTTTCCGTTAAGGAGGCCGATTTCCATGCCGAACTCGCGGAAGGTCCGGCCTTGATCTCCTCCACCCGCACGTCCACTTCAATTCCTAAAAAGGCACTGCGGGGCCCGATGAAAGAACCTGTCACCGGCATGGCATGTTCAGAGTGCCGGGATACCGCGACGGGAACATGCTCCGTCGTCGTCAGCAACCCGAGCGTGGGATCAAAGCCCTTCCAACCGCCACCCGGCAAATAAACCTCGGCCCAGGCATGCGTGGAGGCTCCGAGGCCGGACACCGCGCCGCCGAGCATGTAACCGCTGACAAAACGCGCGGCGAGGCCAAGGCTGCGGCAACCCTCGACAAATAACGTGGCGAAGTCGCGGCACGAGCCGCTGCCCTTTTGCAGAGTCACGGCGGGAGATTGAACCCCCGATTCGTCCCGCGCTTGATACCGAAATGTGCGGTTGATGCTTCCATTCATTTGTTGGAGCAGCGCCAGCGTATCGACCGATTGGCCCGTGCGCCAAAATTGACCAAGCCAACCCAGGACCGGCTGAACGTCCTGGGGATAGACCGCCTGAACCAACGCCGAGAGCTCCAGGGAAGTTTCCAAGTCGTAGACGAAAGGATATTGGGTCGCCCCCTGCTCAATGCAGAAATCGAAGGGATTGGAACCAAAATGGGTCAGGAGCAGGACACTATAGATCATCAAACTCGATGCCCGCTCCGTGAAATTGACCACGGCAATGCTGTTTCCATAGGCGTCCCGAATCCAATGGAGCCGATGGGCGGGAGCGATTTCGAGGACAGATTGTTCGATCTGGATGTCATGTCCTTCGCGGGGCCGAAGCATAATGCGATGCGGGCCAAAAAGGACGTCCTCCCCATAACGGTAAGTTGTTCGATGCTGGATGCGAAGTTTCATGGGGCCGGGAAAGAATTTTCTTCGGAGCTGGGCGATGAGAAGAAGGCTCGAGTCGAATTTATCATCCCCTGTGAATATAGACCCTCGTACGCGAAGCTGAATGGGGTGAACACCCCATAGCTCATGCCCCGTCCATTGGAGTAGGCTACAGGCATGGAACTATCGAGCGGATGTGCTTTCCGATCCTCCAGGTACCGGTTAGTTCCCAAACAAATCAAAACCAAAAAAATGAGCATGAAAAAAAATCTATTAGTCACGGGAATGGCCGTCTTCTTTATTGCAGCGGGAATCTGCCCGACGTGGGCCGACAACGGCTACCGGCATGATAACCATGGTTATTGGGATGGGAATCATCATCGTCACAACTACGCCTATCACCATCACCATCGCGGTTACTGGGATCAACGCAACGGCGTTCGCGTCTTTATCGGTCTTTAATTTCGCCTCCGCAAAATCTCATGACCGCAAAAGACTCACTTACCGGTTCGCACTTACGCACCTACGACAGGATCTTTCAGCACCCGATCTCACACAACCTCGCCTGGCGGGAGGTCCACGCCCTTTTGAACGAACTGGGCGAGGTGGTTGAGGAGCACAACGGCAATCTGAAGGTGACCCGTAATGGGCAGGTGTTGGTGTTGCACGAGGCCCGCACCAAGGACGTGGCGGAGATGGATGAGCTGATGTCTTTGCGCCATTTTCTGGAACGTTCCGAGAAGGTTCCCGTTGCCGACCAGGAATCGACCCATTGGCTGCTGGTGATCGATCACCATGAGGCCCGCATCTTCACTTCGGTCTTAAGTGGCGGAATTCCCGAGAAGATACTTCCTCACCAGCCGGAGGAGTTTTTTCGCCACGCCCACAATTCAAGGGAAGAATCGAGGGGCCAGGAAAAGCCCGACCCCCAGAGTTTCTTCGAACCGGTGGCCAAGGCGCTCGGGATGGGCACCGGCCGAATCCTCATCTTCGGCACCGGCACGGGAACCAGCAGCGAGGCGGAGCAATTTAGCAACTGGGTGAAAATTCATCACCCACCACTAGCCACCCGCATCGCCGGCCTCGTGGCAGTCGATGAGCATCATCTCTCGGAAGGCCAGCTTCTCGCCAAGGCGCGGGAGTTCTATTCAACCCCTGTCCCCCTCACGCAAAACGTATGAAAATAAATCCGCAAAACGAAGGCGCAATCATGATCAATTCAACCGGCGTCGGCACCGTGACTTCCGAGATGGTTCTGAAGCGCGCCGTCGAGCTGGCGGTAATCGACGGCCGTCGTGCGAACGATGTGTCCAAATCCGATTTGAGAATGGCCAAACGAGAACTCACGGGAGTCCGGGATTTGGATCCAGATCAGACCGCGCTCGAATCCCTTCCTGAATCCGAACGTTGGGATCCGCTGCCGGGCTCAACCGGACATGTCGTGCCCGCGACCTCCACGGACGAAGAGGATGGAGAGGGCAGAAGCATCGGAGAGATACTCGTGGAGGAAGGCGTTGAGGAGGCCGACCACGATCAACGGCTGAAAATCGCTCAAGCGAATGAGAAGGCCGACCAGAATCCGTAATTTTTTGTAAAAGTCTCGCTGAATGAAGGCCTCACTGCGCAGGCGGCGTCGAGGCCTTCATGAGCGATAGGAAAAGTTGGTTCAGCTTGCCGACATCGACCGCTTTGATGACCTCGACCGGTCCCTCTCCCAAGCCCGGGCCCGCTCCCGGCGCCCAGCTTAACGTATTGCCGTAGCCGGCGGTGAAGCTCGTGTCCACGTCGACCAGCATGGCCGCCTTTTCGGTGACCAGCGAAGGATCAAGCCAGACCCCGACAGCAAGTTCGTCCCACATGGGCATACCGATCTCGGCATATTTCTTGAGATAGCGTGACAACGGCGTATCCGCCTTCGCAATTTCATCGAACATCGCGCCACTGATTTCCGTCTTCGTGGTGGGATCGACCGGCGCCTGTGTCAGTTTTTTCCAAGGAGCGTGAAAGACCATACGCGCGGCTTCGGGATCAAAGCGGATATTGAATTCCAAGCGCGGCGTGTAGAGATATTCCTGAGAATACTCGCTGCCGGAGGACCGTGGTTCAAAGCTGCCGCCCATGATGACGAGCTCTTTCACCAGCTTGGGAAAATCCGGGTCGATCGCGCAGGCGAGGGCGATATCGGTCATGGGCCCCGCCCCGATAACGGTGACTTGGCCGGGCGACTCGTGAACTTTGCGAATAAGGAAATTGACCGCCGTCTCGGTGGAGGCCTTGGTTTTGGGATCGCCCTCCTCCAACGGAGGAACCACGTCGGAAGCGTGATAGGCGCGCCGCTTGATGCCCGTCGTCTCCGGCCATTTCTCGGTCCAGCAACCTTTATAGGCCAGCTTGCCGAAAATTGCTTCCCACCGTTTGGTTGCTTCCGGTGAATTGATCAGCGAGTGTACCGCGCCCGGCACGACCGGAATATCCGTCCGCCCGACGATCTCCAGCAACCGCAAAGTGTGCGCCACGTTCTCGTCGCGCCAGCCGTCGCCGCTCAATACGGTGATTCCTTCCACCTCCACATCAGGAGACTGAATGAGCATGAGGATCGCTTGCAAATTCGAGCCGGCCGGGCCGTAGGCGTCCTGGTCGATAATGACTTTACGCTTTGCCTCCGCGCCTTGGGAAAGGAGAGGCGTCCATCCGATAACGAGGCCGATAAATAGAAGTGCAAACCGCATAAGGATTTTCCGTTTAGCAGATCGCAGGCCACCCGCAGGTACGGCGCGATTTAAAAGGAAGGCTCGCGGTGCCTTTCCCCGGAGCTGATATTTTTTGGAAATGTGTACGATACATGCTCATGTAGGGGCTTATGAAGACTTCCGATCCCTTCCTCGCCGCCGCCATCGGGGAAGCCCGCCAGGGTCTCGAGGAGGGCGGCATTCCTATCGGCTCCGTCCTGGTTTATCGAGGGGCGATCATCGGGCGCGGGCACAATCAGCGGGTGCAAAAGGGAAGCGTGATTCATCACGCCGAAATGAACTGTCTCGAAAATGCGGGACGGCAACCGGCAGCCGTCTATCGCGAGTGCATGATTTATTCGACGCTTTCCCCGTGCCCGATGTGCAGCGGCGCAATCCTTCTCTATGGAATTCCCCATGTCGTGATGGGAGAAAACCGCACCTTCCAGGGACCGGAGGAATATGTGCGGAGCCGGGGAGTCCAAGTGGAAAATGCCAACGACGCGGAGTGCATCGACTTGATGAACGAATTTATCGCGAAGAATCCCCAGCTCTGGAATGAGGATATTGGCGTATAGACGATGGACAAGTGGCAAGTATCCGACTTTGCTGCTCTCGATTTTAACTTTCGTTCTTAATAACGGACGAAACAATCCAGCAACTCATGAAAATTGTTTCTAAGGAACGCAGGACACAAGAATCCACCGGTTGATTTTTTGCCTCACGTCACCCTATTAGGTAGGGATCAGTGAGGATGCGCGCGCCCTGACAGGTCATCGCGATCTGGCGTCCCACCCGCTCCTGGATTAGGCTCCGTCCCGCATGCCTAACTCTGCTCCCCTCACCATCTATCTTGCCGGTGAACTTTTCAGCCTCAAGCATCTCTACGGCAACGCCGTGCTGGGCGAGGCGATCTACGAACTTTCCTCGGGCCGGTATCTGCCGGTGATTCCACAGAATCTCGAGCACCGCGAAACGACCGCCCAGGCCATCCGCGACCAAGACTTGAAAACCGTCATGGCCTGCGATGTCGGCGTCTTTCATTATGACGGCACGGAACTCGATTCCGGCACGGTGGTGGAATATCTCTTCGCGAAGTTCGCGGACATCCCCGCCGTGTTGCTCCGCACTGACTTCCGCAATTCGGGCGACCAGAGCGCCTATCCGTGGAACCTGATGACCAGTTATTTTCCGCGGACGGAAGTAATCACCGTCGATGGCATGAGCCTCTATAAACAAGCCTCCTTCCTGCCGCCGGGCGCATCGGCGGAAAGCCTTTTGCAAACCAAGGCCGGGTCGATGGCAGGCCGTCGTGCCATCGAGACGATTGCCTTGAAAGTTATCGAGGCCCTTGATCGCGTCATCGCGCTGCCGGCGGTCTTGCCCAAAGAATCCCGCCGCGAAATTTATACCTGGCTGGCACGGATGCCGGGGTTCCTGGAGAAGGCGGAAACCGTGCGGGAGAAATTCCTGCTGCATTTGGAGCAAAAGCAGGAAAAGGGCGTTCTCTAAAGATCCACGCCGGTCTTGACCGAGCCGCTATTTACCGGCGTTGTTGGTCGGGGCAGCCTGCATCTGGATCTTGAATTCGCTGAGGATTTGCGCGGCATTGGGATCCTGGGCGGAGAGATGATTCAGGTCCTCGACCAGGGCGAAGAGCTTTTTCTTGGCCGTGAGGGCTGCTTCGCCCTGCGGCAGGATCTGGTGGGACGAGCGGTCGCTGGCGACACGTTCGGAGTTGATTCCCC
>JAMFSY010000072.1 GCA_026225555.1 Methylacidiphilales bacterium
CCGGCGGTGGCTAGTCGCAGGGCGGTCTTCTGTCAAAAGGTTAAGAGCCGCTTGTCCGGCCCCTGTAAGGGGCTTAGGGCAGAGTATCTTCGACCTCATACTTCGCTCCCGCGATCAGGGGTTATCCTTCCGTTCATGAATCCGCCATTACCTTCCGACGATCCCGAGGCCGCGGAGGCACTGACCTATTCGGTCCAGGAGGCCGCCGCAGTTTTAGGCATCTCCCCGACGACCATTTATCGCCTGGTCTATCGCCGTCTCCTGAAGCCTGTTCCTGGCCTGCGCCACAAGCGCATCAGCAAGGCGCAAATTCACACTTTGGCCCAAGGCAAACAAGTCTCCTAAAGGATCAAGCACGCGGGAAGAGGCTCGGAAAAGGCACTTTTAAGGCTTTGGCCAACTGAACGACTTCCTGATCGGTGACATAGCGCACGCGGCCTTCGATGGCGGCGATGATGTCCCGCGAGGCATTCCAGCCCTGAATCTGGCAGCGTGCGGCCAACTGCGCCTGGGAAAGCCTGCGGCTGTAGCGCAGTTTGCGCACGGCGGGGCCGACAAGGTTCTTCCCGGCTTGGTTTGTGTGGCTACTCACACTTGACTCTAGGCAACCTCGGGCAGAGGCTATGTGTGGCTGCCCACACATCCTCGCCAACTTTCCATGCTCGCTTCCGCGCCCCCGCATATCCTGTGCATCGACGACAATCCCGCCCGGGTCCGGGAAGTGGAGAGCGCCTTCCACGCCTACGGTTGCGAAGTGGTTGTGGCCTCAACCGGAGTCGAGGGGATGACACAATTTCAGGCCGAGGCCCGGACCCTTCTTGCCGTGCTGGTAAATCACGTCGCCTTGGGCACGACCGGCCCTGCCTTCGTCCAGTATCTTCGCGGTCTCGGTTACGAAGGATACGTGATCGTCATCTCCCGATCCCTCACGCTTTCGGAGGTCCGCGCCTACCGAGACGGCCGGGTCGCCGGATTTTTTTTTAGGCCCTTGGAAATAGGCATGGCAACTACGCTCCTGATGGCCAGTATTTTCCCGTCGCGGCAAGCCACGATGGACGAAAGCGGGAAAACTGGCCGGTCCGGCAGGAAGAATGAAGAAACGTGACATTTGGACTTGGCTTGAAGTTCAATTTTTACTCTCATCAACTATTCTAATAAGACGTTCCATGGCACGCTTTGAGATTGACGACAGAAGGTATCCGGTATGGAAAACGAACGGCATGACCGCAATGTAGAAGTCGACGACCTGCTCGAAATCTGGGAGTGGTGTTCCCGGCGTCTGCATGTGAAATGGCAGCGGAAGCGGCGGCTTCGCAACGGCTGCTTCATGGGCATCGCCGTCGCTCTCGGGGACGAGACCTCCTTGTCGCCCCTGCAATTGCTTCAGGAATACAAAAACCTGCCCCGGCCGCTCCTGAATCGAGAGAAGGTCCTGACTTTTTGGAGGGTCCAGCCGGTCCCGTTGCTCAACCTGAGCCTGGGATTGTTTACCAAGTCGTCGCCTTTAACCAAGATCTTGAACCGGCTGCGCGCTCCACATGAGGACAATGCGATTCTGGATGAGCTGGCCAAGAAAATGCGTTGCCGCGAGAAACATTTCGGCAGCGAATGGTTCTCGGAAGGCCACCATCCGGAGCGTGAAGTTCGCCTGTTGAAAAAGGAAATGCGGCCGCTTTGCAAGCAACTCAGGGACATGCTGGCCAAAGAACATGGAGCGGTCGAGAAACTCGCTTTCGAAGTCATGGGGAAAGGCTGGCAACTCGGGGAACTTCCGGCTTCGTGGTCGGTGAGAAAGACGCCCGAAAAGCTTCTTAACCGCGCCAACCGCCTCAAGCTTTGGCAAGCCGCCCAAGAAGTTCTTTCCCGGGATTTGACCGAAGAGGAAATGCTGGCGGCCTTGTGGAAGGTTCTTTATCGCAAGATTACGCCGTCGGTCAAAGCGGCCATCGAAGCGCAGGGCTACACGGCCGCCGACGTGGTGGAAGACATGTTGAATTTTGACATACGCAAATCGCGGGACGAAATGACGGCGTAATTTGCCCTGGCCCAATCGGTTTCCCCTATCAGGAGAAATGTCGTTGATGCCAAAATTGGAGATGGTTTGTGCGGACGGCTCGACCCGGGCGGTTACCCGCGGGAAGCAAAAATTGATTTGGCCGTCGATAGCTAGGTCAAAAGTCGATGTTCACGCTAGCGATGACATTGTGCGCCTCATACGCGGCATTGAACGCCTCGTAGGAGTATTCGACTCGCGCCAGAATGTGACGCTTATCCTTAAGGCGGGGATCGCCATAAACCCTATTGTAGGTCAACGAGAGTCCGAACTTCGCCCAGTTCTGGTATGCAATGGGCATAGCGACGGGCGGCAAGGGTTCCAACGAGGTGTCGTGGAGAAGCGAATTGTATTCGGTAATCTGGAAGCTCTGAATGGTATCGGGTACCCCGCCATGGGTGGGAACGTAGGTGTAAGTATTACGTTGTTGGATTTGCAACGATCCCCCTGATGAGCTCGTCGCGGTGCTGGTGGAGGTCATCGTGTTGTCGTAACTGGGAACCAACGACAACGTGAACTGCTTCGACAGGGCAAAGTCGAAGGTTAGGCTGGGCGAGAGGTCGTAGGCGTCCTGGCTGGTTTTAACGCGGGAACCTGCCGTAAGGGTACTTAAGTTGGTGGCGGTGATGGCGGCGACGAAGCCCAACTTGATATCCATGTTCGGGTAGATGTCATTGTCGAGCTTCTTCAAGTCTTCGTCGGTGGCCTCTCGCAAGTTGAAGGTAGCCCCGGGCTGATCGTCAGTTATCGCAGCCAAGGGAAACACTTTTTGGGTAAAAGTCAGAGTGCCTGCGTAGCTATTGGCTCGCTGGGTATTGGTGCCGTCCAGGTCGCGTGCTGCGTATTTGTATCCGAAATCCGGCTCGATCCTTAAGCCGGTGCGTGTGTTGATATCGACGCCGAGGTCGTGGCCGTAGGAATCAGTTACGCCGGTGCCAAGGAATGAATTTTTCTCGTTGAAGGTGTCCCGTGTATAAAACTGAGGTGTCGTGAAGAACGTGGGCGACTTGTTGGCGACAAAGCCGGAGTATATGTAATCACTCCAGATGGGAGCGGTGCCCGGAGGTAGCGGCCTGTGGCCCGCCTTCAACGTACTTTCGCCGGTCGAATTGGCCGAGGTGAATAACAGCGGTGCCCTAACCCTCAAGGATTGCTGACCCACTCCGGTTTCACCGTTGAATGATTGGGTCTGCTGGTTAAGGACATCTTGATCATTACTTTGATCAATGCTCACGCTGACATCGTTAATACCTTGGGCATTTACAGCACAACTCGCAGCGAGGTAAAGTAGAGTTGCTGCGATCAGAAATACGAAGCGCATCACTGGCTATTAGGACTTGGGGATAGAATATGTCAATTAACATTCTGATGTTACTGTGTATCGTCTGTAGCTTGGGAGTCTGCGCGTGTGCGTCAAACCCCGAGGCCCGCGGGTTCGGTTCGGCACCGTCGAGCAGCGGTGCGAATGTCACGCAGGAAGCATCGCAAAGCAACATCGACAGCACCCACTCCGAGCTGGAGAGCGAGACGCGGTAACGACCCGGCCTGTTGGAGAGGCACCCTGCCCGATAGGCAATGGACGGGAAGAGTTGGTCAAGTTCATTCTCGGCTTGGCTTGGAATAACTGCGAAGACTTTGATCTCTTGTTCTTGACGAGAGGATCGGCAATTCGCTAAATGCCTAGGTCTTGCAAGCCGGCCGACGTCCGCTTCTCGGAACTGATCAGGATGAGCTGGTTTGGCTTCCAGACTCATGCCGGGACTACAGCTAGTTGCTCAAACGTCGGTAAGCCGTACTGCTTAATTTCCTTGGACCCAATGATTAGACCTTCAGTGGTCAGCTAACTCGTAAAAAAACATGCCACCATCTGCGATTGCTCAATACATTCTGTTGCCGCCGGGAGGCGTTTCACCTGGAGACGGCCAGCCGGCCACGCTGCAAATTGATTTGTTCCTTCGGTCTTTGGAGAATGCGCGGACGGCGAGGTCGCAGATTCGCTCGCTTTCGACTGCGAAGATCAGGACGAAAATGAGGGTCGTGGACTCGATTCAGGAGAATGGAGCCAAGTTAGTTGAAATTTCTCCGGACTTGGTGACGGATCTTCAAGCCGAGCAACCGGGTCTGAGGATCATTCCCGTTGTTTATTACCACCCGGCAAAAGCTCGTCGGCCCAGTATCGCGGTCGCCCTTAAGCCGTCAGCAGCGAAGGTCTCGGTTAAGATCGATCTGACCATTGTCTCGCAGGCGGACGGAAGTCCGATTCCTCGCGCTCGAGTGCTGGCCTTTACGGATTTTGCGAGCGGAACCGGCATCGAAGCTTTGACGAACAGCAAGGGAGTGGTCGGGTTGTCGCTCGGCTCTGCCACGAAGAAAGTCGAAAGACTTTATGTCTACAGCGAACACAGCTTTTGGAGTATTCTGACGAAAGATATTACGTTGAAAGCGGGAATGACGCTCCAGATGTCACCCATCGACTACTCTCATGGCGACGGGCTTCGACACTTCTACGGGAACGCCCCGGACGATGCTGGAGCTGGCGTGACTGTGGGGGTGATCGACACAGGCGTCGGTCCGCATGATGACCTCGTGGTGGAGGGGGGAGAAAACACGGTTACGGGTGAAGCTGCGTCGGATTTCGGTGACAATGGCGAAGGTCACGGTACCCACGTCGCGGGGATTATTGCGGCCAAAGGAAAATTACCGATGGGCGTGAGGGGATTGGCTCCCGGAGTCAAGCTACGGAGTTATCGCGTGTTCGGAACGAATTCAGAGGATGCCACTAACTTCGCTTTGACCAAAGCCATCGAACGCGCCGTCGCGGATGGATGTGATTTGATCAATATGAGTTTGGGAGGCGGACCTAAGGATGAAGCCGTCCACTCGGCCATCGCCGACGCGAGAGGCAAGGGCTCTCTCATCATTGTCGCGTCCGGCAACGATGGCCGAAAACCGGTCTCCTTTCCCGCTGCGGATTCACTTGCGATTGCCGTTTCAGCTTTGGGCCGGGAAGGCACCTTTCCTAACGGAACGGCCGAAACGGCCGAAATTGTTCCCCCTTCGGGTAGAGATGCAAAGAATTTCATCGCCGAGTTTTCGAACGTCGGTCCGGAAATCGATTTAACCGCCCCAGGAGTTGGGATCATATCAACCTTCCCGGGTAACCACTATGCGGTCATGAGCGGCACATCCATGGCGTGTCCCGCCGTGACAGGGGCCGCCGCCAGGCTCCTGGCCGCCACTCCTGACATCCTCGGGGCGGCACGAAAGCAGGAGCGCTCGGATGCGATTGCCCAACTGGTTCTGGCTGCCGCAAGGACGCTCGGATTTCCGGGAACGTTAGAGGGACAAGGCCTGATTAAGGTTTGAATTTGTCCCGGTTCGTCGTACACTGCCTCCTGTGAGGCGGTTCATTCTAAGATTCAATGGCCCAGCGGAAAAGCCTTCCGCTGACGTGGAACGCGTCCGTTCTTTACCCGGCGTGAAGATCGTCGACGAATCGTCACGAATGCTCCTGATCGAGACTTCGCCTCCTCGGGTTGGCCGATTGTCGAAAATGTTTCCCGATTGGAAGCTGAGTCCCGAAACGACCATTCGCGTACCCAATACAAGGCCCAAAATTCGGAGACCTCTTCGGTACGTTCCGTCGTCTCACGTTGCGGCGTGAGACGTTCATCGATCCTTTACGCCGACATCCTGTTCAGGGTTTGGCTTTCCAAATCAAAAAGGTTGAAGGCCCGAGAAGTGCATTAGGCTCCCGATGCGGTCCCAGGTAAATAGCTAGGATTCGGATAACCGGGACCGGTGGCCGGGTTGGCTCAAGCCTTGAGATGTTGGGAGACGAGTTTCGTCATTTCAAACATGGAGACGGCTTTTTTTCCGCCGAAGACGGCCTTCAGGCTCTCATCGGCATTGATTTGGGTA